>JBDGPY010000032.1:0-12761 GCA_042219425.1 Haloarcula sp. | reverse complement strand
GTCTTGCGGGCGCGCTCGTCGTCGCCAGTGACGATGGCGAACACGGGCGTGTTCTCGGTCACTAGCGCCAGTGGGCCGTGCTTCAACTCGCCAGCGGCGAAGCCTTCAGCGTGCTTGTAGGTAATCTCCTTCATTTTTAACGCGCCTTCGAGCGCCACGGGTTCCTGGTAGCCCCGGCCGATGAAGAAGTAGGCGTTGGCGTCCTGGTACAGTTCGGCGACGTCCTGTGCAGCGGACTCGTCGAGGATCGCCTGCACGTGGCCGGGCAGGTCACGGAGCGCGCTGATGACTTGCCGGGCGTCGCCAGTCGAGGTGGTCCCGAGGGAAAGCAGGTTCAGCGCGGCCAGCTGTGAGGCGAAGGTTTTGGTGGCGGCGACGCCGATCTCCGGGCCGGCACGGATGTACAGCGCGTGGTCGCATTCGCGGGCCGCGGTCGAGCCGACAACGTTAGTTACGGCGAGCGTCCGCGCGCCGCGGCGGCGGGCCGCCCGGAGTGCCGAGAGTGTGTCCGCGGTTTCGCCGCTCTGTGTGACGCCGACGACGAGCGCGTCCCCAATCGGTGGCGTCGCGGTGGCGTACTCGCTGGCGAGGAACGCCTGCGCCGGGATGCCGGCCTCGCGGAACAGCTGTGCGCCATGCAAGGCGGCGTGATACGAGGTCCCGCAGGCAACGAACTGGACGCCGGTCGGGGAGAGGTCGCCGAGGTCACCGATACCGACCGTCCCGGCGAGTTCGTCGACGCGGCCCCGAAGGCACTGCCGGAGCGCGCGCGGTTGCTCGTGGATCTCCTTGAGCATGTAGTGCTCGTAGCCGCTTTTGCCGGTCTCCTCGGGGTCCCACTCGACGGTGTCGACCTCCTTCTCGATGACGGTGCCGTCAGTGTCGGTGACTGTCCACCCCTCCGCATCAAGGCGTGTAAACTCGCCGTCGGCGAGATAGACCACCTTGTCAGTGAAGTCCCGGAACGCGGGCACGTCACTCGCCAGGAAGGTCTCGTCCTTACCCAGTCCAAGGACGAGCGGGGAGTCGTGACGAGTGGCGAACACTGCGTCACAGCCGGCGATGACGACGGCCACGGCGTAGCTCCCCTCAAGCCGGCGAATCGACTCTCGAACCGCGTCCTCGGGAGCAGCGCCGCCGTCCAGTGCGTCTTCGATGAGGTGTGGGATAACTTCGGTGTCGGTGTCGGAGGTGAAGGTGTGGCCGGCCCCGACGAGTTCGTCACGCAGGGACTGGTAGTTCTCAATAATCCCGTTGTGGACGACCGCGACGTCGCCGTGACAGTCATGGTGCGGGTGTGCGTTCTCGTCGGTCGGCGGCCCGTGTGTGCTCCAGCGAGTGTGCCCGATACCGACGGAGCCCGAAAGTGTCCGGTCCGACAGCGCTTCCCGGAGGTCGTCGATTTTTCCGGAGTGCTTGCAGAGGTCGACGTGACTGTTCGCCAGCGCGACGCCGGCGGAGTCGTACCCGCGGTACTCCAGTTTCGAGAGTCCGTGGATCAGCGTATCGAGTGTGTCTTCGCCGCGGCCGACACAGCCGATGATGCCACACATCAGCGCACCACCTCCGCGCCCTCGCGAACGGTCCCGTCAACCGTGATACCGGTGCCAAGCTGCGCGTTGGGTCCCACGAGCGAGCCGGGGACGAAACTCACGTCCCCATGGGCGACGGCGCGGTCGGCGACGACCGCCCCGAGTCGCTGGTCTTCGAACACTTGCGTTCCGATCTGTACGTCGGCCGGGCCACCCGGCACAACAGTGTGTACCCCCAGATTCACGTCCTGCCCGGTCACGGTGTCAATGAGCGTCGACCCCGGGTCGACGCGCGTGTCAGCATCGAGGACGGAGTGCTGTATCACGCTGTTTGCCCCGACGGTGACGTTACCTCCCAGCGCCACGTCCGGGCCGACGACGGCATCCGGCCCGATCTCGCAGTCGGGCCCAACGACGACGGGCGACTGGAGAACGGCCTGGTCGTGGACCCGAGCGGAACTGTCGACCCAGACCTGTTCATCGCGGGTCGACTCGACGACCCGACCCCGCGAGAGGACCTCCCGGGCGACGGTAAGCAGGTCCCACGGATAGGTCGCATCAACCCACATCCCGTCGACCTCGACCGACCGCACCCGGTCGGATTCGAGCAGGAGTTCGATTGTGTCGGTCAGTGCTAACTCGCCGTCGTGGCGCGTCGTGTCGTCAATCCTGTCGAAGATGTCCTTGCCGAAGGCGTAGACGCCGCCGTTGATGAGTCGGAAGTCGTCACGCTGGGGCTTCTCGACGATGTCGACGATATCGCCGTCACGGACTTCCACCACGCCGTAGCGGCTGGTGTCCTGTCGCTCTAGCACGGCAATGCTCGTGTCACCTGTCTCGGCGTAGGAGGAATCTACTGCCTCGATGGTGGCCGCGTCGACGAGCCGGTCGCCGTTCATGACGAGCAGCGGTCCGTCGACGGCTTTGCGGGCTTGAAGCAGTGCGTGGCCGCTACCGAGTTGCTTCGTCTGGGTGACGTAGGTGACCGGTACGCCGCAGTAGGTTGGGCCGAAATGGTTCTGGACGCGGTCGCGCTTGTACCCGACCACGACGACCAGCTCCTCGATGCCGGCCTCGACCAGCGCGTCGAAGACGTGTTCGAGAATCGGGCGGTTCGCAGCCGGCAACATGGGCTTTGGCCGGTTGCGAGTTAACGGCCGCAGGCGAGTCCCCTCACCCGCGGCGAGGACCACAGCCGTGTCGATGTGCATACAGGTAGGAGACGGAGGAGGGGTTTGAATATGGCGGCCTTACTTCGACTATTCCGCTACTAATAGTGTACGCCTGTCCAGACTGAAGGTGTGGAAATACACATATAACGACTGAATGGCACTAAACTCCAGACTATAAAGCGTCCAGTCCCCAGGAATTTGTAACGTTGTTATCGGTAAACCAACTGAAACCGTTATTGTTCGCCCATCCGTTCGCCAGCGACACGGCGACCTTTCGTTGTGAGACTCACTTCGGTCCGTTCCCTGAGGACGCTGATCACGTCAAGTTCGATCAGTCGGTCGAAGATTTCCTCGGTCTTCTCGACATCGATCCCGACGAAGTTGGGGATATCGAAGGGAGAGACACCGGAATGCAGCGCCATGATGACCTGTTTCTCGGTCGAACTCAGGTCCAGATTGGCGCGGTTCTGCTCGGCGCTGTCTTCGAGCATCGTCCGGAGGACCGTCGCGTGGAACTCCTCGCCGGCGAGGTGTGTCTCGACGCTGATGTCGTCTTCGCTGTGTTCGACCTGCATGACGGACCGCTCTTCACCGTTTACCTGTTTCTCTTCGACGGCGAAGTCGCCGATGTCGGCACGGTCGATGACGGCTGCCTGGCCGTCAGCCATCGCGAGTTTGAGTGCGTCGTCACTCACCTTCAACCGGCCCTTGGTCCACTCGGCGGACTGGACGACGCCGCCCTTCAGCGCAGGGTGTTGGACAAGGACGATTGCGCCGTCGAGACTTGCCCGGTAAAAATCGGTCTCGAACGTCTCGTGATCCGACGCCGACACGAGGATCACGTCCTCACCGACGTAGAGCGCGACGTAGTCGGCAACGCCGGCGCTCTGCTGGTTCACGTCGAACCGGTCGGCGATGCGATCGACATCGGTGAGGGCGATCTGTCGTTTGTCATCGCCCAGCAGGGCGACCCGTTCGGTCGTGAGGACGATGCGGCAGTTTCGCCACTCGGCATTACTGAGGCGCTGTCCCTGCGAAACCGCCTGTAGGTATTGTCCCTTCGTGTCGGCGATCTTTTTTTCGGTGTCACTCATACCCCGTACCGGCCTCTTGTCCATCCGTTGTCCACAGGACTGAATATAACTTCCGTCGCGAGTGTCGTGAGTGAGAACGGCTGACCGCGCCAGCGATGTGTCGATCAGACCGAAATTCGTACATAATTAGATAGGACATTTTTGAATGCCCCGACGTATTGTCAACCGATGACACGGGGTGACGAATCGGGCCGGGACCAGTCCCATACGGAGCGAGAGACAGTCGAACCGCCGGACTGGTTTGTTGAGCAGGCGAACGTGACGGATCCAGCCGTCTATGACCGCTTCGAACGAGAATGGCCCGACTGCTGGCGGGACGCTGCCGAGTTGCTCGACTGGGAGCGCCCCTTCGACGAGGTGTTTCGCGACGACGACGGGCCACCGTTCGAGTGGTTCCCCGGTGGTCGGCTGAACGCCGCGTATAACTGTCTCGACCGGCATCTGCCCGAGCGGAAGAATCAGCTCGCGCTGGTGTGGGAGGGTCACCTCGGCGAGTCTCGGACCTACACCTATCTCGAACTGTACCGTGAAGTCAACGCGTTCGCGGCTGCGTTGCGCGAGCGCGGTGTCGAACCGGACGATGTCGTGACCCTGTACCTGCCGATGGTGCCCGAACTCCCGGTCGCGATGCTGGCCTGCGCGCGACTGGGCGTCCCACACAACGTCGTCTTCGCGGGGTTCTCTGCCGACGCGCTCGCCACGCGAATGGAGCGGGCCGGATCGGAGTATCTGGTCACCTGCGATGGCTATTACCGTCGCGGCAGCGCCGTCGCACAGAAGAACAAGGCCGATAACGCGCGTATCGCTGTCGACCATGACGTGTCAGTCGTGGTGCTGGACCGGCTGGGTCGTGACGTGCATTTAGGTGATGACTACGATGACTATCACGACCTGCTGGCCGCCCACGATGGGGCCGAAGTTGCCCCTGTCTCACGGGCGGCAGGCGACCCGCTGTTTCGCATCTACACGTCGGGAACGACCGGCCAGCC
The DNA here is from genome assembly GCA_042219425.1 of Haloarcula sp. Lineage (GTDB taxonomy): Archaea > Halobacteriota > Halobacteria > Halobacteriales > Haloarculaceae > Haloarcula. The sequence continues at coordinate 7,974 of JBDGPY010000032.1, read as the reverse complement.
GAAAGCCGTCACCCACACGACCGGCGGCTATCTCTCACACGTCGCCTGGACCGCCCGGTCCGTTCTTGATATCAAGCCCGAGGACACGTACTGGTGCTCGGCCGACATCGGCTGGATCACCGGCCACTCCTACATCGTCTACGGCCCGCTCGCGCTTGGGACCACGACGGTACTGTACAGCGGCACGGCGGACCATCCCAGGAAAGACCGGCTGTGGGAACTCATCGAGAAGTACGCTGTTGACGTGTTCTACACCGCGCCGACGGCCGTCCGCGCGTTCATGAAGTGGGGCGAACAACATCCCGCGCGCCACGACCTCTCCAGCCTGCGCCTGCTGGGTACTGTCGGCGAACCGATGGATGCCCGCGCCTGGAAGTGGTATCGCGAGCACATCGGCGGCGGCGAGTGCCCGGTCGTCGACACCTGGTGGCAGACCGAGACCGGGGCAATCCTCGTCTCGACGCTACCCGGCATCGACGAGATGAAGCCCGGGGCCGCTGGGACACCCCTCCCGGGTATCGAGGTATCAGCTGTCGACCGATCAGGGGCAGAAGTCGAGCCGAACACGACCGGCGAACTCGTCGTGACGCGCCCCTGGCCGGGGATGCCGCGCGCGCTGCTCGACGGGACGAACTGGGGCAGCGTCCCGGACACCAACACGGAATGGCGGTACTATCCAGAAGACAGTGTCTCGGTTGATACGGACAGCTACATCACCTTCCTCGGTCGAATCGACGACGCGATCAACGTTGCCGGCCGGCGGTTCAGCACCAAGGAACTGGAGTCGACGGTCGCCGGTGTCACCGGCGTCGCCGAGGCCGCCGTCGTCGGGGCCGACGACGAGACGACCGGAACGGCGGTGTACGCGTTCGCCTCCCCGGAAGGCGGCTATGCCGAGAGCGAACTCCGGCCAGCAATCGAACAGGCCATCGTTGACGCTATCGGCGCTATCGCCCGCCCCAAGGAGATCGTGTTCACGCCTGACCTCCCGAAGACGCGCTCGGGGAAGGTGATGCGCCGCCTGCTGACGGCGGTAGCGAACGACGAGGACCTGGGCGACACCAGCGCGCTCCGCAACCCGGAAATTCTCGGCGAGATTCAGTCGACGACGAGCAGTGATTGAGCTGCTTCGGACTTTCTTATATTTACGAAACCATTGGTCGAGCTCTATTGCTTATAGTCGCTGTCTTATTGCTCATACTCAGCTATCCCGTTAATATGGCCGGAATACTTATTTCGATATCATCTATATTTCCGAAAGATAATGCAGGGGGCAACGGATTGCATCGGTGAACGAGGGTACGAACAGCTCCGGCGCGCGGCTGAGACACATCGGTCCGACCTCGTGCTCCGGCTTGGCGCGGAGGTTGGGCTTCGTCCGGCGGAGATGACGGCCGTACGGTTGGCCGATATCACCGAATTCGAGGGACACCTCCTGCTTTCCGTTCGAGGAGACGATGGAATCGAGCGTGAGACGTACCTCCCGGAGCCGGTCGAACACGACATGCGGAAATACGCGAATTCGGCCGGGAGAGCCGACGACGAACCGCTGTTTTCCGTCTCCGCGCGGCGGCTCCAGATGCTCGTCAGCGAGGTGGCTGACCGTGCCGCTGACACTGTGCCACGCCTGAGCGGGGTTTCCTCGCGCGACCTCCGGTGGCGGTTCGCGGCCAGCCTGCTAGACGATGGTGTCCCGCCGGACATCGTCTGCGCGCTCGGCGGCTGGGATCGACTGGACAGGCTTGATCCCCTGCTCGATGAACCGGACCGCGAAACCATCGTGACGACACTCGACGGCCCGTCTCAGGGGTCGACCCCGGACGGGCTCCAGCGGACCGTTGCGGGGGTGGCGGCTGTCAGTGAGCAACTCGCCACCGCTGCGACCGGCGGGGAAATCGCGGCGACCGTCTGTGAGCAGCTGACGACGGCGGCGGGCTTCGAGTTCGCCTGGCTCACTGAACGAACCGGTGACGGGCTGACCCTGCGGGCGACGACAGCGATCACTGAGGCGGCCGTCGAGCGGCAGATCAACGACCATATCGAGACGCCTGCGTCCCCACTCGACGTGGGTGAGGTCCGCGTGGTTGACGACACCGCTGATCCGGTCGTTCTGGTCCCGCTGGTCAGGGACAACGCCGTTGTGGGTGTTATCGGACTCGGCGCGAGCGACAGCGTGGCCGAAGCGGAGCGCGACGTGCTAGCCGCCCTCGGGGTTCAGGTCGGGCACGCGCGAGCCGCCGCTGAGCGGAAACGCCTCCTGCTGGCTGACACCGTAACCGAACTGGAGTTCCAGTGCACGGACGAGCGGGTGTTTACAGTCGGACTCTCTGACGCGTTGCAATGTACGGTCGAACTCTCCGGTGTCGTCCCCGTTTCGGGCCAGTCGCTGCTGTACTACCTGATGGTCGATGGAGCTGCCGCCGACCCGGTCCTGTCGTATGCGGACACCGACGACGGCGTCGACGACGCCCGACTTCTCGAAGAGTACAGCGACGGTGCGCTGCTGGAAGTGGTTGTCACCGACACGCCCTCCCTCAAACTGGTCGAGAGCGGCGGCCGCATCCGCGAGGTGACTGCCGCTGACGGGAAAGCAACCGTCGCTGTCGAACTCCCCGGCGAGGCCGATGTCAGGCCGACAGTTGACGCTGTCACCGACGCGTATCCGGGGACCACGCTGGCGGCAAAGCGGGAGACTGAGCGCCCGGCCGAGACGGACGCGGGGTTCCGCGAACGTCTGTCTGACCGCCTCTCCGACCGCCAGGGAACGGTCCTCAGGGCGGCCTACCACAGCGGTTACTTCGAATGGCCCCGCGGGTCGACGGCAGAGGAACTGGCCGCCTCCCTAGACATCTCGTCACCGACACTCCATAACCACCTCAGAAAGGCCCAGCAGAAGGTCTTGACGGCGTTTTTCGACGATAGGCCGATTCCACCCCGGCGGTCTCGAGACAACTGACACCATGATCCATATTGCCATAGTTAGACCCCCTGTTTATATGGTCGCTGTGAAATATCAATGATAGACCATGGTAGATGATGATGTCCAACTGGAAGCGCGACTTGAGGAGCAGGAGGTTTTCGAGCCTCCGGAATCGTTCGTCGAGCAGGCGAACGTCACTGACGAGGGAATCTACGACGAGTTCGAGAACAACTGGCCGGAGTGTTGGGAACGGGCTGCTGACCTCCTCGACTGGGACGAGGACTACGATCAGGTCCTCGACGACTCGAACCCGCCGTTCTATGAGTGGTTCACAGACGGCAAACTGAACGCAGCATCGAACTGTCTGGACCGACATCTCGACGAGCGTGGCGACGAGGCCGCTATCGAGTGGGTCGGGGAACCGGTCGACGAAGACAACGTCACCTACACGTACGCGGAACTCCATCAGGAGGTCAACGAGTTCGCAGCCGGGCTGCGGGAGATGGGTGTCGGCAAGGACGACGTGGTCACGATGTACATGCCGATGATCCCGCAGTTGCCGATCGCCATGCTGGCCTGCGCCCGCATCGGCGCGCCACACTCCGTGGTGTTCGCCGGGTTCTCTGCGGACGCACTCGCGACGCGGATGAACTCCGCGGACTCGGAGTACCTCGTCACCTGCGACGGCTACTACCGCCGCGGCGACCCGCTCGACCACCTCTCGAAGGCCAACGAGGGGCTGGAAGGCGTTGAGCACGACGTCGAGCGCGTCGTCGTCGCCGAGCGCCTGATGGATGGCGACGGCTTCGACCATGACTACGCCGACAACCAGGTCGCCTTCGATGCCGTGGTCGCCGACAATGAGGGCGCGACGGTCGAGCCGGTCGAGCGCGACGCCGAGGACATGCTGTTCTTGATGTACACGTCGGGGACGACCGGCCAGCCCAAGGGCGTCAAGCACACGACCGGGGGCTACCTCGCCTGGGCGGCCTGGACCTCGCAGGCGGTGCTGGACATCAAGCCCGAGGACACGTACTTCTGCTCTGCCGACATCGGCTGGATCACTGGCCACTCCTACATCGTCTACGGCCCGCTCGCGCTCGGGACCACGACGATGATGTATGAGGGGACGCCGGACCACCCGGACAACGACCGCCTGTGGGAGATCGTCGAGGACTACGAGGCGACACAGCTGTACACTGCGCCGACAGCGATCCGGGCGTTCATGAAGTGGGGCAAGGAGTACCCCGAGCGCCACGACCTCTCCAGCCTGCGCCTGCTCGGGACGGTCGGCGAGCCGATCAACCCCCGTGCCTGGAAGTGGTACTACAAGCATATCGGTAACGAGGGATGCCCGGTCGTCGACACCTGGTGGCAGACCGAGACCGGTGGGATGATGATCACGACGCTGCCGGGCATCAAGGACATGAAGCCGGGGTCCGCCGGGCCGCCGCTGCCGGCCAACGACGTCCGCATCGTCGACACCGAGGGCGAGGAGGTCCAGCCCGGCCGCGCCGGCTACCTCACGGTCAACAAGCCCTGGCCCGGGATGCTCAGAACGCTGTACAAGAACGACGAGCGGTTCATCGAGGAGTACTGGGAGGAGTACTCTGACACCGACAGCGACGACTCGGACGACTGGGTGTACTTCCCCGAAGACGGGGCGAAAATCGATGGGGACGGCTACATAACCGTCCTGGGCCGTGTCGACGACGTAATCAACGTCTCGGGCCACCGTCTCGGGACGATGGAGATCGAGAGCGCTATTGTCGGCGTCGAGGGCGTCGCCGAAGCCGCTGTCGTCGGCGGCGACCACGACATCAAGGGCGAGGCAGTGTACGCCTACGCCATCACCGAGGACGGCTACGAAGAGAACGAAGAGCTCCGTAGTGCGATTATCGACGGCGTCGAGGACGCTATCGGCCCGATTGCCCGACCAGAGCAGGTTATCTTCACGCCCGAACTCCCGAAGACCCGCTCCGGGAAAATCATGCGTCGCCTCCTCGAAGACATCGCCAACGGCGAGGAGTTAGGCGACACCAGCACGCTCCGCAACCCTGACGTAGTCAACGATATCGAACAAAAGGTAAGTGACGACTGACTGAGTGGTCCGGTTTTCGACTATCCAGAGAGCGAACACGAACATCGACAGCACACAGACCCATGACAGATAATAACAGTCAAACTACCGGCGAGAGCGAGCCACTGGAGACGGACGGCGGCGCACTCACGGACGCACAGACACATCAAGACATCGACTACCTCGACAGAGAGGTGAACCTGTTACGGCCGAGTACGCCGTTTATGCGTGACCACCTGCGGCTCATCTGGAGTAGCTTCGTGCTATGGGTCATCGCCGTGTTCGGCCCGGTGACGATGACCGCTATCACGCCAGGGATGATGTCCACGCAGATGCCGGTATTGGGATTCCCACTGCACTACTTCCTCGTCGCGCTGGGTGCGCCGACCGGGTCACTCATTCTGGCGGTGGTCTATACGCACTACCGGGACAAGCTCGACCAGAAGTACGGAATCGAACCCGAGGGTATGGAGGCGAAACCCTCCGAAGCTGCCGAGACGACGGCCGCTGACGGGGGTGTCGAGCAATGACGGTTCCCCTGCAGGCCGAAGCGCTCGACATCTCGTTCAAGCTCGTACCGGCAATCATCGTCTTCCTGATGATGGCATCGTTCCTCGTCATCGGCTACGTGTTCAAGGTGGCCGACACCGAGGGCATGTGGGTCGCCGGCCGTGGGATCGGCAACATCGAGAATGGCATGGCAATAGGGGCCAACTGGATGTCAGCCGCGTCGTACCTCGGACTGGCCGGACTGGTCGCGCTCGCCGGGTTCTACGGCCTGGCGTTCATCGTCGGCTGGACGACCGGGTACTTCATCCTGCTCATCTTCCTGGCCGCGCAGATGCGGCGGTTCGGCAAGTACACCGCGCCTGACTTCGTGGGCGACCGGTTCAACTCGCCGACCGCCCGTGCGTTGGCGGCCTTCACGACGCTGCTCATCGCGTACGTCTACTCCGTCGGGCAGGCCCGCGGTATGGGCCTGGTTGGCCAGTACGTCTTCGGGCTCGATATCATCCCGATGATCATCGTGATGATGGCCATCACCGTCGGCTATCTCGCGCTGTCCGGAATGCTGGGCGCGACCAAGAACATGGCTGTCCAGTACATAATCCTCATTGTCGCGTTCCTCGCGGGCGTGTACGTCGTCGGCTTCTCTCAGGGGTACTCGACGATACTTCCACAGATCGAGTACGGTTCACTGATCGCCGACCTGAGCCGTGAGTTCTCCGCGCCGTTCGTGAACCAGCCGTTCTATATCTGGGTCGCGACGGCGTTCTCGCTCATCGTCGGAACCTGCGGCCTTCCGCACGTGCTCGTGCGATTCTACACGGTCAGGAACGAGCGCATCGCTCGCTGGTCGTGCGTCTGGGGTCTCTTCTTCATTCTCCTGCTGTACTGGGTCGCGCCCGCGATGGCGGCCTTCGGCGTCGACCTCTTCGAAGCGGTGACCGGAGCTAGCGCCTACGCCGCGGAAGGAGGCATGTCGGGCGCAGAAGGTGACGTCATCGTCGTCCTCGCTGCACAGTTCGCAAACCTCCCGACGTGGTTCGTCGGCCTGGTCGCGGCTGGCGCGATGGCGGCGGCCATCGCGACCACCGCCGGCCTGTTCATCACGGCCTCCTCCGCAGTCGCCCACGACATCTACACTGAGCTCATCAACCCCGAGGCAACCCAGCGCCAGCAGGTACTCATCGGCCGCGGGACGATTATCGGGATGGGAGCGCTGGTGACGGTGACTGCGTTCAATCCGCCCGCGCTCATCGGCGAACTGGTCGCGTACGCGTTCTCGCTGGCCGGGATCGTTCTGTTCCCGATGTTCTTCCTCGGGCTCTGGTGGGAGAACACTAACCGTCAGGGGGCGCTGGCAGGGATGTCGTTCGGCCTGCTCATCTGGATCACCTCGATTATCAACAGCGTCCTGCCGAGCTACATCGGCGCGCTCGAAGCGATCGCGGGCGAAGGGGGCGCACTCGTGCCGCTGTACGCCCAGTACGTGCCGCCGATTGGCGCAGCGCTGATCGGAACACCGGCCGTGTTCATCGTCACCATCGCCGTCTCACTGGCGACCCCTGAGCCGCCGATAGAAACGAAGAAGATGGTTCGACAGTGTCACAGCCCCGAACCGATGGGACAGCAAGAGACCGCCGCAGACGTCATTGACGAGAGTGGCAGTGGCGGCACCCCCGCAGACGACTAACCAATGTACGACAACATCCTTATTCCGACTGACGGTAGCGAAACCGCGGAGAACGCGGTCGATCAGGCGGTCGACGTCGCCTCGAAGTACGGTGCAACGGTTCACGCTCTGTACGTCGTCGACGTTGACGCCACCAGCTACTCGCTTGGGTCGGAGCAGGTCGACCGGATTCGGCAGGGCAGCATCGACGAGATGACCGAGGTGAAAGCAGACGCAGACGAGGCCACGGGCTACGTCCATGACCGCGCTGCGGAACACGGCGTCGAGGTCGAAGAACACATCACCGCTGGCGAGCCGGCCCGTGCCATCCGGTCGTTCGTCGAGGACAACGACATCGACCTCGTGGTGATGGGGTCCCACGGCCGCTCGGGGCTTAAACGCGTGATCCTCGGCAGCGTCACGGAGAAGGTACTGCGACGGACCCGCCTGCCGGTGCTCGTCGTCGACGTCCACGGTGAGACCGAAATCGAGGAGTGACCGCTGTCCATGCCCGTATCGAGTTTCACACTCCCGAAATACGCGTTGCGAGGCCGCCGATGAGTGTCATTGAGACGATTCGCGAGCACGTGCGTGATCACAAGCGGGGCATGATCGTCGACCTCGTGTTCGCCGTCGCCTGGGTGACGGTTGTCACCGCCGTCTTCGACGTGCTGGCGGGACCACAGTGGGCCTACTACATGACGCTTGCCGGTGGTGTCGTCGCCTACTACGGCTTTTTCTGGTCGCTGGAGATGGCCAGAGCACAACAGAATTGACACCCTCCCCGCGCTGAAGCGC
>JBDGPY010000024.1:0-21866 GCA_042219425.1 Haloarcula sp. | reverse complement strand
AACGGGCTATAGAAGCATGAACACACCAGAAATTAGCGGATTCAATAGAGCCGTTCATATTAATAGTTGATTAACCAGGGGCTCTCCTCGAAACCGTTTTTTGTACCGCTGCCTATGTGGTAGTAATCCATGTCGCTCCATGGGGTGGTTTAGATGTCGTTTGAAGATCAACAGGACTTCGCTAGGCGGGTGGCTGACCTGAACAAATACGGCCAGGAACTCAATCAGTGTGAGTCCGTCGACGAAGTTGTCTCGCTCACGCTCGAAGCGATGTCTCTGTTGTTTGAACTCTCCTACTCTACGTTCGTGGAGGTGCGCGACGCTGACCTCCGCGTCGTCGACAGTACGAACCCAAACCTTGTGTCGGGGGAGCAGCCGAGCGATGTGGCTCAGCGGGCCGAAGCAACCGGTGAAACCATTATCGAGCAGGGGACGGCAGCCGGCGTAACGCCTGATTCGGAGGCAATCTGTGTAATTGCCGTCCCGGCGCGGATGGGGGATGAGGTGACGGCTGTACTGGTCACTCGATCGACGTCCGTCGCGGAGTTCGGCGACGAGTACATCCGTCCGCTGGAAATCCTCGCGACGCACGCAGCGACGGCGATCAGTAACATTCGCTCCCGCGAGCGCCTCGAACGCGCCCATCGCGATCTGGAAACGCGAAAGGAGATGATCGAGATGTACGACCGACTCCTCCGACATGACCTGGGGAACGACCTCCAGGTGATCTCCGGATTCGCCGACGCCGTTGCTGACCAGGTGGACGGCCAGACCAAGGAGTACGTCGGCAAGATCCAGCGTGCGGCCGACAGCGCCGCTGACCTGATCGAACGGGTCGGTGACCTCGTCTCGACGCTGGAAGACCAGGATAATCCGGAGCCACGGGATCTCGGGAGTGTTCTCGGGGGGGGCTGTCCGCGATGTCAGGGCGAACTACGAGTCGCTGACCGTTGACTTCGAGGAGTCGGCGTTCGACTACCAGGTGTACGGCGGCGACCTGTTTGACTCCGTGTTCACGAACATCATGTCGAACGCCGCGGTCCACAACGACGGCGAGGTTCACATGGTCGTGTCGCTACAGGAGTCTGGACAGGACGAGGTCACTGTCTGTTTCGCAGATGACGGTACCGGTGTCTCGGACGACCTCCGTGAGAATATCTTCGAGATGGGCGCAAAGGGACAGGACAGCTCGGGGACCGGATTCGGTCTCGGATTTGTTCGCGCCCTGACCGAATCATACGGCGGGAGTGTCAGCGTCACCGACAGCGAGTCCGGCGGAGCCGAATTCCGCGTTACGCTTGAGCGGGTATAATTCGCCGTCCTCGCTGCTGGTCACCGCTCTCCGACAGTGATCGTCAGGCCATCCTCGGCAAACCGAACGTCGCCGTCGTAGTGGTCACCCACCGAGTCCAGCATCTCTTCGTGTCGTCCGTCCGTGTGAGGATAGAGATGGGTGAGATACACGCGCCCGACTTCGGCGTCGGCGTCTGCCAGCGTCTGGCCCAGCGTCGCCGGCGTCGGATGGTTCGATACGTCCACATCGTCCGGGAACGAACAGTCGTGGACGAGGACCGCCGACTCGTCGGCGAACTCGACGAGGTCCGTGAACGCTTCGGAGTCGCCACCCAGCGTGATTGTCGGCCCATCGTCAGCCGTGAGCCGGTACGCGAAACATTGCATCGAGTGGCGCGTCTCGCATGCCTCGCCGCTGAATCCGGCGATATCGAACGAATCTCGGTCAAGGTCCCTGAGCGTCAGATCCAGTCGGTCCTGCATGTAGTCGTGGACCGACAGGAGGTCACGGACTAACTTACTCGTCCCAGGTGGGCCGGCTATCGTGAGGTCGGTTTCACCGGCCAGCCACCGGGCTTTCAGCAGTACGTCGAGGTCGGAGACGTGATCGAGGTGGTGGTGTGTCAGCAACACCACGTCGACACCCTCATAGCCCGTCTCCGTGCGGGCCAGCGAGTGCAGCACACCGCTACCACAGTCGACCAGCAGACTGCGCTCGCTGGCTTCCAGCAGATATCCTGACTGCATCCGCGAACCGGTTGGCATAGCGCTGCCAGTGCCGAGGAAGGTGAGACGCATACTGTGTGACAGCGGACGGACTGACAAAGGCGTTGGCGTCACGGAGCGCCGAAAAAGGGGGCACCAGTCCCACAGCCGGGACCAATCCAGGGGAGCGTCAGCGGAGTGAGGGCGGTGGCCGTCGGCGGGGACGGGATCAGGGCAGCTTTCCTCGGGGCAGGTCACCCGTCGACGGCGCAGTTGCTCCTTCGGATGGGGGTAGCAAAAATCCACTCGTGACTCAAAACATAGTTTAACCGAACCCAGGTGAGAGCGAAGACGACAAAAAGAGCAAATCCGGGATACACTTGTACAGCCACGACGAGACACGAATATGAAGAAATCACTTGACGAACACGCCGAGAGGTTCTCCAACCATGCCGATTCGTACGACGAGAACCAGGACTCAGCAGCGTATCGCGCCTGCGTCGACTTTGTCGTTGACCACGCTTCCCCCGACCAGGACGACGTGGTGCTCGATCTCGGAACTGGAACGGGAGCTATTGCGTTCGCTCTCGCACCCGATGCACGGGAAGTCGTCGGCCGGGACATCAGCGACGGGATGCTGGCGGAAGCCCGTGAGAAGGCTGCCGACAAAGGTTTCGACAACGTCACGTTCGATGAGGGACGGTTCCGGGATCCGAACGTCGACCGACCGGTCGATATCGTCACGTCGAACTTCGCGATGCATCATCTGGGCGACGCCGAGAAACGCGATTCCATCGATACTATCACAGAACTGGACCCGCGCCGTATCGTCCTCGGAGACGTGATGCTGTTCGGTGACGACGATCCTGACGCGCCGTTCTACAGCCCAGAGGTTGACGACCCGGCGACTGTCGGCGTGCTGGCCGACGCATTCACCGACGCCGGCTACGCCCTGACGGCCGTCGAGATGATCACCGACCAGGCCGGTGTCTTGGTTGCCGAACCGGTAGAAGAAAACTGAGGACGCCGGACCGGTGCACTCATCTTAGCGGTAGTTCCTGTACGCCCAGACCGACACGTACAGCGTCAGAACCAGCATCCCGCCGAGGAAGAACGCGACTCCCGGTTCGATTTCGATCCCGCCGCTGGCTGCGGCATCGGTCGTCAGCTGCCGCGCTTCTTCGGTCATGGCCTCAACCGGCGCGTCGGCTTCCGGTGTCGGTGCCTCTGTCGCCTCGGCTATCTGATCCCCGACGTCGTTGCTATACGTCGTTGGTGTCGGCTCGGGCGTGTCGGCTGTCTCGTTCAGCGCCTCCACGCGTTCGGCGTCGCCACCCGCGCCAGCATCGCCGCTCGTCCCGGCGTCGCCGCCAGAACCCGCACTACCGAGCTGGAACGGTACTCGGCCGAGGAGCACCTGCATCACGATGCTGGCGGCGGTGAGAATCCCGACGACCGGGAGGACCCGGCGAATTAGAGAGCGAAGCGACCGCTTGCGTTCCTGCGTCCCCACGAACAGCACCAGCGGATCGTCCGGGGGCTCGTACACCTTCATCTCCTGTCCTTTTTCAGAGTACTGGACCCCGGCCACGGTGATGAGATCCTCGTCTTCCAGTTTCTCAAGGTGGTAGGACACCTTCTGAATCGACATGTCGAGGCGGTCGGCCAGTTCGGAGGGCGTGCCCGGGTCGTCGTAGACAGTGTTGAGTATCTCTCGCGCTGTTTCTGAGGAGAGGGCATCGAGAACGGCGGAGACATCTTCGTCGACCCCGACGATCTGGAGTTCCCCATCCTGTGAGGTACTCGTGTCGGGGCCGCGCGAGGGCAGCAGAGACATATCCGTTTCAGTGCTTCCCCATCGTAATGAATCTCGTGGAACCTCACAGCGTTATTTGAGTCTTTCCCCGTTTGGACGGGATACCTGAGTGGTGGAACACCTCGACAGAGTCGGAGATACCGCAGGCCAGACGCGGAACTCACTTCGGCGGTCCCCCATTGATGTGGCGGAACCCACTTGCCACGGCGGTCCTATTGGCTGGTAAGAGCCGACCATGGGAGGACGCGAGCGTCTCGCAGCGACGGACCCGAGTTTCGATCCGGAAACGGTCGATATCGACGATAGCGAGGTGCTGGACTGTCTCGCGCCCGTCGTCCAGGAGTGGTGGGTCGAGCAGTTCGGTGAGTTCGTCCCCGGGAACGGCGGCTTCTTTACCCCACCCCAGAAAGAGGCCATTCCTCTGATACACGAGCGAGAGAACGCGCTCATCTGTGCGCCGACGGGGAGCGGGAAGACGCTCGCCTCTTTTACCGGTATCATCAACGAACTGTTTGAGAAAGCCCGCGAGGACGACCTGGAGAACTCCGTCTACTGCCTGTACGTCTCCCCGCTGAAGTCGCTGGCAAACGACATCCACCGCAACCTCGAACAGCCACTCGACGGTATCACCGCCAAGCTCGACGAGCGCGGGGAGGACGTCGAGATTCGTCACGCGATCCGGCACGGCGACACCAGCGACAGCGACCGGCAGGCGATGCTGGAGACGACGCCACATATCCTCAATACGACACCTGAAACGCTGGCAATCCTGCTCAACTCTCCGAAGTTCAAGAAGAAACTCGAAACCATCGAGTACGTCATCGTCGACGAGATCCACAGCCTCGCCGAGAACAAGCGCGGGACGCACCTCTCGGTGTCACTGGAGCGACTAGAGGAGATGGTCGAGACATCCCCGACGCGAATCGGGTGCTCGGCGACCGTCGAACCGCTAGACACCGTTGCCGAATTTCTAGTCGGCCGCGAGAAACCGGGTGGCGGCCCGCGCGAGTATGAAATCGTCGACACGCGCTTCGCACGGGATTTCGACATGGAACTGTCCTGTCCGGCGGACGACCTCATCAACACGCCACGGGACATTGTCACCGAGCGGTTCTACACCCAGCTCCACGAACACGTGCAGTCACACACGAACACACTCGTGTTCACGAACACGCGCTCGGGGGCCGAACGCGTCCTCCACAATCTCCGCGAGAAGTTTGATGACTACGACGAGTCGAACTCCGGTTGCCACCACGGTTCGCTCTCAAAGGAGAAACGACGGAACATCGAGGAGTCGCTGAAAAACGGCTCACTTGACGTGGTGACCACCTCGACGAGCCTGGAGCTTGGTATCGACATGCCCCACATCGACCTCGTCGTGCAAGTCGGCTCGCCTAAATCGGTCGCCGCGCTCCTCCAGCGTATCGGGCGGGCGGGCCACCAACTCGGCGAGACTGTGGAGGGACGCGTCATCGCGCTTGACCGGGACGAACTCGTCGAGTGTGCGGTGATGCTCGGGAAGGCCGAGAGCGGCTTCGTCGACCGGGTGTTCATCCCCGAAAATGCGCAGGACGTCGCCACGCAGCACATCTACGGCATGGCGATCAATCAGGTCCGACCCGAAGAAACGCTCAAGAATGTCCTCCAGCGGGCCTACCCCTACTGGAACTACGACCAGAGCGACTGGGAACAGCTGCTGCGATATATGACTGCCGACTACCCGGGGATGGAGGACAAGAACGTCTACGCCAAGATCTGGCGGGACACGAACGACCCACCGGACGGTGAGTACCACTACGAGGACTTCGACATTGGCGAGCCACTCATCGGCAAACGCGGCCGTCTTGCCCGGGTCATCTACATGACGAACATCGGGACGATTCCGGACTCGTTCACCTGTGACGTGATCACCCGTAGCGACGATACGTGGGTCGGGCAACTCGATGAGTCCTATCTGGATACACTGGAGAAAGGCGACGTGTTCGTGCTGGGCGGCGACAACTTCGAGTACCGCTACCGGCGCGGCTCGAAGGTGTACGTCGACCGAACCGCTTCGCGCCCGACTGTTCCGTCATGGTTCTCCGAGCGACTCCCGCTGTCGTACGACCTCGGCCGCGAGATTCTGGACTTCCAGGGGCAACTGCTGGACCGTCTCGGGGATGGCGGCATGTCGGAGGTACGCAACTGGCTCCGGACCTTCCCCATCGACGAGAACAGCGTTCGGGCAATCGCTCGGATGTTCCGCGAGCAGGTGGCCTACGCCGGGTCGGACAGCGTCGCTACGACCGACCGTCTCGTTATCGAGGAGGCGCTGGACCACGACGAGTACGAGCGCCACTACTACGTCCACTCGAACTACGGCCGCCGGTTCAACGACGGCCTCTCCCGCCTGCTGGCCTACCACATCGCCAGAGATGCCAGCGCGAACGTCACGGTCGCCGTCGCTGACAACGGCTTTACTCTCTCGATGCCGCTGAATCGCAAAGTCGACATCCAGCGTATCGTCCGTGACATCGACCCAGCGACGGCCCGAGAGGATCTCCGGGCTAGCCTCGACGGGACTGACCTCCTCCAACGGTACTTCCGCATCAACGCGACACGGTCGCTGATGATACTCAAACGCTACAAGGGGTACGAGAAGTCGGCCAGCGAACAGCAGATGTCCTCCGAGATGTTGCTTGGCTTCGCCCAGGACCTCGGTGAGTTCGCTGTCGTCGAGGAAACCTATCGCGAGATTCTTGAGGACAAGCTCAACATCGACGCCATTGAGACCGTGCTGAATGCGATCCAGAACGGTGCTGTGGACGTGGTCAGGATCCGCGGCGATTCCCCGTCACCCCGCGCGTTCGGCCTCGCGACGCTGATGGCCAGCGACGTGGTGCTCGCCGAGGACGAGTCGGCCGTCCTACAGGAGTTCCACCGTCGGGTACTTGACGAGATCGAGGACGAGGACGCTGAAGACAGCGCCGTTGCCACTGACGACTGAAGGGAAGGGGGCGATGATTATTGCTACATACGCTCGCTCAGACCGTGCCTACTGCTCCGAGACGACTGGACAGTTGACCATGGCTGCGCCGGCGTTCAGGATGCTCGCTGAGCTGGCGGAGTCGAGGTCCGAAACGGAATCGAAGTCGGCGTTGTCATAGACGTTCACCGACCATAGCGGGGAGTAGCCGTCGTCACTTGGGACCGTCGCTGTGACGTTGTGCGTCTGGTCGTTCCCGTTCTCGGTCATGAACCCGGAGGCCGGGCCGCCGCCGTCCTCGCCGGGATTCGTGTTGAAGCTGACGTAAATCGGGGAGAGTGGGACGCTGCCGTCATTCGCCGACAGGCTGGCTTCCTCGAACAGGAAATACGAGACGACTTCGCCGTCGTACCACCCCTCGATGAGCGAGGTCGGGCTCTCGTCGGCGCTGTGGCGCATTGACGCCGTCGACCCGTCGGGGACGATGGGGCAGTTCTTGATTGTGTCCGTTGGCGTCATGTCGAAGCCGGCTTCCTGAATGCCGTGGACGCTAGTCACCGTGTTGGCCTCGTAGTCGTCAGGGACGGTCACCATGTTGACTTGCCAGAAGTCGTTGTACCCTTCGTCGCCGGGAACGACATCAACGATGTTCAACTGGTTCTCGACAGGGTCACCGTTCTCGCGAAAAAGGGCGTAGATGGGCGCTGGCTGGGTCGACATCACGTCGAAGTCGTAGTACTCGATGACGTCCCCATCGGGACCGTACCCCTGCGTGAGAAACAGCGAATCGAAGTCGATTGGCTCGTCCGCGCCGGGCAGCGAATCGTTCTGGCTTCGCCGGTGGAGCATTCCGGCGCTGTCGCTGAACCGGTCGATGCTGGCCCGCGGGGCCCCGCTGGGGTCGGTTGGGCCCATATCGCCCTCCATCGACTCAGTCATCGCCTCGCCGTCTGTCATCTCCTCGGTACTGCCACCACCACCGCTCCCGCCGTCACCAGTACAGCCAGCGAGCGGAAGCGTTACACCGGCAGCTGCAAGCGCCGTCAGGAACGTCCGTCGGGTTCGTGTCATACACGTAGTCCGGCGTCGGGGGCATACAAGGGGATTTTTCGAAGTTCCGGGTGACTCTGACCGCACTGTGTCCCGTGTTGTGGTCGAAACTGTTCCAATTTCACACCATAGCCAAACGGTTAATCCGCGGCCGGCCCCTCAGAAACGACATGGAGTCGCTCCACCCTCGGGTGAGGCTACTATGGATTCTTTCGACGATTGTTCAGGCGTCAGTGCTTGCTGTCGTTGCGTTCCTGATCGACCGGTTTGCGTTCTCTCTGCCACAGACCGTCGTCGCCGCCGGCTGGGTCGTACTCGTGGTTCTCGGTATCGTCCACGCGGTTGCCGCCCACCGGATCTGGCGCTTCGATCTGCAGGACGACGCGCTCTTTCTCCTCCGCGGCGTCGTGACCCGGACCGACACGTCGGTCCCGTACGTCCGAGTACAACACGTTGACACCACGCGCGGCCCGATAGAGCGCGCTGTTGGGCTGGCGAGCGTCGTCGTGTACACGGCCGGGTCCCGTGGCGCGGACATCACGATTCCCGGGCTCCGGCCCGAGCGAGCCACCGAACTTCGTGAGCAGCTTCGTGACCTCGCAAACGAGAGCGAGGCCACGGACGCGGTATGAACCGGGTCCACCCGCGGAGCGCCGTCGTGCGCATCGTCGGAGCAGCCCTTCAGGGTGGCTTTTTCGGCTTCTTCGGCGGGTCATTGGGGGCCGGAACGCTCGGTCTCCCAAGATTTGCAGTCCCCACTCTCGCGGTTCTTGGTGCAGTCGTTTTCGGCGGCTACGCGCTGTTGCGCTATCTCCGCTTTCGCTACGAACTCGCCGGCGACACGCTCACTGTCGAGTCTGGCGTGTTCGCCAGACAGTCGCGACAGATTCCGCTGGGCCGCGTCCAGAATCTCGATGTGGAGCAGAACATCCTCAACCGTTTGCTCGGACTCGCAATCGTCCGCTTCGAGACTGCCGGCGGCAGCGCGACCGAGGCCACGCTGGATGCGGTCGACGAGTCCGAGGTCAAACGACTCCGGAACTACGTGCGGACCTACGACCGCGATACGGACGCCGGGATGGAGAACACTGTCTCGGCTGGGCAGTCTGAGACGCATCGCCGGCCGGTCCACGCCGACCTCCCGGGAGCAACAGGCCCATCGACGGCCCATGCCGACGACTCACAGACGGCCACTGACGCCGACACATCCGCTTCGGTTCCGGACGAGTCGCTGTTGTTCGCGTTCGACCAGCGCGAGCTACTGACGTACGCTCTTGTCTCTGTTCGGCCGGCCGCCCCTGTTCTGACGCTGGCCTCCCTACCGCTGGGGATGGATATCGTCTTGGCCGTGTTGCGGTTCAACGCAACCCTCGTCGGTGCGTCTGTCGGTGGGCCGGTGATCCGATGGCTGTTCAGTTCTCCGGGGACCTCGAAACTCGCCGTCTTCGCCGCTATCAGTATCGCGCAGTTCCTCTTGCTCGCGCTCGCCGTCAGCATATCGTTGACCGTCATCGAGTACTACAGCTTCCGACTCACGCAGGCCGAGGGGGACCTCCGGTACGAGCGAGGCCTCTTGCGGCGCTATAGCGGCAACATCCCGCTGAACAAGGTCCAGACGGTCACCATCCGCGAGAACGTCCTGATGCGCCGGTTCGGCTACGCGACGCTTGCGGTCGAGACTGCCGGATACAGCGGCGGGAACGAGCAGTCCACACAGGGCGTAGCTGTCCCCCTTGCACCCCGCGAAGAAGTGTACGAACTGGCCCGGGACATCGAACCGTTCGGTGACCTCGACTTCGAGCGCTCGCCGAAACGGGCCCGTCGGCGCTACCTCGCTCGCTTCTCACTGGTAGCTGCCGGGCTCTCGGCGCTCGCCTACGCTGTCGATTCACTGCTATTCGAAACTGGCAACTGGTGGGTCGCACTCCTCCTCTTCCTTCCAGTCATCCCAGCTGCGCACCTCCGCTGGCGACACCGGGGGTTCGATCTGGACACGTCCGTGCTTGCGACCCGAAGCGGGTTCTGGCGGCGGACGACTCGTATCGTCCCGTACTACCGTCTCCAGACGGTGTTTGTCACTCGCTCACCGTTCCAGCGCCGCCGTGACCTGGCGACGGTCGGTGCTGATACGGCGAGTTCGTCGAGTCTTCTCGGGGGCGTCGCTCTGGTGTACGACATCGACGAGACAACCGCAAAGAATCTCCGGGATACCCTCCGTGACCGGCTGACTGCCCACGTCACAGAGCTGCGGTCTGACTCCGAAAATCAGGTTAGCGAGACAGAGGCGTAGCCTCAGCCACGCGCCCACTCGACCATCCGACCGTACACGTCGTCCGTCGCAAGTGCATCGGCGTCGCCAACGAGCACCAGCGCCTTCTTGGCGCGCGTGAGTGCAACGTTGATTCGTCGGTAGTCCTCGAATATTGGGCTGTCGAGCCCGCCGGACGCAACAAATGAGATGACGATGACTTCTTTGCTCGACCCCTGGAACCGGTCGACCGTGTCGACCGTCACATCCGACAGGCGCTTGGAAATCTCCGCGACCTGCGCGCGGTACGGGGCGATGACGCCGATATCGTCGGCCGGAACACCCGCCGCTCGGTACGACGAGACGATCTCGGCGATTCTGTCGGCCTCGGCCGGATTGGTGTTGCCGACCTGTCTCCCACCGGGGTCGACAAAAGTGACGCGGTCACGCAGGGTTTCGGGAAGCGCGTCTATCGAAACGCAGTCGAGACTATCGAGCCGCTGCGCGGCCACCTCGCCGGTCGCAGGACGCAACTGCCCGTCGTAGAACTCCTGCGAGGCGAAGGCCTGGATGTGCTGGGCCATCCGGTACTGGCGGTCGAGCATCACTCCCGCGTCGGGGTTGGCGTCGATGAGTCGCTCGAACAGCGAGGTTGAGAGCGTCTCGTCCTCCGACTGGACCACGGGCGGGAGCTGCTGATGGTCACCGACCAGCACAAACCGGTCGGCCAGCGTTGTCGCGGCGAGCGTGCCCGGTTCAGTGAGTTGCCCAGCCTCGTCAACGACGGCTGCGTCGAACTCCTGGGTCTGGAGGGTGGTCCCGCCACAGGTTGCTGTCGTCGCCGCGACAACCTGTGCTCCCTGGAGGCGGGCCGCGCATTCGCCGGGGTCGCCGCTGGTCTCCAGCCGGTACTTCTGCATGTCCTCGCGGACGCCGCTCTCTGTGCCAACACGGACGATATCCGTGTAGCCCTGGTCCTCCAGCGCTTCGAGGAGGTTGTCGACGGCCCGGTTGGTAAAGGCTGAGAGCAGCACCCGGTCGCCTCGATCAACGAGCGCCCTGACCATCCGAGCCAGCGTGTAGGTCTTGCCCGTCCCCGGCGGACCGTGGACCAGAGCGAAGTCCTCAGCGCCCACTGCCAGCTGAACGGCGTCGTTCTGCGCGTCATTGTTGTCGATGAACGTCTCTTCGACAGGGTTGAGTTCAGGTTCTCGCCGCCCGAACAGCACGTCCTTCTGCTCGGGTGACTGGAGGAGCACGGCGTCATGGAGCGCGTTCTGGAGCCTGTCAGTCGTCAGCTCGGAGGGGTAGACGTCCAATCGGCGAAGCTCCAGCGGTTCGTCGGCTGTGACGATAATCTCCTCGCCCAGTCGCTCCACCCGGGCTAGCTCCGCGTTGCCGGTTACTGGGTCGCCGTCGCTAGCCAGCACGAGGTTCCCCTCCCGAATCTTGGAGACGGCACCTGTTCCCGTTGCTCGAAGCTCCCAGCGGCCGCCATCGAGTTCCTGACGACCGGTCGGTTCCAGGTCGATGAGCGCCCGGTCGTTGTCGGCGCGCTCCTCAGGCGTCTGCTCCCAGAGCTTTGCGTACTCCTGATGGACTGCCCGGCGTTCGGCCTCGATTGCCGTGTAGAATCGCTCGAAGTAGTCGCGTTCGTCTTCCGGCACCGCGCGTCCGACCTGTCCCGCTTTGGACTCCTGATCGAGGCGGCCGGAGACGGCCATGCAGGTGTCCTGTTCGAAGCAGTACTCACATTTCGCGTTCGCCTCGTACCCCGTCGGCACGCCCGAGTCGTACTCCATGGCCGCGATTTCGTTGCGCGTCCGGACGACGTAGTTCAGCAGACCACCACCGATGGAGAACTCTTTGGCCGGCGAGAGATCCCCGCTCTCCTCGTTTCTATCGACGGCGGCGTTTTTCGTGTAGAGGAGCGTCCCCGTGTCCGGCGCGGCGTCGACGGCGCTGTCCGTGCCGGCCACGCGCTCGCCCAGCATCAGCGCGTACGCCGTCGCCTGGATCTTGTCCTGAAAACGGGGTTCCCGCTTGGTGTTCTTCCCAGTCTTGAGTTCGACCGGCATCCCACGGCGGACAGCGTCGGCCCGCCCTTTCATCCCGAACCGCTCGGAGATGAGCGTCATTTCCGACCGCCACTCACTCTCCGCGGGGCTGAAGTCTCGTTCCGGGTCTGTCCCGCCATCTGTTTCAGTAAGTCTCCCCTGCTGGAGCCAGCCCTGGATGGCCGCTGCGTGATCACGCACGTCACCGGCAACCTCATCGGCCTCCCGTCCCAGCAATCCGATGTCGAGACCGGCAGCGTCGACCTGCTCCTCGATGGCCGTGTCGAGGTCCCGGCCCCGAAGCAGGTCGCCAAAGACTTCGTGAACGACGGTCCCTTTCACCAGTGGATAGGCGTGGTCAGCGCCGTCCAGTTTCCGGAGGTAGTACATCCGCGGGCACTGCACCCATGCCCGAATGTCGGTCACGTCGACGAGGAAGTCGGGTTCGATGACAAGCGTCGCGTCGCTACCGACGGAGTACTGCTGTTCGCCCCGGTACTCCCGCTCCTCGGGGTTGTAGACCGCGATCTCCATGCCTGTCTCGATGATTTCGGCGTTCTCAGTCCATTTTCCCCAGAGCGTCACCGTCGTCGGTTCACCAGCCCCGCGGTCGGGCCGGATCGTCACCTCACAGAGGTCGCTCTCGCCGTACTGCGTGTTTACCGTCTTTGGTTCCTCGATATCGACGACGACGCCGCGAACGCTCGTCGCACTCATGCGTTGGCCCTCCCCTGTTGCACGGCCGAAGCGACGGGGCGGACCCTCAAAAGTCGTTCGCGCCGCGGCTCACTCGGCGGTTGCGTCAGCATCCGAGTCAGTGTCAGCAGCGTACTCCTGCAGCGTTTCCAGTGGCACGTCTTCGAGCACGTCCTCGCTGGTGGCCGCCAGATTAACCGGTGGCGCGACCCCGGCTTCGTGGGCCTCTATCCAGCGCGGGACACAGAGACACCAGTGGTCACCGGGATCGAGACCCGGAAAATCAAGCTCGGGCCGCGGCGTCAGCAGGTCGTTGCCCTGGGCCTTGCTGTACTCCAGAAACTCCGCCGTCATCACCGCGCAGATCTCATGGCGGCCCGGGTCCCGCTGTAGCGGGTAGCAGTACCCGTCCCGCATGAACCCCGTCACCGGGTCCATCGAACAGGGAGCAAGCTCCCCGCCAACGACGTTCTGTTCGCTTTCCATACCACTGCTGTCGGTTCCGGAGAGTAAAGCCGTTCGACTAACTCTACAGATAGCAGGACGAATCAGATCATCAAATATGTACAGACATTCATAATTGATACTCGGCACCAAATGTATTTATGTATTGGTTTTGACAATCGAACGAATGTCACAAGCCGATGAAGGTGGAATTTCGGAATTCACCCGCCAGGACCTCCGTCAGGCCACAAAATTCGTAGAGGGTGATTATAGCGGGATTAATCCACGATCATTTTATCGTAAGCTGAAGCGTTCAATAGAAGAAATACAAGATGGTCGTGGGTTCAAATATCAGGTTGAAGGTACTCAAGAACGGGATCTCAATATTCGGGACGAAAATATTGGCGAAAAGACAGGAACGGTTAAGGGTCGGCTACTTTCGGAATCAGAGTGGCTTGAGGTCGGCGACGGTCAACTTGAGTATCGTCGGTATAGGCCACACGGAGCTGCTGGAATCGTCCTCGGCATTATCTTCCTCTTGATCGGGCTCAGCGGCGGTGGTGTACTGTGGACGTTACTTGGGATTGTGGGCCTCGGTGGCGGTGCATATGGGTACACTCGCAAAGAGAAAAATAAATTTCCAATAATCCGGCAGGACATGATTCGTGTATTAGTTACTGGTGAAGTGAGTGAGCGAACACGCGAGGGTGAGAACGAGATCCGGACCGATATCTTTGCGAATATGAGTGTCGTATTCGCTGGGGATGCCTTTGCTGCCGTTGACGCAGCCAGTCTGGACGAGCTAAACTGGACGTTTCGTCGCGAGGTAGTGAATAAAGTTAAGCAGTGGCACAATCAGGTGGTCGAGACAGACCGGGAGCGGCTCACTATAGAAGATGGATTTATTTGGCAATTGAAAGGGTGGACAGACAGAGATGTTCGAGAGCATAAAAAGATAATCGAAGGAGCACAAGGAATCCTCATAGGAGATAACTCTCCTTTCGAATATCGGCTGAGATACAACGAACTTCTGGAGGAACAACTCACTCCAGAAATGCGAGAGTCGCTACGGACCCACGAACACGAACTAATGGACGAGTTGGAGGAATTGGCGGTCGACGTAGATGTGTACGTAGAACGAGAGGGGTTAGAGCATACCAGCCAAATCGAGGAGGGGTCAGAGAAAACAGACGGCAAACTTGGACCGGAGTAAGTCGCATATCAATCCAGCTTTTTATGGAATAAGGTAGCGGAGAGACAAACTACTCGTCAGTGTCTCTGGGCTTGTCCTGTTCCACACTGTTTCCGGGATTTGAATCCGCTTCAGTCCCCTCTAAAACGGTATCACGTGATTTAGGATTTGGATCTGAACTGTCCACCTCTGAGCTGATCTGTTCAACGTCTCCCTGTTTGATTTCGCTCTCAGGTGTTTGAGATTGGGACTGCATTCCTCCGGCATCAGATGATTGCTGCCCATTTTTTCCTGTGTCATCCTCCACATTCGGCGCGTCCGGTGACACCGCTGGAACGTCTACGGCGTCCAGTGCGGCCTGCACCACATCGGCTTCTTCGGTCCCCTCGACGGTCGCCTCCGTCGTCAGCACGATTCGGTGGCTCATCGTCGCCATCGCCAGCCGCTTCACGTCGTCTGGGGTGGCATACGTGCGTCCGCCGATGACTGCACCGGCCCGGACGGCCTCGAAGACCCGCTGGACGCCCCGTGGCGACACACCGATTTCGGTTCTGTCGTCTGCACGCGTGTGCCGTGCCAAGTCGACGATGTAGCGGCGGACCTTGGTGTCAACGCGCACGTCCTCCGCACACTCCTGCAGGGCACGTACCGTCTCCGGGCCGACGACCGGTTCGACAGATGGCGCGATAGTCCGCCTGTTAGCGCGGTGTTCGAGCAGTCCCATCTCTCCCTCCACGTCAGGATAGCCCATCGACGTCTTCACGCTGAAGCGGTCCCGCTGGGCTTCCGGAAGCTGGAACGTCCCCTCCTGTTCAACGGGGTTCTGCGTCGCGATGACAATGAAGGGTGTCGGGAGCGGATGCGTCGTTCCGTCGACGCTGACCTGTCGCTCTTCCATCGATTCAAGCAGCGCCGACTGGGTTTTCGGCGGGGCGCGGTTGATCTCGTCGGCGAGCACAACGTTCGAGAACACCGGTCCCTGGGCAAACTCGAACGTCTGGTCGTGCTCGTTGTACACGTTCGACCCCGTCACATCCGCCGGCAGCAGGTCCGGTGTGAACTGGATACGGTTGAAACCGAGTCCTAGCGACTCCGCCAGAACCCTTGCAAGGACCGTCTTGCCTGTCCCTGGAACGTCCTCGACGAGGATGTGTCCTCTCGCAATAACTCCGGCGAGCGTCTCGAACAGCACGCGTCGCTCGACGATTACCGCCTCTTCTATCCGTTCGACGATGTCGAGGCAGTGGTCCGACGCTGTCTCGACACTCAGCGCCATCGATGGCTCGGCCATGCCCTTGTGTTGCACTCTGTGGACATGAATGTGTGGCATCAGACATTGTATTAACACTTCCAGTCGTAAATGAATCAGTTTAGAACACTCTGCCGCCGCCACGTGTGCTTGCGACCGCCGGAGTCAGCCACGGAGTGGGGCAAGCAACAGCAACACACCGATGACGGCGATAGCCATCGTCTCTGGGGATCCGACAGCTGTTCCAACGGTCTGTCTGGCTATCTCGACCGCGCCGAAGATGAGAATCCCCAGAAGCCCAACACCGACTGCGAACACGCCGTGGTAGAGCTCGAGACGTCTTGTTTCCGGGCGGTGGCCAAGTTCTGCTGTCAGGCCCAGTCCGAAGGTGTCCACGTCCCAGGCGACGAGACCGCCAACGACGCCGCTGAAAACCAGTAATGCGGGCAGTCCAGCCTGTGCCGCGCCGATGCTGGCACAGACGAGTCCAGCGGCGGTCAGTGCCGCGGGGGCCGCCCGTTCGGGTAGCATGCCGAGCTTGAGCACACCGAGTGTGAGGACGAGAATCAGATAGACGGCCAGCGGGAGCAGCAGCGCGCCGAAGAAGACAGTAATCGATCTAGCGGATACGATGACCGGCATCAGCAACAGCATGTAGCCAACCGCTGCGATAGCGGCCCCAACAGTCCGGACCGACGACGAGTCGAACTCAGTGGTAAACTTCCGGACCCCAATTGCGCCCATCCCAGCAAGCAACGCGACGATTGTAACGGCCAGCAGCGGCGCGAAGACGAGCCAAGAGGCCAGCACTCGGAGGACAACGCTAACCGGCGGTGTTGCCAGAACCTGTTCCAGCGACGTCAAGACCAGTGCGAACGGTACGACGACGGTGAACGAACCTGACAATAGAGCAACCATCCTGAGGAGGCCCTTGACACGGGCAAGCGTGGCTTCCATTTCGTTTCGACGGCTTCGTGCAGTCAACTGCAGGAGCGGGAGCTGTGCCACGGCCAGATACAGACAGGCCGACGCGACAGCGGTGAGTACGCCGAGGCCCAGAACGGCAGCCATCGGGGACGTTCCACCGGTGGCTGTTGTCAGGAATTCCCAGCAGAGCCACATGCCCGCCACGGCGAGGGCGGAGCCAACTAGACCAACCACTGCGAACAAATACGAGACCACGCTGCTCACGGTTGTCGACGCAATCGTGTCAGAGTCGAATACATTCGTCCAGCCCGTCGCGACACCGATCATCGCCAGCACGACGCCAACACCGAGGGCCGTGTTCACTGGTTGCATGATGAGGGAAGCGAGGACGCCGGTGGCCCCTGAAAGAAAGCAGAGATGGCCGATAACCGTCGGCCCCAGCCTCTCGCGGTCGAGCAACGTCATACCGGCGACGGAGACGCCCGAGAGGAGCGCGATTCCGGTAAATAGACGCGGCGTCCCCGACAGGGTCCCTGTCGCCAGCGCGAACGCGGTGACGATGAGAGCGGTAATAGTCAGACTTGTCGCTCGTGGCCGCCCTTCGTCGCCGACGGCCGACGGCGTGTCCAGTCGTGGGCCGCCGATCATTCAGCTCCCACCCCCGAGTGGACACTGCCGCCCGGCCGCCGCGCCTCAACGGTGAAGGCGTAGTCGAGGATGAGCGGGAGCGGCGTCCCACGTCGCCAGTCAATCGTTCTGGCCCCGGTCGACTGACACCGTGCCAGGCGGGTCCGACGGCGGACGTGCTCGTACTGCCCACTGACCGTGCTGGCGGCGGTCACGTCCGGAGAGAGAACCGTTCGCGGACAGTCGAAAGCCGCCCAGGACTCTATCGCTGCGACCGGTTCGTCATCGAGTAGCGGAGAGACGAGCACGAACTGTGAGCGCGGGCCAGCCAATTCCATCACTTTCCGGAACTGCCGCTGTGTATCCACCTGTTCTCCGTCCGCCCCGTCTGGGATGTTCTCAGCGGAATCGGAAGCAGCTTGCAGGAGAGCAATGGCGCGGGACTGCTGGTCAGTTCCGTCGCCCGTCTGGAGCCACGCTATCCCCTCTGGACCGTCGCCGTCGATGCCGACGACCGCCAGCCCGATCTCGTGGCCAGCCTGCAGGAGCGAAGTCAGCGCGTGGGTCGTCGCGTACGCACTGAGTTCGACAGCACTGGGTCGGCCAGGGCCGGCCGTCACTCGTGACGGAGCGCGCGCGTCGATGACGAACACGACCGTAGTCGACACCCATTGCTCGTAGTTGATTGTCGACAGCGTTCCGCGCTTGGCGTATCCGCGCCAGTCGATGCGGCCAGCAGGGTCACCCCGCTGGTACTCCCGCGTCGAGTGGAAGGTGAACCCGTCACCGGGGTCGTCGGTCGTGAGCTGTCCGACGCGGTCGTTCCCCTGGTTAGACAGTGGCGGGGCCTCGGCATCTATCCGACAGACTAACCGGTCGTCACCGTCTGGAACGTGCGCCACTGTCGAGACCTCGCCAGCGCCAGCCCCCCGAACGCGAATCCGTGGCTGGTCGAACTCATGCTCACCGCGCCGGGCAATGACTGTGTACTCAAGCGTGAGTGTCTCACCCTCGGCCAGCGTCTCGCCGCCACGAGGTGACCCCTCCAGAACTGCGAGGTCCGTCGCCACCCCGTCGATGACTCGCAGGTCCGAAAGTGTCTGGTGTGACTGGTTGGTCACTGTCAGTTGAACTGAGACGGGGTGTCCCGGCGGGGCCGGTGTCGGGTCAATGGACCGCGATACTGCAATCTCATCAGGCACAGTGGCCGTCGATATGGTCCCGTACGCGAGGTATGAGAGTGGGAGGGCGGCGGCGAGCAGGAGCACCCCGCTTCCCTCCCGGATGCCGGCACCAGCGAGCGCCAGCGTGGCCACGATTGCACCCCGCCACCGCGTGCGCAGTCGTGCCATCAGTCACGCACCTCCGTGACATCGGCCCAGTCAGCAGCGCCGGTTGCCTCGTCGTTCGTCGTGGCCCTGTACGCTGTGTTGCCACCACGGACCGTCTCAGGGACACTTTCCGAAGACTCGCTGGTCCCCGCGGACTTGGCGGGCTCGTTCCCGCTGGTATCGATGTCTTCACGCGGCCGTAGCGAGCCGTTGACGGCCCGCTGAAGGCTCCCGTCTGCCGCCCGCTTGAGG
Organism: Haloarcula sp.; assembly: GCA_042219425.1. Lineage (GTDB taxonomy): Archaea > Halobacteriota > Halobacteria > Halobacteriales > Haloarculaceae > Haloarcula. The sequence continues at coordinate 3,014 of JBDGPY010000024.1, read as the reverse complement.
TCAGCGACACCGGGGGCAACCACTGGGACCGGTCGTGGTGCTCGCTGGCCGACGATTGTCGGAAGTGCGTCATCCGCGGCAGCACTGACTGCCGCCATCGCCCGGGCGCTCCGCTTTCGGACAGCCTTTTCCGGGAAAAGCCATGCTCGGAGCCGTGCTCGGAACGGCCGGTCGAGTGGGGTGACGTTCCCGTCGAGCACCGCCGCAGCGACACGGTCGTCCGTCCACGTCCCTGCGGCTAGCTGCTGCATCACCGTCTCGCGGTCCTTCCCACTCTCTACCAGTGCGTGGATGAGGGTGTCACGGAGCGGTTCCCGCACCGGGTTGAGACTCTCCGCAACCGTTGCTCCGTCTCGGGCCTGCGACGCCGCTGCTTCGACGTGCTTTGCTAGGTCAGTCCCGGAAATAGCCTCCTCGGTCGGTGTGGTTTCTATATGCGCAGCGGTGAACTCGTCGGCGTCGGACCACGGCGAGGGGGACACGTCGGGTCCGTCGGGCGTCTGCCAGAGTTTCCAGACAGCCACCAGGAACCCGATGAACAGGGCGAGACCGCCCGCTACACCCGGTCCGTCAACCGCCGGTCGTGGCGTCTCTGCCAGCCCGATAACGGCCCCGATAGCCACGAATAGCAAGCCAAACAGCACGGCGAACCCCAGCGTGATGTAGCGACGCTTCATTCGTCGTCCTCCATGTCGCTCGCACGGACGAGCGCGTCGTACGCCTCCCGCGCTCGCTCACGACGGCTACCAGTCGACTGTCCTCCGTATTCGACCTCGCGGAACGCGTCGGTCAACGCCTCAACCGGCTCTCGGGGAAGCCCGCTATCGATGGCTGCGCGAGACACTTCTCCGGGCGTTCGCGTTCGCCAGCGCTTTGGTACGACCCAGCGTGCGAACGCACGCCAGAGATCCCGAATCGATGGCAGCGACGAGGAACCGTTTCCAGACGATGCAGCGACCGAATCGGTTGTGTCGGGGTCGGCGTCACCCGAGGGACGTTCCATCCCGTCGGCCCGGCCAGAGACGTACACCGCGATTGACGCAACTCCGAGCACGACCCCGGCCACAACAGCACCAGCCACGCCCCAGCGGACGTGTACAAGCGTCACGACAGCTACCGGTAGTCCGACCGCAGTGATTCGCACTAGCGTGACTGCGCCGATGACCTCGTCGGCAACCCGTCGCCCAGCCGAGTGGAGCCACTGCCAGAACCGACGCCCCAGAGCGGACAGTGAAAGCGGGAGCGATTTGAGCCACGCAGTCAGGCGCACACTCAGATGGCGAACCCAGTCTAGTGCCGCCTCGATACCTGCGACGAGACGAAGCGCTGTTCGTCGGCTCCACCCAATGATTCTAGCAATCAGTTCAGCGGCCGCTTCGCCACACGACTTGGCTGCGCCAGCCACCGATTTGCCGCCTGAAACAGCGGATTTCCGGTAGTGGTACAGTGCAGCGACGCCGACTACCGCAAGCGCGATGACGAGTCCGTCGCGCTCCCTGAGTATGCTGACGAAAAACAGCGTGTCGAAGACAGCCCAGAGGATGCCAGCTGTCCGTGCGACTCTCCGATTGTACAACAGCGTAGCGAGGGTGACAGTCACCACTGTCAACACAACTACCAGCGTACTCACTACGACTGTCCCAGCGTAGGCATCCCACAGCGTCGTGGTTGCGGACTGCCTGTCCGTCGTCGCCGTGACGGTCAGCGTGGGGTCCGGCGGGAGCGAAAACCTGACAGCGCCGTCAGCGCCTGTGTCTCCAAGACCCTTCCCACCGACCGCGATGGACGCGTTCTCGACTGGCTCCCCGTTTATTGTCGTGTTGATGTCGGCCAGGTCGCCGGGAACTGGCAGTACTTTTTCCGGAACAACGTTGACATCGAGATTCAGCACATCGATGCGTTCCGTTCCGTCGAACTCCCCGCGAGCCACCGTGACCGATGCCCGGTCACGGTCCGGAACCCGAAGCTGATACTGGCCGTTGCTGTCGGTTCGCCCGACTGTGTTGCCGTCGAGGCTGACGTTCGCGTTCCGCACCGGAACGCCGTCGACTGTCGCTACGAGGGTCACCGCCGAGTCGGGATACGGCTCTCCCAGAACGCTGATGTTGACCTTCCCGCTGACCCGGTACTGGCCAGTAGTATTATCCGTCGCTGTCTGCTGGCGTGGGGCTGTCGAATCGACTGGCCCCACTGCGTACTGGCGGCCCGCGTTGAGATCAGTAGACACCGATTTCGGCATAGTCACGACACTCGCAGCAGGTGGCAGCCGGTCGTTACCTGCCGCGAGGGAACTGGTGGGTTCGCTTTCCTCGTAGGGTCGGCGGAAGAACTGACAGGGCTCCGCTCCCGGTGATTCGACCGTGACGTTCAGCTCCCGCTGGTAAGGTATCCGCCCGGTCACGCGACCGTTCTCATCAGTCTGACCGATGTACTGGTCGTTGAACCAGACTCGGGTCGAAGCGGCCGGTTTGAGGTCCTGGTACACCTTCACTGTGATAGTATGCCCGGGTTTGGGTTCGGTCTCGACTAAGACGCCACAGCCGTCCGTCGTCGGTGGGACATCGTCGCCGGGAATCGGAATCGGGTCACTGCCTCCCGTTACGCCGACATCGCTGTCACCGCCGCTATCGCGCTGTTGCTCCTGGGACTCTGCCGGCGTCTGTTTACCGGTAGCGGATGCCTGCCCCGTCTTACCGGACCTGTCACCGTCCACCCCGGCGTCCGAGATCGGGGGAGGTGCCAGAAACGCCGCCACAACAAGTCCGACAAGGCACAGACTTACCAGTGCCAGTTGCCGCCAGTCGATGCTGCCCTGGCCGTCGCCGGATACTGTCACCACTGTATTCCCCTTTCGCGTGTGCCGCAGTGACTAGTGGTCACTACGCCACTCGCCATTCTTATCAGGTGAACGTGTGTGAAACGTAATGAATCCTCGGCATGTCAGACGACTGGAAAGTAATTGTACCAGTTGCTTGGCACCGCTGACAGTGAGTATCGGCTGCCACTGTGTCCGA
>JBDGPY010000084.1:0-22213 GCA_042219425.1 Haloarcula sp. | reverse complement strand
AGTTCGATTTGACGAACTGAACGACCATCTGGACCTAAAGCGATAACGGGTGGTGATATTCATAATTAATCGATTGGGTGGGGTGTTTTATCTTCTTTTATATCATTCAATATTTACATCTATATTTTTATTTTTTCCCGGCTGTGAGATGACCAGTGTGATTCGAATCTACAATAAATCAAACCCAAGTTATTCGAATACGTATCCCTTGGTCAAATGGAACGATAGGGCTCTATGAAGACGTCAAGCACCGGAAGACATCAGCGAACTGTGGCGGTTCCACTGACGCATCCGATACCACCACCGGAGTCGTCTGCTACCGCTTCGAAGCGTCAACCGCCAGTCGTCTTGGCCTCGATAGACAGGAGAGTGAAGTGTTATTTCACCGAGCAGCTCTGAGATCGTCAATCACAGGCTCGTTCTCGATACTGCTCGTGTCGGCGACCGCCTCACCACGATAGGCAGCTTCGATGACTCGCCGAACCACTTTGCCTGACTGGGTCTTAGGGAACTCGTCGACGAACAGCACCTCTCGGGGCCGGAATGGCTTCCCGAGTTCGTCACCGACGACGCCGCGGAGTTCGTTACGGAGGTTATTGCTCTCCGCGATACCCTCTTCGAGGACGACGTACGTGACGACGGCCGTCCCGGTGGTGTCGTCAGGTGCGCCCACTGCCGCCGCCTGATTGACCGCGTCGTGCTCCATGAGCGCCCCTTCGACCTCGGCAGGACCTACCTTCCGGCCGGCGACGTTCAGTGCGTCGTCAGCGCGCCCGTGGAGGAACCAAAAACCGTCTACGTCCATCTGTGCCCAGTCGCCGTGGTCCCAGAGGTCCTCCCAGCGATGCCAGTACTCCTCGAGATAGCGTTCATCCCCGCTCCACAGCGCCTTCGTCATACTCGGACAGGAGTCTCGCGCCGCCAGGAATCCACGCTTATTCGTGTCCTTGATCGACTCGCCGTTCGCGTCCACGATGTCGATATCCATTCCGAGCCCCGGCCCGCCAAGCGTACAGGGCTTGAGATCGTTGATCGGCATCGGCATCAGGAAGCACCCACAGATCTCGGTACCGCCAGAGATGTTGATGATGGGGGCTTTCCCGCCGCCGATCTCGTCGAGGAACCACTGCCAGCTCTCTGGGTCCCACGGCTCGCCAGTCGACCCGAGGAGGCGGAGACTCGAGAGGTCGTGCTTGTCAACCCACTCGTCGCCGTGCTTGCGGAGCGCGCGGATCGCTGTGGGCGAGATTCCGAATTGCGTGAGCGAGTGTCGGTCGATCATCTCCCAGAACCGGTCGGGCTCGGGATAGTCTGGCGCACCTTCGTACATGAACATCGTATTCCCGAACGTGTGGTTGCCGATGATCGTCCACGGCCCCATCATCCAGCCGATATCCGAGACCCAGAAGAAGCGATCGCTCGGCTTGAGGTCAAACCCGAAGTACAGCTCCTTCGCGCACTGCATCTGGACGCCAGCGTGCGTATGCACGATGCCCTTGGGCTTCCCCGTCGTCCCTGAGGAGTACAACAACATGCACTCTTGGTCGGTGTCCAGGGATTTCGTGTTGTAGGTGCCGTCCTGCAGTTCGACCGCTTCGGCCCAGGTTTCGTCCCGAGCCGTCCACGCCACAGTCGGTTCGTCACCCTCTACCAGCCCGAGGCGTTCGTAGACGACCGTGTGCTCGACGTGGCCCGCTTCGTCGATGGCGTCGTCCGCCGCGTCCTTCAGGCACACCCCGCTCCCGCGCCGATAGAACCCATCGGCAGTGAACAGCACCGAACACTCCGAATCCGCGATACGGGTCGCTGTCGCGTCCACACCGAACCCGCTGAAAATCGGGACTGCGACCGCTCCGATTTTGAAACAGCCATAGAGGATGCTGATAACTTCGGGCACCATCGGCATGTACAGGCCGACGGTATCACCCGTCTCAATGCCAACGGATTCGAGGTAGTTCGCGACCTTGTTGGACTGGCGGTGGAGTTCGTGATAGGTGATCTTGCGGACGTCTCCGGGTTCGCCCTCCCAGATGCACGCAACCTTGTTACGGCGCTCGACATCGGAGGCGGCCCATCGGTCAAGGGTGTTGTGCGCGAGGTTGAGTTCGCCGCCGGGATACCAGTCGGTGAACTGGGGACCGTCAGCGTCGTCCCGGATGGTATCGTAGTCTTCGTAGAATTCAATATCGAGGTAGTTGACGAGTTCGTCCCAGAACCAGTCGACGCCGCTTGCCTCAACGCCATCTATGTCAGTGGTCGTCCGCTCGATGAGTTCCTCATAGTCGTCGATGCCGTACGTCTGCATGAATTCGTAGACGTTCGTCGATTCCACGAACGACTCCGACGGTTCGAACGCGATACTGTCAGTTCCGACCGCGTAATTCTCAGGTGTCATGGATTATTGTAGCCGTAGTGCTCCGTTCGCGACGTATCTGCGAGTGCCAGTTCGAAATAGTGGACGGCTCGTTCCGACTGCTGAGGAACTGGACTGACCGCCCGGGTTCCGAGTCTCCGTTCGCATCTCCGAACGCAGTGGGTCTACCGAACTCACCGGAGATGGTCGGTACGAGTACTTTATATTTTTTGTACCGGCGAATCAGTGGAGGATACTCCCAGCTGAGGCTTTACCATGGAGTAGTGGCACTAATGTGGTAGCATGCATCAAAAGACGTGAGAACCCGACATTGGAGTTCGACTCGTAGCTATCGGTATCAAGGGAGTCCAGTGGCTCACGGTTCGACACGGAGGTTGCGAGTTTTTGCTGGTGTACGCGCTTTACACCCGGACACGAATAGTTTAACACACCTGTTGCTGCTTCCCGGGCAACAGGATTTCTCCCGGCCAGTCAGCAAATGTGACTGTTGCATGACTCGTGTCCGGGTGTATTGTACCCGTTTTGGTCGGTCTGCAGAGTGTGGTCGCCGCATTGGCCATCGGCCGGTGTCTCGCTTGAGCCCCTCTCACTGCGTACCTTATTCAGTTGCTTGCACTACTGGACCGTCAGGCGGGATACAGGTACTGGCAGCAATGGTGTTGCTTCCGACTGCACGTCGTCGGTGAGAGCGCAATCGCTGCCTGCGTGGGCCCACGGAATCGTATTGTGTGGCCCTGCGTACACTTCCCGACAAGATAAAGTCTAAATTGTAGACTACCGCGAATACATATATGACCAAACGACCGCAATCGAACCGCCCGGTAACCACGACGGAATCCTCCATCCAGATTCTGGAACGCGTGCAGGCGGAACCCGGTCGCTCGCTCAATGAATTGACTGCTGAACTCGACATGGCACGCAGCACGATCCACCGACATCTTCTCACACTCGAGAACAACGATCTACTCTTCAGGAAAGACGGGGAATTCCATCTCGGGCTTCGACTGCTCGACTTCGGCGTCAGCGCACGCAACCGCGTTCCGTTCTTTGATATCGCCCGGCGACAGGTCAACCGCCTCGCAGAAGCGACCAAGGAGAAAGTCTGGCTGGTCGCCAGAGAAGGCGACCACAGCGTTCATCTCTACAAAGCCTCTGGTGCCAGTCCACTGGAGACGTCGGCCCGTGTCGGACAGCGCAGTTTCCTCCATCAGTTGGCCGCCGGAAAGGCGATACTGGCGTATCTCCCCGAGCAGGAACGAGATGCTATCATCGAACGACAGGGTCTGGAGAAGGTGACGGAACAGACGATCACGGACCGAGCGGTGTTACTCGACGAGCTGGAGACCATCTCCGAGCGGGGCTACGCGTTCAATCTCAGCGAGTCCATCGAGGGATTGAACGCGGTAGGAGCGCCGATTCGGGACGAGGATGGCACACCGATTGGTGGAATCAGTATTTCAGGGCCGGCGAACCGGGTGAAAGGCGAGTTGTTGAAAGAAGATCTGCCTGACAAATTGCTCGCGGCGATCGACGAGATCCACATTAATCTCCGATACGGGGAGAGTAACTGACGCGCCTGAGCGTGCCGAATTCGCCGCCAGTTTCCCGGGTCACGCCCAGTTTGCGTCGATAGGAATGCTTGCACCGTCGGGGTCCTGCCGTCACTGCAGATACGTTCTCCCAAGACAATGAAAGTCTATCGGAGCGAAACAATTATGATTGGTGACTGAGCGTGTATAGATGCTCAGCATGGTAGAGAGCACGCGGTCCGACGGCCAGACAGGGCTAGAGTGCACAGTCGAACTCAAGCAGTATCGACTGAGCGCCAACCTCGTCGCAACGGTCTCGGACCTGCAAGGTGAGAAGATCCAGAGTCGTCACGTCGAAGAGACACTGTTGTCAGCGGGAACCGCCCGGTATGCGGTGAACACGCTGGAACAAGACAGGTATCTCAGCGTTAGATCTGCTGGACGAATGCTCGGAAGCGGCTCTACCCGCTCGAAATACGGGAGACTGCGGAGTCGAAGGCCGCCTAGAGCGGTACGGATCGATTACCAATGGACGCCGATAGAAACACCAAATTAGACCCATGAACGAATACGCACCGCGTGTCGCAGAGATGGATATCAGTGGAATCAGGGAAGTGTTTGAGGGCGCGAGCGAGGATGACATCAATCTCGGGCTCGGACAACCAGATTTCCCGACGCCGGACCACATCCGAGACGCAGCACTGTCAGCCATTGAAGAGGGACTTGTGGACGCATACACGGGTAACAAAGGGACTGCGGGGCTCCGAGAGGCGATTCAGACGAAGTACGAGCGGGACACTGATCTCTCAGTGTCGCCGGAGAACGTCATCGCAACTTCTGGGGCGAGCGAGGCGCTGCACATAGCTATCGAAGCGCACGTCGGACACGGTGGTGAGGTCATCCTTCCCGACCCGGGCTTCGTCGCGTACGATCAACTCACGTTGCTCGCGGGCGGAACGCCGAAGCCTGTCGGTCTGCGGGACGATTTGACGTTGGACCCTATGACAGTCGAGGAAGCGATTACGGACGAGACGGAGCTCTTCATCGTCAACAGTCCAGCCAATCCAACCGGGGCAGTACAGACGGAAGCCGATATGCGAGAGTTCGCACGCATCGCCGACGAGTACGACGTGGTGTGTCTTCTCGACGAAGTCTACGAGAATATACTCTTCGAGGGAGAGCATCACTCGCCGATGGAGTTCGCGACGACGGACAGCGTTGTGCAAGTGAACGCGTGTTCGAAGTCGTACTCGATGACTGGCTGGCGACTCGGCTGGGTTACGGCGAGCAGCGAGCGCATCGAACGGATGCTACGCGTCCACCAGTACGTGCAGGCGTGTGCAAGTGCGCCCGCACAGTACGCTGCCAAAGCCGCGCTTGAAGGGCCACAGGACCCCGTCGAGAACATGGCGGCTGCGTTCGAGGAGCGCCGGAACGTACTCCTCAACGGATTGGAGGATATCGGTCTGACGACGCCCAGACCCGAGGGAGCGTTCTATGCGATGCCGAAGGTTCCAGAGGGGTGGTGCGCGGACGTACTTGACGAGGGTGTCGTCGTCGTGCCTGGTGATGTCTTCGGAGAGCGGGGGAGTGGCTACGCGAGAATCTCGTATGCGACGGGTGTCGAGGAACTCAAAGAGGCGTTGGAGATCATGCGGTCGGTCTGATCGCGGGTCCGCCGTGTCGTGTTTTAATTCAATTGCTGTCGGCGACTGATACTGTTGGCTGTAACTACGTGAAGAGATTTGCCACCCCGGGGTGGCAAAATTCTTCACTGGCTTACAGCCGACAGTATGAGTCCAACAGGGATTCTGTCTCCGTCGAACGGGGTCTGGCTCTGGGGGGGTTTTTATTGATGAGTTCAATGTAACTGGACTCCGCTTGGTGATATGAGTCGTCTCGGAAGTCACACACGGATGTTTACGAGATTTCGCCAGGAACCACGTGGTGAAGTCAGACGGACTCACTGTCGCCGACGGAAAACTAAATGTCGCTGTTCCAACACTGATGGCTTCTGGAGGTCAGTACGGTGATAGTCTCCATATATTCTGAGTTTTAGAAAAATTTATTATATACCTGTGTGTTGCATGCTGATACATGCCACGAGATACTTGGGCGAGCAGAATCGGGTTCATACTGGCCGCAGTTGGCAGCGCAGTCGGCCTCGGGAACATCTGGCGTTTCCCCTGGATGACCGCGCAGAACGGCGGGAGTGCATTCCTACTGATGTACTTGCTTATCGTTCTTGGGGTCGGGGTCCCAGGATTGCTAGCCACGTTTGTCATCGGACGGCGTTCGAGCCGGAATCCTGTCGGCGCTTTCAAGTCACTCAAGGGATCTCGGTCCTGGATTGTCCTCGGCGGACTCTGTGTCTTGACGTCGATCGTACTGATCTCATTCTACAGCGTCGTCGGTGGCTGGATCCTCCGCTACTTCGCGGAAAGTTTCACCGGCGCGTACTTTGCGAACCCCGGCGCTCATTTTGAGGCCATCAATTATGGGGCTGGCGCGTTCGCGTACCAGATCGCATTCCTCGTCATTACGGCAGGTATCGTGATGGCAGGTGTTCGGAGGGGAATCGAAATGGCGACGAAAGTCATGATGCCCGGCATCTCGATCCTCCTGGTCGTACTCGCCGTTTGGGCCTCCCAGCAACCGAGCGCAGCAGAAGGGTATCAGTTTTACCTCTCGTTCAACGGAGGGTATCTGTCCGAAAACTTCCTCTCCGTACTGAGTTCGGCGGCTGGACAGGCGCTGTTCACGCTCTCGATCGGCGGTGGGACGATGCTCACATACGCGTCCTACCTCGACGAGGACCGCTCGCTTCCGTTCGACGCCTCTATCATTGCCGTCCTGAACCTCGGTATCGGCGTTCTCGCTGGCCTCGTCGTCTTCCCCCTGCTGCTGTCACACGCAGGCGGGCCGACGAGTGGGGGGCCTGGTGCCCTCTTCGTCAGCATCGCCGGGGCCTTCTCGGCGCTCCCGGCCGGGAGGCTGCTGGGTGCGACGTTCTTCCTTGTCGTGCTGTTGGCTGCGATCACCAGTTCCATCAGTATGCTTGAAATTCCCGTGTCGTTCCTCGTCGACGAATTCGACCTCAATCGGTCAAAAGTGACTGCCGGGTTCTTCGTGCTGGTCGTTGGGGTCGGCGCGCCCAACGCGTTCAACGCGGACGTCTTCAGTTTCGTCGCGGGCCATCTGGTAAGCCTCCTGATGACGCTCGGACTTACCGGATTCCTGTTCTACGCGTCCTGGGTGCTTGGCCCGGCCGCCGTCGAAGAGTACCTCAAGGGCGCTGGTCTGGTTGCTCGTCCACTCGCCGAGGTCTGGCGGTACGCGATCGGGACAGTCTTCCCCATCTTCCTCCTCTTCTCGTTCTATACGGACAGCTTGAGTGTTGCTGGGTTTTCGCTCGACTTCACGCAACTGCTTGCACTCACGCTCGTGACCGCGATTCCGTTCATATTCCTCGTCTTCTGGTCAGAGCAGGAACCCAGCGATGCGGTCCCTAGCAACGCGGATTGAGCACTGGTCTCGGTACCTCCTTTTGCGGCCTCTCGCTTCCGGCTGTACGACACGCACATCGTACAACTCGACGCCGTCGGGACGACAGCGCCAAGTGTAGTATGGGTTCAGCGGAACCCATCTGGGCAAGAACACTCTTGTCCGACCTACAGGTTCGAGACTGACAGGGGTGCGAACGGCGATGAAGGGCTTGTGGAGAAGAGTTGCTGATACGACCGACTGTCCCAGTTCGAACGACTGCGGGGTGCCGAATAGCTGTCCGAACGGACAGCCGGCAGTATGCATTAGGGCTGGGATTCCTCAGATTATGGGGAAATGTCGCTTGACCCTTCTCATCATAGCTGTTTGTGGGTGTATCTCACAGAACTATTAAGTTACTACCCTCCGCTCAGTTAGATATGGCATCTGCCGACAAGCAAGAGGTTCGCGAGGCAATCAAGCCAGTGCGGCAACTTGATGCCCCTTTTAGCACAATCTGCCACTTCACATTTATGCTGGCAGGACTCGCTTCGGTGTGGACCACACCGCGTGGTCGCATCGGACACACACTCTAGGACGACTCGGTGGACCCGTTCCCAGCGGTCCCGGGGTTACCTAGACTGCCCGTGGTATCGCCCCACAACTAGTTACGACCATACAAACCCACAATGAGTACCGAAGACGACGCCGACCAGCACCTGACCAGTGAACTGACTCATCCCGAGGACGAGCCCGTACAGATCCTCGATGCGGACGGCAATATCCTTCCGAACGCGGAAGAACCCGACCTCACCGCCGACCAGATGCTTTCGATGTACGAGGACATCAAGCTCGCACGGCGCTTCGATCAGCGGGCGATCAGCTTCCAGCGCCAGGGCCGTATCGCCACCTATGCTCCGATGGCCGGCCAAGAAGGGTCGCAAGTTGCGACGAGTTACGCTCTCGACAATCAGGACTGGCTGTTCCCCACCTACCGTGATCACGCTGCGAAGTACGTGCACGGTATGAGTCTGTCGTCGCTTCTGAAGCCCCTCCGTGGCCTCCGCGAGGGCTACGCGATCTCCGACGACGTGAACGTCATGCCGGAGTATATCCCTATCGCGACGCAGGTCCCGCAAGCAATGGGCATGGCATGGGGGTACAAGCTCAGAGGCGATACCGAGAAAGCAGTCCTCTGCCATCTCGGTGACGGCGCAACCTCCGAGGGGGACTTCCACGAAGGCCTGAACTTCGCCGGCGTCTTCGACGTCCCCGCTGTCTTTGTCTGCAACAACAATCAGTGGGCGATCTCGGTGCCGCGGGAACGCCAGACCGCAAGCGAGACCATCGCGAAAAAAGCCGAAGCGTACGGTCTCGAAGGCGTTCGCGTCGATGGCATGGATCCGCTTGCCGTGTACAAGGTCACTCGCGAAGCGATCAACAAGGCCAAGAATTCGGCCGGTAGCGAATGTCGGCCAACGCTCATCGAGTCCGTTCAGTATCGCTACGGCGCACATACAACCGCCGACGATCCCTCGGTCTATCGCGACGAAGGAGAGGCCGAAGAGTGGCGGCAGAAGGACCCTCTAGACCGCCTGGAGGGGTATCTGTACAACAAAGGCGTCCTTGATGACGAGCAGCTGGCAACGATTGAGGATCGCATCGAAGCACAGATTAGTGACGCTATCGAGGTCGCTGAAGCCGCGGAGACGGATCCGAGTCGGATCTTCGAACATGTCTACGCAGAGATGCCCGCCCGCCTGCAAGAACAGCAAGAACAGCTCACCACGCTCCGTGAGAAGTACAGCGATGAGGCGTTCTCGGAGGTGCTTGAATGAGCTCCGCAGTGTCACCGGACGCCGACTCGCCCATCGAGAGGTTGAGTCTCGTCGAAGCCATTTGTGATGGCCTCTATACGGAGATGGCCAGCGACGAAGACGTCGTCGTGCTGGGCGAAGACGTTGGCGAGAACGGCGGAGTCTTCCGGGCGACAGACGGGCTCTACGCGGAGTTCGGCGGCGACCGAGTCATCGACACGCCGCTCGCGGAGTCCGGAATCGTTGGCTCTGCGATCGGGCTGGCACTCACTGGGATGCGTCCTGTCGCCGAAATGCAGTTCATGGGATTCATGTATCCCGCGTTCGACCAGATCGTGAGTCATGCGGCGCGGCTTCGGAGTCGGAGCCACGGGCAGTACTCCGTGCCGATGGTCGTTCGTGCGCCGTACGGTGGCGGGATTCACGCGCCGGAGCATCATTCGGAGTCGAAAGAGGCGTTCTTCACCCACGAACCCGGCCTGAAGGTCGTCTCGCCAAGTACTCCGTACGACGCGAAGGGTCTCCTCATCGCCTCGCTTCGAGATCCGGATCCGGTCATCTTCCTGGAGCCGAAGCTTATTTATCGCGCGTTCAAGCAGGAGGTGCCGACCGGGAGTTACGAGGTGTCTCTCGGTGACGCTGCCGTGCGCCGGGAAGGCAGCGATGTCTCGGTGTTCACGTGGGGTGCGATGACGCGCCCGACGCTCATCGCCGCGGACAACCTCGCTGAGGAGAAGGGCGTCGACGTGGAGGTCGTCGACTTGCGGACGCTCTCCCCGCTTGACACGGCCACCATCGTCGAGTCCTTCAAGAAGACCGGGCGGGCAGCCGTCGTCCACGAAGCACCGAAGACGAGCGGGCTGGGCGCGGAGGTCGCGACGACTATCCAGGAGGAAGCGCTGCCGTACCAGGAAGCACCGATCAACCGCATCACTGGGTTTGATGCCCCGATGCCGCTGCACTCGCTTGAGGACTACTACCTCCCGCAAGCAGTCCGTATCCAAGACGGTCTCCTCGAAACGGCCGAGTTCTGACAATGCCACAGGAATTCAAGCTACCGGATGTCGGCGAGGGCGTTGCCGAGGGTGAACTCGTGGAGTGGCTGATCGAGCCCGGCGACAGCGTCACCGAGGACCAGCCGGTCGCGAAGGTGGAGACGGACAAGGCCCTCGTGGACGTGCCATCGCCGTACGACGGCACGGTCAAGGAACTCCTGGTAGAGGAGGGCGAGATGGTGCCGGTCGGCGATGTCATCATGGTATACAACGTCGAAGGCGAGGATACCCTCGACGACACTGCTCCGAGCGGGGGTGCGGAGTCGGACACCAAGGAAGCGTCTTCCAACAGCGACGGCGAGGCCGAGACAGCGGCCGCGTCCGGCGGCGAGACCGAGGAGGTTGAGACGCCGGAAAGGCGCGTGTTCGCGCCACCGAGCACACGCACCCTCGCGCGAGAACTCGGCGTCGACATTGCAGCCGTCGAGGGGACGGGGCCGAGCGGTCGCGTGACAGACGCTGACGTGCGGGATTTCGCCGACGCCGCCCAGAACGATGACGCCGCGGCCGACGAGTCCGCGGAGCCCGCGACTGCGGACGCCGGCACATCCGCCGGGAGCGCCATGAGCGCGCAAGTGGGCCAGACGACGTCGACTCCGTCGCCGAGCGGCGTCGAAGCCGCGGGTCGCGAGCAGACGCTCGCGGCTCCCGCAACTCGGAAGCTCGCCGAGGAGGAGGGCGTCGACATCGACGACGTTCCAACGGACAAGACCCGGGACGGCGAGGCGTTTGTCACGCCCGAGGCGGTTACAGAGTATACTGAAGCGATGCAGCAGGCCCAGGAGGCCGACCACGGCGCGATGGCCGCGGGCGAAACCATGGGCGCTAACGGCCAGCGCGAGACGCGCGAGCCCTACAAAGGTGTCCGAAAGTCCATCGGGGACGCGATGGCGAACTCGAAGGACACTGCGCCCCACGTGACCCACCACGACGAGGTCGATGTCACCGAACTCGTTGAAACCCGCAAGCGGCTCAAGGCCGAGGCCGAGGAGCGCGGCATCCGCCTCACCTACATGCCGTTCGTGATGAAGGCGGTCGTGGCGGCGCTCAAAGAGCATCCGCAGGTCAACGTCTCGCTCGACGAGGCCAACGACGAAATCGTCAGGAAACACTACTACAACATCGGGGTCGCTACCGCGACGGACGCCGGCCTGATGGTGCCGGTCGTAGACGCGGTCAATCGTAAAGGCCTCCTGCAGTTGTCCAACGAAATGAACGAGAAGGTCCAGAAGGCTCGTGACCGCACAATCAGTGTCGAAGAAATGCGTGGCGGCACGTTCACCATCACGAACGTCGGCGGAATCGGCGGCGAGTACGCCACGCCGATCATCAACCACCCCGAGAGCGCGATCCTCGCGCTCGGCGAAATCAAGAAGAAGCCGCGCGTGGTCGAACGCGACGGCAAGGAAGAGATCGAACCGCGTCACATCCTGACGCTGTCGCTCAGCTTCGACCACCGCCTCATCGACGGGGCCGACGGCGCGCGGTTCACCAACAGTGTCAAGAGATACCTCGAGAATCCTGAACTACTCTTACTAGAATAATGGTTGTCGGAGATGTTACAACTGGAACAGATGTACTGGTAATCGGCGCGGGCCCCGGCGGGTACGTCGCCGCCATCCGGGCGGGACAACTCGGACTCGACGTCACGCTCGTTGAGAAGGACAACTACGGTGGCGCGTGCCTGAACCGCGGGTGTATCCCCTCGAAGGCGCTCATCACCGCGACGAGTCTCAAGCACGACGCCGCCAACGCCGAGGAGATGGGTATCCACGCGGACCCCACTGTGGATATGACTCAGATGTTGTCCTGGAAGGACGACGTCGTCGATACCCTCACGGGCGGCGTCGAGAATCTCTGCAGGGCCAACGGTGTGAACCTTATCCAGGGAAAAGCCGAGTTCTCCGGCGAGAACTCGGTGCGTATCGTCCACGGCGGCGAAGGCCAGGGGTCGGAAAGCATAGAGTTCGAGCACTGCATCATCGCCACTGGCTCCCGGCCCATCCAGATTTCCGGCTTCGAGTTCGACGGCGAGCACGTCCTCTCCAGCGAGCACGCGCTCTCGCTCGACAGCGTGCCGGACGAACTCGTCGTCGTCGGCGCGGGCTACATCGGGATGGAACTCGCGACGGTGTACGCGAAACTCGGGACGGACGTCACGGTCGTGGAGATGCTCGATGATGTCCTGCCACCGTACGAGGATGATGTATCGCAGGTTGTCAAGAGCCACGCGAAGAGCCTCGGCGTGGAGTTCCACTTCGGGTACTCCGCGAATGAGTGGGAAGAGGCCGACGACGGCGTCGTCGTCACGGCCAGTCCCGCCACTGCCGACGGCGGTCAGACCGTCGGAGCCGAGAGCGAGGATCTGGAACTGGCAGCCGATAAAGTCCTGGTCGCGGTCGGCCGCCAGCCAGTGACGGACACGCTGAACCTCAACGCCGCGGGCCTGGAGACCAACGACAAGGGGTTCATAGAGACGGACGACCGCTGCCGCACGGACGTCGAGAAAATCATGGCGGTAGGCGACGTCGCGGGGGGACCGATGCTCGCACACAAGGGCAGCAAAGAAGGGCAGGTTGCAGCGGAGGTCGTGGCGGGCGAGCCGTCGGCAGTGGACTATCAGTCGATGCCGGCGGCGGTGTTCACAGAGCCGGAGATCGGGACGGTGGGGCTGACTCAGGAGGAGGCCGAGGAGCAGGGGTTCGATCCGGCGGTCGGGAAGTTCTCGTTTCAGGGAAGTGGGCGCGCGCTGACGACGAACGAGACGGACGGATTCGTCCGAATCGTCGCGGACGAACCGAGCGGGTTCATCCTGGGCGCTCAGACCGTCGGGCCGGAGGCAAGCGAACTCGTGGCTGAACTCGGACTTGCGATCGAGATGGGGGCGACGCTGGAGGACGTCGCGTCGACGGTGCATACGCACCCGACGCTCGCCGAAGCCGTCATGGAGGCCGCCGAGAACGCGCTCGGGCACGCTATCCATACGCTGAACCGGTAGGGGTGCATTGCATCCTCGACGGTTCGGTAGTCGTCACTCTCAAGCGAGCTGCCGACCTGGATCTCCCAGATACGAGAGGACGCTATCTCTTTGTGTCTCGAAAAACGAGTGGCAGCGGTCAAACGTGTGAAACGACCTCGTCGCCGAGCGTATCACGATATTCATCGAGCTTGTCCACGATTTACTCGGGCGGGCTGAAGATGGTTTGGCCTGTCAATTCCTGCTTGCGCTCTGAGGAGAGTCCGTCAGCGGGTTTGTCGCCGAATGTACTGGCTTACCGACGCTAATTGCACGCCCGCCATGTCGATCATTCGTCCGAAGCCCAGCATCTCGTCGTAGATACCGCTCTGGACGGCCCCGGTCGTCGTTTGGTCGCCGCTGGCTGGTGAACAGACCAGCACCGCGGTCCATCCTCACCAAGAGGGATAGTCGTCTACTCGCTCTCGAACTGGGCCAGTGTGCCGCTTTCAGTCGCCGAGAGACGTACCATCAGTAGTCGATTTGGGTGATTTCCTCGATGGGCCACTGGCTGAGTATCTCGACGCCGTTCTCGCGGACGACCACCATCTCCTCGACCCGGACGCCCTGACGGTCGGCCGGTTCCATTGTTTCGACCGCCATCGTCATCCCCTCCTCGATCTCGATGGGATGCTCGGGGCTGAGACCGCGCCAGATCAGCGGCTGCTCGTACAGCTGGAGACCAAGCCCGTGTGCCCAGTGGTTCGTCGTCATCTGCCAATGCTCCTCAGCGTCGTACCAGTCCGCGTGCTCACCGTCCATGTCTGGGAACCCCTTGCAGATCTCGTCGGTCGTCGCTCCCGGTTCGATGCGTTCCAGGACGTCGTAGAGGTTGTCTCGTGCGATCTCGTAGGCGTCCTTCTGGGCCTGGGTGGGTTCGCCGAGGGAGAAGGTGCGGTAGTAACAGGAGCGATAGCCGAGGTAGCCGATGTTGTAGAAGTCCGCGTAGACGATGTCCCCGGGGCGCATCTGGCGGTCGGTCGTGTTCGCCTGATGCTTAGGCCACGTGTTCGGCCCGCTCGTGACGTACCCGCCCTGTGCCATCGCGCCGTGACGCCAGAGTTCCTGGACGGCCTCGCCCCAGACCTCTGACTCCTTCATCCCGGGCGCGGCCGTCTCCGTGAGCCGCTGGAAGCCGGCCTCACAGATGGCTGCCACCATCCGCAGGCACTCGACCTCGTCGCGGGTCTTCACCTTCCGTGCGTCGTGCATCAGGTCGGTGCACTCCTTCGTTCGGACATCGACGTTGTTGTGCTCGAACGCCGAGATGAGCCCCTGGTTCCCGATGTCGAGACCCATCGGGGCGTCGTTGACGCCGTACTCGGTCATCGCCTCGGTGATGAGATCCGCCATCTTCTGCTTGAGGAAGTCCCGCGCCGAGTCGCGACCGCTCGCGCGTGGAACGTTCCCGAGACCGGGTGCGGCGTACCGGATGTCCGTGAGCCACGGGCAATTGAACCGCTGGTTGCTGGCATGATCGGCAGTGTCCCAGTGCACGATGTCGCCGTCCTCGGTGAGGAGCGTGTAGTGGTCGGCACCGCTCCCGCCAGTCATTGCGAGCCCCGTGACGTACCGGATGTTAGGGTCAGACACCAACAGCATCGACCCAAGCTCGGAGTCCTGAAGTCGCTCCAGGGCCTTCTCGTAGCGCGCGGTCCGCATCCGCTTGACATCGATACGCTCCTCCCAATCGACAGCCTGCGTCCCACGCGTTCCTTCCATAAACGAACGTCTGTACATACTCGTCAAGATGATTCACAGCCGACGGTTATTAAGCTGCTCCTTGTGGACAGAACTGCAGCGAAAGCCACCGACGGACAGTTCCGACAGGTAGAGTCCCTACCGCTTCCTCAGATTTTAAGAGCCCACCAGTAGAACTATTATATTGATGTATAAGCACGTCGCGCTATTGCAACGGCAGTCCAAACTTTCCCATGAAGCATTCGTCAGCCACTGGCAGAACACGCATACGCCGATCGCGAAGGAGATCGAGGGCGTCGTCCGCTACCAGCAGGTCCACCCGACCGAACCCGAGCACGCCGAGTTCGACGGCCTTGCCGAACTGTACTTCGAGACACTGGACGAGCTCCACGCAGCGCTCGGCAGCGAAGGCAACCGGGACTACGGCCCGACGAAGGAAGTCGCCGCGAAAGCCCGCGAGGACGTCGATAACTTCCTCGACGTCGAGGCGCGCCCGCGTCTCATTGGCAAAGAGCGCGTTGTCAAGGATGACGTCGACGGCGACACCGAGGACCTCTACAAGCACTCGGCGTTCCTCGTCCGAAAGGACGACATGACCCACGAGGATTTCCTCGACCACTGGCAGAACACGCACACGCCGATCGCAAAGGAAATAGAGGGCGTCGTCCGCTACTGTCAAGTCGTTCCAACCAACCCCGAGGACGCCGAGTTCGACGGTATCGCAGAGCTCTACTTCAACGACCTCGACAAGCTCTACGACGCACTCGGGAGTGAAGGGAGTCGGGACTACGAGGCGACGAGCGGGAAAGCCGCGGAAGCCCGCGCAGATGTCAATAACTTCCTCGCCATCGAGGATCGTCCGCGGTTCATCGGCCACGAACACCTCGTGAAGAACGACATCGGTGGGAAGGATGGGTATTGAAGCAACGACGACGGACTACGAAACGCAGGTTCGGGAGGCACTCCCCGAACTTGCGGCGATCGAATCCGACGACCTCCGCAAGCGAGTCGTCGAGGCGTGGACACTCGGCCTCGAACGCGGCGGCTGGCAAGACATTCATGACATCCCCTACGCGTGGAACATCCACGAGGTCACGAACATCGAGCACGTTCGCGGGGTCACGAAGATCGCTATCGAGTCCGCGGACGTGCAACGCGAGTTCCACGGTGCAGACCCGGACCTGGACGTCATAATCGCCGCGTGCTTGCTGCACGACGTTGGGAAGTGCTACGAGTACGTCGACCACGTCGACGCGGAAATCCTGGACGAACCAGACCGTAAACGGTACGCCACCGAAGAGATCCCACACTCCATCTCGGGGTACGCCCTCGCACACGAAGTCGGCTGTCCCCTCACCGTACAACGCGCGATCCCGCACTACCTCGGCGAAGTCCCAACGCGGACGCTCGAAGCGGAACTCGTCAAGAGCGCGAACTCGGCGTCGTCGAACGCCATCACGCAGGCCACGATGGGTCTCACGCTGCAAGAGTGGATCGACGAATACAGTCAGACCCAGAACTGAGCCGCGTCGCCTCCTGTCCTAGTTACTCGGATTTACGTCACCACGAGAAACTGGGCGGAACCAGCGCACGACTATCAGACCGGGTCAAGGCCGGCTTCCGCTCTGAGCACCGCGATGTAGTCTCGGAACCCGGATTCGAGGTCGTACTCGGGAACGTAGCCGAGGTCTTCCCTGGCCTTCGTCATGTCGAGGCGCTGTGTCCACGGGAGTTCGCCGTCGTCGGCCACCTCGATGGTGGCGTCGGGCATGATTTCTTCGACCGTCTCGGCGGCCTCGCGAACGGTCGCGAGTTCCCCGCGAACGTTGTAGATGCGCTGTGTGAGGTCCTCCTCGGGCGTGAACGCCGCGAGACGGAACCCCTGAGCGATGTCTTCGACGTGCTGCCAGTCGATTTCCTGATCGCCGTACTCAACCGAGAACGGTTCACCTACAGCGGGCTTCTCGACGATGTTCGCGAGGAACGCTGAGCCGCCGGTCTCGCGGTACGGGCCGTACGCGACGGTTGGCCGGATCGCAACGTGACTCACGTCGTACTCTTCGTTGTAGACGCGAGCCTGATGCTCGTTGTACTCCTTCGTCGCACCGTAGAGCGTGTCCGGGTACGTGAGGTCGTCTTCCGTCACCCACCAGTCACTGCCGTCGTCGTAGTTGTGTGGCGGGGCGTAGATCGCCGCCGAGGACGCCCACGCGACGCGTTCGACCTGGTCGTCGAATGTGCGCGCCGCTTCGAAGATGTTGTTCGTGCCTTCGATGTTCACTTCCATCGCTGCACGCGGGTTGCTCTCGGCGGTGTCGGTCAACAGCGCCGCGAGATGGACGATGTGCGTCGTCCCCGTCTCCGCGACGGCGTTCACGACATCCGTCGGGTCGCTGACGTCTCCCCATCTCACGGTCACGTCGTCCGCGATATCGAGTTTCTCGAGGATCCGCTCGTCCGTCGAGAGGTCGTACGCAACGACATCGTGTCCGTGTTCGAGGAACTGTTTCGAGACGTACGAGCCGATGAAACCGGTGCCGCCAGTCACGAGTACTGTCGCGTCTTCTGGCATAGTCGTATTGTCGGGGGAGTTCTTGAAAAGCGTTGTGTAACTTCCCCAAACTGTCCGTTATTCGTGGAGGCCGCCGACCTCTTTGTAGAACGATGACTGGAGCTGTTCGACCATCTCCTGTTCGCGGTCGATACGGACATCGACGACGGTCGGGACGTCGGCTGCTTTCGCCTCCACGAGCCGGTCACTCAGGTTCTCGGGGTCGGTCACGCGCATGGCGTCCGCACCGAACGCTTCCGCGGCCATGACGAAGTCGGTGTCGTGGAACTCGACGCCGGGAATCGAGCTGTCCATCTGTCGGACCATCCCGAGCGAGGTGTCGTTCAGGACGACAAACGTCGGTGCAACATCGTACTCAACGGCGGTCTCGACGCACGTCATTGTCATTGTGAAGCCGCCGTCGCCGGCGACTGCCACGACGTCCTTGTCGGTCGTGATCGCCGCGGAGACGGCCGCAGGGCCAGCCCACCCCATGCCGCCGACACCGCCGCTCCCGAAGTACGTTCGCGTCGCCGGCGTCTGCAGGAAGTTGAGGAGCCAGAAGCGGTTGTTCCCTGAGTCTGCCGTAACGATGGTGTCCTCGTCGACGATCTCGTCGATCTCCGCGACAGCACGCTGTGGGAGGATTGGGATCGCGTCTGACTCACACTCAGGGGCTGTGAAGTCCGTTCGCGCCTCAGCGGCGCGGTCGAGCGCCCAATCGTTGGACCCGCCACCCGCAGTGGCGAGCGCTGCGAGGGACTCGCCAGCATCGCCGATGAGACCCACGTCCGCAGGATAGACCCACCCTGCGTTTCGGGTTTCGATGTCGGCGTGGATGATCGTTTGCTCGTCGGGTCGGATGAAGCTCTCTGCTTGCCAGTTCGTGTCCATGGGATTCATCCGGCAGCCGACAACGAGAAGTGTATCTGCCTCGCTGACCGTCTGGTTCGCACCTTCATGACCGAAAGACCCGATGACACCGGCCGCCCGTTCGTGGGTCTCCGGAATCGTCGATTTGCCGAGATACGATGTGGTTACGACGGCGTCGTACGTCGACGCCACCTCAAGGAGTTCGTCGTAGCACTGGGAGACGTGGACGCCGTTCCCAGCGATGATGACGGGGCGTTCGGCGTTACCCAAGAGTGTCGCAGCCTCCGAGAGGTCGCTATCGGTGGGCGCTGCACTCCAGTTCCGGGTCTGTTCGTCGGGCGACCAGAGCGGCGGCGTGTCGTCTTCAGGGACTTCTTCGGAGACCGCGTCACCGTCAAGGATGACCGCTGTGGGCCCCGGTCGGTTTGCGGTCGCGTGCTTGAACGCCAGTTGGACACTCCGGATGGTTTCATTGGCCGAGCGGGGGAACCACCATTCTTTGGTGATACCGTCGAGAATCTTCGGGAGGGAGAACCCGCCGTAGTCGCCACGCGCTTGCTGGTACGGCGCGAGCGTCGAATAGTCACCTCGTTCGGAGGCTTCGGTGAGGGCGACCATCGGCGAGGAGCCGAGTTGTGCTTCCATCTGTCCAATAGCGCCGATGCTACCGATCCACGGACCTTGACCGGTGAGGACGCCGGGTGACTGATGATATCGTCCATACATCTCGGCCATCACGCTCGCTTCGCGCTCATCGCGCGGCCGCACCACTTGGATATCCGAATCGGCAAGCGACTCGAGTAGTTCGATAGCTCGGCCGCCAGGATAGCCAAAGAGATACTCGGTGTCCAGGTCTTCGAGTACGCGAACGATTTCGGTGGTGCACTTTGTCATGGTCTGAAATCTTGTAGGTGTCGCTGAGTATGGGTCCGACAGCAGTCGTACTGACGTGACACCCACACGGCGACTGTCTACGGTATTAAATGACTCTTGCTCTATCTACTTTTGAGTGTCGGTCGTCCGGTTTCTTTCCGATTCCCTTTCCGAATCGCGGGGCCGGAGTCGATTCGAGCTATTTGGATTCAACCCGTCTTCTGGGGGGGACTCTCGGGGTTGCGTCTGTACTGGCACGTCAAGTGGCGATCTGGAGCGGCCGCTGAGGGCGAAGAGGTACACCAGATTCGAACTCAGGGGGTACGGCTTCGAATCCGAGTTACTTGGAAAAAGAGCCTCCACAGATGGGTACTCCGTACAGACACGGTAGCAGGTCAACGAACTGTATTACACACATAGTTGTGTAACAGCGACTGGTCGTCGGCTCTTTGGTTATCAATGTGATGACAGAACTTGGTTCTCCCAGAGACCAAAGTCGGTACTACGGTAGCGTGTCAACCAGTCGGAACCCGGAGAAGACACCCTCAATCCAATATTTCCGAATAACTCGGACTGGTGCGTGGCCGAGACTGGGTTCGATCTCGGATTCGATCTCCTCTTACTCGGTATGACACTTGCAGCTACCCTGTTTGAGTAACGAGGTGACCTCGTAGCTTCGACCACAGTCCTCACAGAGAGCTTGGATATCATTCAGGATACTGAATTCGCCTACGGAAACGATACCCTTGTTTTTGAGATTCTGGATGCTCTGTTCCGTAACTGCGGTTGTTCGGCCCTGAAGCTGCTGGACCGTATCAATCGTATCCTCGAGTTGCTCTTCGGGACTTTTCTTGGATTGTTCGACGCCGCGGTGCTGTTTCAGATATCGGTACACCGTCTGATGCGAAATAAAATCATCCATCACTGTCTCGACGTCGACCCCGCCCTGTTCGAGGCGCGTCCGCACGAGGGTTGCGTCAGTATCCTCGTCGTCTGTGAGGGCATCATATACCTGTTCGACATCCCCACCCAAAGTGAACACATCACTCTCCCGGATTGCAGATCTGAGAACTTCTTTATTGTAATAGTCGGCGAGTTCACGGGTACTCGATTGTTCCATGTTCCCCGTTCCGAGCCACCGGTGCTCTAGCTCTTCGGCCATCCCATCGAGTGCGTACTTTTCGATGACGCGGTCTATCTTCGTTGTGCCGACAGTCGCGTCTGAGGAATCAGAAGTCATACTTTCAAAAAGGGAGTTAAGATATTAATAAGTTTACGCTCATCGGTAAACGGCTGTTAGCTGCATCGTAGTACGGTTTCGAGGATGGCTTTGAGCGCGTCATTGTCGGGTTTGTGGCGAGCGCGTTGCCGAAATGGGACTTATCCAGTTCGTCTATAGCTACTGATCCGTACGTATCAACAATCCACTACCCAAGAGCCCAGGTCTGTCATTGAACGAGACAGGAAGCCTCCATACAGCAACGCTTGAGCTGTAGTAGTGAAGTAAGCGAGACGAGCTTGCGTTACAGCACTAATACTGTCATCGAATAGGTACACGCTGGAAAGGCAGTGTTTGGTAGACATATACACAGAGCGTGTCGGGTTTCACCATATGTCGGCCTGTTCGGTGTTGGAGACTACGGCAGCAAGCGGATTTCACGGAGCTGGCGGTACCATGCTCACGTTTGGACGGCGGAACAGTACGAATCCTTGATTACCGTGTCCACAATCCCGCAGATCGAACTCTAATTGTCACCGTGGAGAACCTGAGTTCAGATCCATCAAGATGGACCTCATCGACGCCTCGTGTACATTTCGAACACCTGGTAAAGACTCCCCGAGATAATTCGGGTGGTTCCCAACGCCGAATTCTTCCTGGAGGTGATGTTGTATCTCCTGTGGTTTCCAGAGTTGGTCTTCACGAAGGCGTTCGACCAGCTCTTCTTGTTGCTGTGCATCGATTCCGGGACCTGCCACCCCCGAATTTCGGCATGAGTTCACCGAAACTACCCTCATTCCATGCTTCTGCCCACCGACCGCCTGTTGCCGGGGCTTTCCTTCTCGATCAGCAGCCTCTAGAATAGTATCGTCCTGGGAGAGATTCTTGACGAAGCCGGTTCGACGGAGATGGTAGTCCCGACTTCTCGAAGCATCTCGTTCAAAAGTATTCATCCCATTAGCAAATCGTGTTTATTGTGGATCATTGTGTCAGCAATCGCAAGTCTGAAAGCAGTTTTCAGTTGCCTTCGGGTCGACGTGGCTGAAATAGTTTAAATACAAATAGGTTCAGTGTTTTATTTCTCAAAAGATATGTTCGGCAGCGTTCCGATTTCCGTGGCGGTCTGTCTGTGATCGGTGGCTAGCTCGGTGGGGTGCAGCTTGGGGGTGTTTCGCGCCACCAACGAGAAATACAGCGGTTTCGACAGCATGCTTTGGCCGTAGTTCTTTAAGTAAGACTTCGGTGAGAGTGGTTATCATGTCGAAAGCAGCCGTAGATGACGGATTTCGTTCGTCTGTGGATTCGCAGCGGCCTACAGCCAGAATTGCTGGTCGTTGATTCGAATCATTGTTTTATCGACAACGATCTGATTCGGAATTTTGCCGCTGACTGGCTGTAGATCGGTTTTCTGAACCCAATTGTGGACTGCTCTCCGACTGCGCTGTACACACCGACTATCAAAAATATATATTGTATTTGAAAATGATATTTCAGCCACGTACATCTGAATACCAAACTTCATCACTCGGGTGTCCACTCGTGCTCCACAAAATCCAAATCAATCCAGTCGCAACTACCGCTGAGGCGGGCGGTTTCTGGCATAGATCACCGAGAATCTCTACCCCCTCTTTTCACAATTAAAGCGTGCCATAGAAAGCGTCACGTAAGAGGTTGCAGGGTGACGGATAGCAAACACCCATACTCTAATATGCGAACGCCCCG
>JBDGPY010000116.1:0-22435 GCA_042219425.1 Haloarcula sp. | reverse complement strand
TGTGAACAGTCCTGTCTGCGTTCGAATCGCTCAGCTTAATTCTCGGACAGGCTCCCTAGCCTTACTAATAAGGTGAAAATTTGCTAAATCTGATAACACCCACCACAACGCTCATCTCCCTGCTCGTGTTCCTGTTGATATGCCTTCGCTGGTGGTCCACTACGCCTTCGTGGGACTGCTCGCTGCCACGCTGTTAGGTGCAGCGTTCGATAAGCGGTCGCTCCTCCTCTCGTTACTCGTCGTCTCGGTTCCAGATATCGACGCTTTCATCAGTCTCTACTGGCAGGTAGGTCACCGGGCCGCGACGACGAACCTCGTTATCCCGGCGGTGCTGGCGCTTGCTATTACTGTCGACCTGTACGTGCTGGAAGAGTCGGTTATCCGAAAGCGCTGGGGAGCCTACGGCGTCCGGGTCAGCTGGTTCTGTGTCGTCGTTTACGCGGTCGGCCACGTGATGCTGGACCTGATTACGGGTGGTGCGAACCTCTTCTGGCCGCTGTACGACCAGTTCTATCAGCTCAGCGGCCACCTAGAACTGTCGAGCCAGCGCGGCGTCGTCCAGACGTTCGTCGAGTTCTCTGAGCCGGCGACGTCAGGCGGCAGCGGCGGGTCGACTACACAGTCGATTGGCAACTCCAGTGAGGTACAGATGAGCACGGGTATCGACCCGAATCCGGGACAGGAAGAACCGGAAAACGTCGACCGCATATTCCCAATCGCACGGAGCGGATGGGAGCTGGTCATCCTCGTCGTTGGGACGCTCGCCACGGCCGCCCGGCTGGTCATTGGACACGACCTGCCCGACGAGTGATACGGATTGTTGTAGATTATTTCCGGATAGATCCGACCCCGGGGTCGGAACATACCGGTAAATCGCTCCAACAATCCGTATGAGTCTTGGCCACGGGAGTTCTGTTTCGAGTCCTTCATATACACCGTGGCCAACCGGAGAAGCATGGGCTTCGAGGTACGCCGACGACTCAGTGTCGCCGACACGGTGACGTTGTGCAACGCCATCGTCGGGTTCGTCGCCGGAGCCGTCGCTTTCGCCGACCTGCATCTGGCTGCTCGACTTATCCTGCTCGCGGTCATCGCTGACGCCATCGACGGCATCGTCGCTCGGAACGGCGACAGCTCGGCGGTCGGCCCGTTGCTCGACTCTGTGACCGATGTGGTGTCTTTCGGCGCGACACCGAGCTTGTTCCTCTACGTGCTGCTGACGAACGCGTACGGTGGGTTCGAGTCCGCCAACCCCATCGTGTTCATCGGGCTAGTGTTGCTCGCGTCGGCATACGTCGTGTTCTCGATCATCCGGACGGCCTTCTATTCGACGTACTTCGACGGCCCGGAAGAGCGGCCGGGGATGCCAAACACGCTTGGGAGCATTATCATCGCGACGGCGTATCTCAGCGGAATTACGGACCCGCTCATACTGAGCGTCGGCGCGCTCGTCCTCTCTGTCTCGATGGTCGTGCCCTTCGATTACCCCAAGCCAGGACCGACACACGCGGTTCCGATGGGCGTCGTCCAGGCCATCGCCGTCGTCACACCGACAGCGCTGTACCGGGTCGGTCCGCGGGCGATGCTGGGTATCGCTCTGCTTTTCTTCGCGCTCGGTCCCCGGTATTACTGGGCTGAGTGAGCGCTCGGTTCGAGTCGCCGTTGCCTTTCAGATCGTATCGTCGAGAAACGTCTGGACGGTGTCGTTGAACGTCTCGAACTGCTCTATCATCGCCAGATGAGCGGCGTCGGGAACAAACGAAACCGTCCCGTCCGGAAGTTCGCTGGCAAGCGTCTCGTGGTACGCCCGCGGCGTGAGTTTGTCATGTTCCCCACAGATAGCCAGAACTGGGATGTCTATCTCCGTCAGCCGGTCGCTGACATCGAAGCCGTGGCACGTCTCGAAATCGCGCCTGGTCACGGCCTGCCCGACAGCCGCCATCTGTTCACGAGAGTGGGCAAGGGCCTCGTGGTCAGTGTCGTGGAACAGTCGGTCCCGTCCGTGGAGAAACTCGATAGAGCGGTCGAAATCGTCCGCAAGCCACTCTCGGAGCCCCTCAAACACCGGGAGCTGTGGGCCAGTCCCCACCAGAACCATCACGTCGGGCGTCCAGTCCGTCTCCAGCGCGACCCACTGGGCGACGGCCCCGCCGAGTGAATTCCCGATCAGTACTTCGGCACCGGTCTCTGCCGCAACAGCGACTACGTCAGCGGCGTACGCGTCAAGGGCGTCGGGCCCTGCATCCGCATCGATGTTGTCCGAGTCCCCGTGGCCAGACAGATCTAGTGCGACGGCTGGATGAGCGGGTCCAGTTGCCACGTACTGGCGTCCCCACACCCGATGTGTCGCGCCACTTCCGTGGACGTACAGCGTTACGGGCCCGTCGGCGTCGGGTTGCGTCCGTCTGTACGCCGTCGTACGCCCGTCGTGCGTGACCTGCTCCATAATACACCGTTTGCAACCGCCGTGAATAAAAGGCCGGCCCGTGCAGTATCGGTGTGAACCGCATTCAAGCAACTCTGTCAAAAATGCCGTAATACGGCGTATTTTGGCGATGGGTTTATATACTACTAACAATTACTTATAGTTAGTATGACCTCGGAACAACAGTTTTTCGACGAGACGCCCCTCCGCCGATTCGAGTACGATGACAGTGTCGTTCTCGCTGCGGACGTGGGACCCGCCGCCGACGCGACCGTCGATGTCGTCGGCGACACTGTCATCGTCGTCGTGGACGGCACGCAGTACGAGCAGGAAATCCCCGATGGGGACGCACGAGCGTTTATGAATCACGGGGTTCTCACTATCGAACTGTCTGAAAGCGAGGAAGATAACTGATGAGACTTACTGTCAAACCACTCAAACAGAAAGACGCGGGTCGCGGTCTCGCAGCTATCGACAGGGCCGCTATGGACGATCTCGAACTCGAAAACGGCGATTACATCGTCCTCGAAGGCCAGCAGGACACTCGCGCAGTCGCCCGCGTCTGGCCCGGCTATCCGGAAGACGAGGGCAAGGGAATCGTCCGGATCGACGGCCAACTCCGCCAGGAAGCGAACGTCGGCATTGACGACAGCGTAACCATCGAGAAAGCCGATGTCAAGCCCGCGACCGCGGTAACCGTCGCGCTGCCCCAGAACCTCCGTGTCCGGGGCAACGTCGGACCGATGATCCGAAACAACCTCAGTGGACAGGCTGTTACGCAGGGACAGACAGTTCCCGTTAGCTTCGGCCTCGGGCCGCTCTCCTCAATGTCCGGCCAGAAGATTCCGCTGAAGATCGCGGAGACCGAACCCTCGGGAACGGTCGTCGTGACTGACTCAACTGACATTCAGGTCAGTGAAAAGCCCGCAGAGCAGGTCCACGGCGGCGAGGGTGCACCCGCTGCAAGCGGCACGCCTGACGTGACCTACGAGGACATCGGCGGGCTCGACCGCGAGCTCGAACAGGTCCGTGAGATGATCGAGCTGCCGATGCGACACCCTGAGCTGTTCCAGCAGCTCGGTATCGAGCCGCCGAAGGGTGTCCTCCTGCACGGCCCGCCAGGGACCGGGAAGACCCTGATGGCCAAGGCTGTTGCCAACGAAATCGATGCTCACTTCACAACTATCTCCGGCCCGGAGATCATGTCGAAGTACTACGGCGAGAGCGAAGAGCAGCTCCGTGAGGTGTTTGAAGAGGCCGAGGAGAACGCTCCCGCTATCGTCTTCATCGACGAACTCGACTCCATCGCGCCAAAGCGCGGAGAGACGCAGGGCGACGTGGAACGCCGCGTCGTCGCCCAGCTTCTCAGCCTGATGGACGGGCTCGAAGAGCGCGGACAGGTCATCGTCATCGGGGCGACCAACCGCGTCGACGCCATTGACCCCGCACTCCGCCGCGGTGGCCGCTTCGACCGCGAGATCGAAATCGGCGTCCCGGATAAGGACGGCCGCAAGGAGATCCTGCAGGTCCACACCCGCGGCATGCCGCTGTCGGACGAGATCAAGCTCGACTCCTACGCGGAGAACACCCACGGGTTCGTGGGAGCGGATCTCGCCTCCTTGACCAAGGAGAGCGCGATGAACGCCCTCCGACGCATCCGACCCGATCTCGACCTCGAATCCGACGAGATCGACGCCGAGGTACTCGAACGCCTGGAGATCAGCGACACCGACTTCCGGGAGGCGATGAAGGGGATCGAACCCTCCGCCCTCCGCGAGGTCTTCGTCGAGGTCCCCGATGTCACCTGGGACTCCGTCGGCGGGCTCGACGACACAAAGGAACGACTCCGAGAGACAATCCAGTGGCCGCTTGAGTACGAGGACGTGTTCGAATCGATGGACCTCGAAGCCGCCAAGGGGGTACTGATGTACGGTCCGCCCGGCACTGGGAAGACGCTCCTGGCGAAGGCCGTTGCCAACGAGGCACAGTCTAATTTCATCTCCGTGAAAGGGCCGGAGCTGCTGAACAAGTTCGTCGGTGAGTCGGAAAAGGGCGTCCGGGAAGTGTTCAGCAAGGCCCGCGAGAACGCCCCGACGGTGGTGTTCTTCGACGAGATCGACTCTATCGCCAGCGAGCGTGGCGGCGGCACCACCGACTCCGGCGTCGGCGAACGGGTCGTCTCCCAGCTCCTCACGGAACTTGACGGCATCGAGGACATGGAGAACGTCGTGGTCATCGCGACCACCAACCGACCGGATCTCATCGACGACGCGCTGCTTCGTCCCGGCCGGCTGGATAGACACGTCCACGTACCAGTCCCGAGCGAGGACGCACGGAAGGCTATTTTCCAGGTCCAC
Organism: Haloarcula sp.; assembly: GCA_042219425.1. Classification (GTDB taxonomy): domain Archaea; phylum Halobacteriota; class Halobacteria; order Halobacteriales; family Haloarculaceae; genus Haloarcula. The sequence goes on along the minus strand of JBDGPY010000116.1, from coordinate 17,653 downwards.
ACCCGGAACAAGCCACTGGCCGACGGCGTCGACCTTGATGAACTGGCCAGCCGTACCGAGGGCTACGTCGGCGCGGACATCGAAGCGGTCGCCCGCGAGGCGTCGATGGCCGCAACCCGGGAGTTCATCAACAGCGTGGACCCCGAGGAGATCAGCGACAGCGTCAGCAACGTCCGCGTGACGATGGACCACTTCGAAGACGCGCTTGAGGAAGTCGGCCCAAGTGTCACCCAGGAGACCCGCGAGCGCTACGACGAGATCGAACAGCGCTTCGAACGGGCGGAACCCGGCGTCGCTGACGAGAGCACAGCCAGCCGAACCTTCCAGTAGGGTTCCAGTCGTCGCCTTCTAAAGGAGAGACAGCGCGAGTTCCCCGCCCCACCGTGGGCGGGGGTGAAGCGCGTGCGCTCGGCTGCGTCCCTGTTTTCAAGTATCGGGACGCCCTACTGTGATATGGAACCCATGTTATCGGCCTCGCAAAACCCGCGCACCCACTCCGGGATAAGACGCGGTGCGCCGGGCCTGTGTCGCGCCCTCGTGAAGGGGCGGACGCCCACGGACACACCCGCCACGGCAGCAACAGACGACCTCTGTTGCGGTGGCACTCTCGGTGTGTTCGGGTGTTACTGGTTCCACGCGAGTCCCCGCAGGGACGAGCGCGGGCGGAATTAAATTCGCCACCGGTCGTTCCGCTGGCCTCGTGCCAGAGACCACGGCGAAGCCACGGGCCACCGCGCCCGTGGTACTTCACCGGCATCTCCTGACATTCGTTCGTTTCTTTCGTAGACCCGGTCCCGTTTCGGACTCGAAACCGTATTTTGCATCCAGTCCCCAGTAACAGTATGGACCTCCGGGCGCGGTATCGCGTGCCAGCACTGACTGGCCTGCTGACCGTCGTGTCGCTTGCGCTGGTGTTCGGAGCCGTTCTCGGAACGATTCCGCAGTCGGCGCTCCCTCACGCACCCACCGCCGTGCTGGGGGCGATTCCACACCTCAACGCCGTCATCAGCGCGCTCGCAATCGGAACAATCATCGCCGGCGTCCGGGCGATCAGACGCGGAGACATCGCCCGCCACCGGAAGCTGATGCTCACGACGTTTGGGCTCTTCGCGCTCTTTCTCGTGTTGTACCTCTATCGGATAACGCTCGAAGGGCCGACTGCTTTCACCGGTCCGTCGGTCGTCGAGACGTACCTCTATCTTCCGTTCCTCGCGATTCACATCCTGCTGGCTATCGTCGCCATCCCAGCGGTGTACTACGTCCTCCTGCTTGCCTACACTTACCCCGTCGCGGAGCTACCGTCGACGAACCACCCGCGAGCCGGGAAGCTGGCCGCGGGGCTGTGGCTGATTTCGTTCTCGATGGGCATCGCTGTCTACGTGATGCTGTATCTGGTGTGGTAGACGGTTAGCTGCCATCTGTTTCGCCTCGAAGACGACCAAACCACAGCATGTCGCGCCACGTGCCATCGAGATACCACTCCTCACGGTGTGTCCCCTCACGGGAGAAGCCCAGTCGCTCAAGCACCGCAACCGACCGGTCGTTGCCACCGACGACACGTGCCGACCACTTCCGGAGCGCTCGCTGATCGAAGCCGTACCGGACAAGTCTGCCAGCGGCCTCAGTGGCGTACCCCTGACCCCAGGCGTCCGGGTCGAGCCAGTAGGCCAACTCGGCCGTGCCGCGCTCCGGATCGTGGTCCGTCATGGCGACGAGTCCGATGGGGCTAGTTCGCTCCGCGACCGGCCCGGGACTCCCGGCTGGGTCGACACAGATCAGCAGGTGCACCGACGCATCGTCCGAAAGCGTCTCCTCGTAATACGTGTCCATCTGGTCAGCTGTCGGCGGCCGAGCGTATGTCCCCAGCCCCCAGACCTGCTCATCGTGGAACACTCGCCGTATCCAGTCGAGATCGTCTCTATCCGGCGTTCGGAGGGCTGTGCGGTCAGTCGAAAGAAACGATGGACCCGGCATACCCGGGGCCTCTCTCCGGATACACAAAAATACAGTGCGCTGTCATGTGGGACAGCGGCGTCAGCCGTCGGCTGGATTCGGTGTCGTCCCGATATCCGGGCGTGTAACGTCTCTGTCCGTCTCCTCGCCTTCGATGTCGTAGGGATACTCCCCGGTGACACAACCGAGACAGAGGTCGGCCCGGCTCTTGTCGAGCGTCTTCGCGATGGCGTCAATAGAGAGATACGACAGCGAGTCCGCCTCGATTTCATCGCAGATGTCGTCAACTGACTGGTCACCCGCGATGAGTTCGTCGCGTGAGGCCATGTCGATGCCCATGTAACACGGTGCGACAATGGCCGGTGCGCCGATGCGGACGTTCACTTCCTCCGCGCCAGCGTCTTTCAGCAGTTGAATCAGCTGCGTCGACGTGGTCCCGCGGACGATGGAGTCGTCGATAATGGTGACGCTCTTGCCCTCGATAGTCGACTTGATTGGGTTGAGCTTCAGTCGGACCGCACGCTCGCGTTCGTCCTGTGTCGGCATGATGAACGTACGACCGACATAGCGATTTTTCATCAGCCCCTCTGCGAACTCGATATCCGTGCCTTCGTCCTGTGCGGCCTCTGCGTAGCCGGATGCGAAGGCCCGCCCGGAGTCAGGAACTGGTAACACCACATCCGAGTCGACACCCGACTCCTCCCAGAGTTTGCGGCCCAGTTCGCGCCGGACCTCGTAGACGAGGTTGTCGTCGATTGTCGAGTCCGGCCGTGCGAAGTAGACGTGTTCGAAGAAGCAGTGGGCCGTGTTCTCGGGTTCGACGAGCTGATAGGTGTCGAAGCCGGTCCCGTCGGGGTGGAGAACGACGAGTTCGCCGGGATTCACATCCCGGACAAGTTCGCCGTCGAGCGTGTCGATAGCAGCTGATTCGGAGGCGAGGACATAGCCGTCCTCGAGTTCGCCGATGCATAGCGGTCGGTTGCCTTGCGGGTCGCGCACGCCGAGAACCGTCTCGTCGTGCATGATCGTCAGCGAGTACGACCCGTGGATGCGATTCATCGTCCGCTTGACAGCCCGAACCAGGTCCTCCTCCAGAAGGTTACGCGCGAGGTCGTGGGCGATGACCTCGGTGTCGCCGTCAGACGTGAAGGCGTGCCCGAGGTCAGCCAGTTCGTCGCCAATCTCGTCAGCGTTGACGAGGTTCCCGTTGTGGGACAGGCCCAGCGATCCCGACTTGAACGAGACCGAAAATGGCTGGGCACAGCACGTGCTGACGCTCCCGGCGGTCGGGTACCGGACATGGCCGATACCGTTTGCGCCGTTCAGCGATTCCAGGTCGGCGGGATCGAAGGCGTCGCCGACGAGCCCCATCTCGACGTGGCTGTGTTGCTGGAACCCGTCGTGGGTGACAATCCCGGCCGATTCCTGGCCGCGGTGCTGGAGCGCGTACAAGGAGTAGTAGAGCGGTCGGGCGGCGTCACGGTCCTCCAGAGAGATGCCAACAACGCCGCACTTCTCGTGCATTTGTGTAGGTATCGGTTATTCGCCCGCCTTCGACTGCCACTCATAGTCTCGCCGCTTGGCCGACTTGCCGAATCCGCACGACGAGCAGACTTTCTTTTTCGTGTGGTACGACTTCTCGCCACACCGGCGACATTTCGTGTGTGTCGTGGTATTCTTCTTGCCCTGAGTCGGAGTTCCTGCACCAGTCATGGAGTAATTGAGACGACGTTATCGCCGCGTATAATCGTTGTGTCTTCATCCTCGACGACGAGGTTCATGTGTTGGTCGTAGCCAGTGAGCTTCCCTTCGAAGATTTCGCCACCCTTCAGCTGTACGGTGACTGTCTCATCAAGGGATGCTTCGAGCACATCCAGCGGTCGTCCACTCATGTACGGTTTGGATAGTGACTGCCGCTTAAACGTACCGTTTGCGTGGTGATACGCGTAGCACGGCGTGTCCGCCCTACACGTCCACGCTAAAGGGCGCACGGTCTGCCGCTCGGACGGCGAACCCGGCGAGCAAGTCCGCCACCGCATCGAGATCGGTGGGGTCGATAACTTCGACCGGCGTGTGCATGTACCGATTCGGGAGGCCGACGTTGACAGACGGGATACCACCACGGGACGTATAAAAGGCGTCAGCATCGGTTCCCGTGCGCGTCCCCGTCGCCTGTAACTGGATATCAATGTCGTCCATCTCGCCCACCTCGCGGAGTGCGTCAACGACGACGGGGTGGTTAGCGCTCCCGCGAGCGACGACCGGACCCTCGCCGAGATCGACCCCCGTCGCGGCCCTGTCGGGCGCATCGGGCGAGTCCGTTGCGTGCGTCACGTCGGTGGCGATAGCCACGTCCGGTGCGAGGTCGAATCCGACCATCTTCGCCCCCTGTACGCCGACTTCCTCCTGAACTGTCGAGACGGCGTAGACAGTCGCGTCCGTCCCCCGCTCGGCGGCACGCCGGAGCCCTTCGGCGGCCGCCCAGATACCGATTCGGTTGTCCATTCCGCGGGCCGCGAGACGGCCGTTCTCCAGTTCGCTGAGGGTCTGGACGAACGTCACCGGATCACCGCGGTCGACGAGCGACTCCAGTTCGTCGCTGTCCTCGGCTCCGACGTCGACGTGTTGCTCGGCGATCTCTGGCACAGAGTCGTCGTCCGTATCACGCAGGTGAATCGCGGTCTGGCCGACAACGCCCGAAATCGGTCCGTCCGACGTGTGGATGGTAACGTGCTGGCCACGCGAGACGGTCTTGTCCGAACCGCCGATGCGTCCGATTCTGACGAACCCGTCGTCAGTCAGGTCACGGACGATGAACCCGATTTCGTCGCCATGGCCTGCGAGCGCAACAGTCGTGTCTCCGCCTTCGACTTTCGCGACCGCGTTCCCGTAGTCGTCCGTTCGGACCTCGTCGGCGAACTGGCTGACATAGTCGAGCCACACCCGCTGGCTATCCGTCTCGAACCCTGACGGGCCGGGCGTCGTCAGGAGCGACTCCAGAAAGTCGCGTCGTTGTTCGTCCATACACACCGTAACAGGCCCATTGTCATGAAAACAGCGGACGGCAACCCACTGATCGGTATCGACGCATACGTCTCGTTCAAGAGGGTCCCAACCGCCACCGCTAAGAGTCGGCGCGTCGAATCGCGGGTATGGCGGAATTCACTCTCCTCGAACTGCACCTCGACGGCGCGGAGTTTACCGCAAACGCACCCTTTAGTTCCGCAGACGACGAGTCGGAGAGCACATCACGGTGGTCTCGAAGGAGCGAGACGACGTCTGAGACGGACGATGACTCAAGCAGTAGCTCGAAGTGGGGCCTGCTGGCGGTCCTCGGTATCGGGGCCCTCGCCGTCGGCGCGGTCGCCGTCAGTCGGTTTCTCGGTGGCTCGGACGAGGCGTAGGACAGCAACTAGTTCCGTTGCCTCTGTCGTCGTGCCGTCACACCTCCCCGGAGGGAGAAGGCCTATTTTCTCCCGACACATTTCTGAGGTATGGGAATATATCACAGCGTCCAGGCCGTTGCGGGCGCAACCGGCGACGGACCCATCGACTGGAATGCTGTCGCCGACGCCGCAAAGGCCGCCACGGATCCGGGCAATCTCACCGTCGAGACAGCCGAACGAGACGGGTACGCGACCGATGTTCGGGATGCACGGAACCGCGTCCGGGAGGTTGGCGAACTAGAGTTCGACCTGCCCGAAACTGTCGAAATCCAGAACCGGCATCACTGGATCGACGCCAACGTCGCCACGTTCAGCCGGGTAATGGAGCCCATAGAACAGCAGGCAGAGTACATCCCCGGAGTCGCCCGCGTGGTCAACACTGGATCGATGGCCATCGCACTCTCTTTCCTTGGAAACAACGTTCTGGGCCAGTACGACCCGGTGTTGCTCGCTGACAGCGGCGCACATGCCCTCTACTTCGTGCGTCCGAACATCCACCGGGTTGCGGACGAATTAGACGTTAAGCGGGACCGCTTTCGCCGCTGGATCGCGTTCCACGAGGTCACCCACGCGGCGGAGTTCGGTGCGGCTCCGTGGCTCTCTGATCACCTCGAAGACACGATGGAGGACGCCATCGACAACCTCACCGACGGTAACATCGACCGCGCGACGCTGGGTGAACTGGACACGACAATGACCGCTGTCGAAGGGTACGCGGAACTGCTGATGGACCGGGCCTTCGACGACGAGTACGACGATCTGCGACGGAAGGTAGATAAGCGGCGACAGGGACGAGGTCCGATTGCGTCGCTGGTTCGGCGGCTCCTCGGGCTCGGGGTGAAGCGCCAGCAGTACGAACGCGGGAAGGCGTTCTTCGACACCGTTGCGAACGCTCGCGGCGTCGCCGCAGCCGGAAAAGTGTGGGACTCCCCGGACACGCTCCCCACTGACGATGAGATAGAAACTCCAGCCCTGTGGCTGGACCGCGTCGACCCATGACTCGCGGTTGATTGCCGCAATTTGCTACCGCGCTACTCCTCGGGGTCCTCGACGGGCGCTTCGATTTTCGCAACGTCGAGGAGAATCTCGCTGTTCGATTCGTCGACAGCGACAATCGTTCCGGCGATGACCAGCTTCGATATCGGCGTGGGACCGAGGATGACCGCCTGTCCCTCGCTGAAGTCCTGCACCGAGTGCTGGAGATGGTATCGCGCGCGGCACTTCTCCGGGTGGTGGACGCTCGTCAGATTTATCTCCTCGACCGTCACGTCGACTCGCTCGTAGTCGTGGGCGACGGTGACGCTTTCAGCCTCGTCTATCTGTTGCCGGTCGATAGCGTCGAAGGCCTCGGACGTGGGCTTGTACCCCCCGGTCGGTCCGGGGATTCCTTCGACGAGCCCGAGCGTCGTGAGGCTCTGCATCTGGTTCCGGACCGTCCCCGGATTGCGGTCGATTTCGTTAGCGATTGTCTCACCGGTAACCGCCTCACCGGTCTGTTGATACCTGTTTACCAGCGTTGTAAGCATCGTCCGCTGGCTGTTGTTCAGATCGATGCTAACCATATCGGTGTGTATCGGGAGCGGCTACTTATCCCATTGGGTTCGCTTATTCGCCAGCCCGCAGCTATAGGCATGAATGATTATTCCATATACCCGAGCTGTTTCAGCCGGTCCTCAACGGCGTCATCGTCACGTCCAGCTGCCTCCTCGTCGATACTGAGCGGATCGCGCGTCTCCGGCGGCTGCTCCGTCTCGAACACCGGCAGAACCTCACCGCGCATGTCAGTCGGGACCGCACAGTCGTGGGCGGCCAGCACCGTTGGCGCGATATCGAGGATGCTGATCCGGTCGAGTTCGCCCTGCGGTGTAAAGTCCGGGCCGCTGGCGACGAATATTCCGTAGGGCGTGTTCTCGGCCGCCCAGCGGTCAGGGCCGCTCCGGATGGTTCCCCCGCCAATGCCGTCGTTGACGTGGACGCCGGGGCGCTGGTCGACGACGACCTCCGGGCCGGCGTCGACGTACGGGCCACTGTACACATCCTCGCCGCGGTACACGTCCGAGAACAGTGGACCGTGCTCGTCCTCGACCTCGCGGAGGTCCGAGATGAGCGACTCGCGAACAGATTCGACATCGAACCGGGGGTTGATGTACACCGGCCCTTGCCCGCTCGCGACGACCTTCGTCCGTTCGAGGTCGATGGCTTCGAGCTTGCGGTCCCGCTTGACGCCGTCACGCTGCGGGACGAGTTGCTGGATGGACTCAGGAACGATACGGGCGAGCGTGTCCACGAGGCCGGCTCGTTTCGCGATTGCCAGCAGGTTCTCGCGGTCGAGACCGATCCGAGTGAGCAACGCGTCAACGCTCGTATCCCGTACCTGATACCCGTTCTCGGCCAGCCACTCGTTGATGTAGAACTCCGTCTGAGTCGCGTCACAGCCGTGGTCGGACATCAACACGAGGTTCAGGTCCTCGCGGTCGTCGAGGCGGCCAACCCATTCGTCGACCAGTTGCCACGCGCGCAGGCAGGGCTCGTCGTCCCAGAAGAAGTGATGGAGGACGTTGAGGTAGAACAGCGTCACATGGACGAAATCGAGGTCCCGCTCGTCCAGGAGCGTCGTCGCTACCTCGAAGCGCTTCTCTAGCAGGTCGAGAATGGCGTCGACCTCCGCACCGCGTTCGTCGTTCGAGGACAGTAGCGGGTCAGGGTGAACGCTGTAGTCGAACCGCTCTTCGAGTTCCGCTGCCAGCTCGGGCGGTGAAGTGTATCCGGAGCTTATCGAACGGTACTCACCTTCCACGGCGTCGGGGCCGCCGGCGACGACGAGGCCGTCGATGTCGCGCGGCGGGTACATCGTCGGCATGTTAACGACGCCAGCGCTCTGGCCCTCATCGTTGAGATAGTCCCACAGCTCGGCGGTGTCGAAGTCGCCGCCGTTCATCACGTTGATTTCGCTGGCTCCGAGGTCAACGTTCTCGAACCAGAACACGCCGAGCCCGCCCGGGTCCTTCCCCGCGGAGTAACACTTCCAGTTGGGGAACGTTACAGGGGGCAAACAGCTCCGCGTCCCCGCCCAGGTTCCGGTGTCCCGGAGCTCGGTCAGGTTCGGAAGCTCGCCGGCCTCTATCCACGGGTCGAGCAGTTCCCAGCTCGCTCCGTCAAGGCCGAAGACGAGGGTCTTCGTCATACCGGAAGCGACACAGGGGAGTCACTAGTCCCTTTCGCACCCGCCATTGCACGGAAACGGGTTCGAAGAACGACAATTCTAAGTGAGCAGCCAGCGGCGTTTTCACCAGTGCGTACAGTCGCCGTCATCCCCGCGTACAACGAGTCAAACACCATCGGGCCGGTGATCGACGGGACGAGCCAGCACGTCGACGAGGTGGTCGTGGTCGACGACGGCTCGACGGACGACACCGCAGCCGTCGCCCGCGAGCACGGCGCGCACGTCGTCACACACGTGTTCAACACCGGCGTCGGCGGTGCCGTCAGGACCGGCTATCAGTACGCGATCCGCCACGACTTCGACTTCGTCGTGCAGGTCGACGCCGACGGCCAGCACGACCCCGAGATGATTCCGACCCTGCTCGACCGGGCCGAGAACGCGGACATGGTAATCGGTAGCCGCTACCTGAACCAGAGCATCGACGACTACCCGCTCGTCAGGCGACTCGGCATCACCTTCTTTACGACGGTCGTCCGCCGGCTCGGCGGCATCGAAATCACCGACGTCACGAGCGGCTTCCGCGTCTACCGCGTGTCGGCACTGAAAGACATCCTCCACCGGTCGGACAACCACTGGGCGGTCGAACAGACGCTCGATGCAGCACAGAGCGGCCAGCGGATTACGGAAGTCTCTGCCGAGATGCCAACGCGGAACGAAGGCGAATCGCAGTTCAGTCTCGACACGCTCGTCCTCTATCCGCTTCGCATGACTGATACGGTGTTTCGCGTCCTCCTCTTTCGCTAACCATGGTTCTTGGATTCGACTACTCTCTGGTCAACCTCCTGTCAATGCTGGTCGGTATCGCCTTCCTCCTGAACGGCTACATCATCGTCAAAAGCGAACGGGAATCGCTGGGGCTGTTCGTAATGTCCCTGCTGTTGGGTGCGGGACTCATCGTCGTCGCAATCGTCCCCAACGTGTTCGAACTCGTGGCGAGGATTCTGGGCCTAGAATGGAAAGCCCGGGCTATCCTCGTCATCTCGAACTTGACGCTGTTTGTGGTGGTTACGTACCTTCTCAACCGCATCGGACACATGTACGACCGCCTTTCGCGGCTAAACGAGGAACTCAGTCTGCTACGGAGCGAACTGGAGGAGCAGCGAGTGCGTGGCGCATCCGAGGAGCAGCGAGTGCGTGGCGCATCCGAGGAGCAGCGAGATGAGTGACCGGGCGGTACTGTCGATAGACTTCGAGTTGTTCACACAGACGCCGGCGTACCGGAGCGCCTCGGGGACAACGGATCGTGACGGGGTCGGTCTCGATGGCGGGCGCTTCTTCATCGATGCCCTCGCGGAGCACGATGCGACAGCCACGGCGTTCGTGGTGTCGTCAGTCGCCGAAACGCATCCTGAGGCGGTGCAAGCGCTTGCAGACGCGGGGCTCGAAATCGCCTCACACACACATACACATCAGTTGCTCTCGGACCTTGACAGCGGACAGCGGCGGGAGGAAATCGCCTCCTCCAAGTCCCTGTTGGAGCAGGTCACCGGCGCAACCGTTTCCGGGTTCCGCGCGCCCGCCTTCGACATCACCACCGACCACTTCGATGTGCTTGCCGACACCGGCTACGACTACGATTCCAGCGTCGTCTCCAGCCGGCCGATCCCCGGATGGTACGGCGGCGAGTATGACGTACACGAACCGGTCCCGGCGACAGCGGTTCGAGCGGGTGCGCCAGACACCGTCGCGGAGTTTCCGGCCAGCGTCATGCCGGGTCTGCAGTTGCCCCTGACCGGAACCTGGCTCCGGTTTTTCGGCCCGCGGTACACGATTCTGGGAATGAAACTGCTGGCCCGCCGGGGCATCACGCCGATGCTGTACATCCATCCGTGGGAACTCGTCGACCTGCCCGAAGTCGAGGGAGTGCCAACGCGGGTGTACGTCCGGACCGGCGAGTGGATGCGTCGGGCCGTCACGCGGATCCTCCGGCAAGACTTCGAGTTCACGACCGCTCGGGCAGTTCTGGACGACAGTGAGACAATCGAGACACGGGGACGCAGGGGCAAGACAGCGTGACGAGCCAGCCTCGTGACCTCGCAATCACGGTCGCCCAGTACGGCATCGCCGTCGCGGCGCTGGCCTGGTTGCTCACGCAGTTTGATATCGCGAGCGCCGTCGACCTACTCGCTGGGGTCAGTATCAAGACGGCGCTCGCTGTTATCGCCGTGAGCGTCCTCGGAATCTGTGGCCGTGTCTACTCGTGGCATGCGGTAATCTCTCCGCTGGCACCCGTCCAGTTTCGGACGGCCGCGGGGACGACACTCATCGTCAACTTCGTCAACCAACTGCTGCCGTCGCGGCTCTCCGGCCGGCTGGCCGCTCCGTTCGTCCTCCGGAGCCAGACCGGGATGGTATACAGCGACGCGGCGGCCGCCGCGGCGGTCCACACCGGAGTCTACGCGGTTTACTACGGCCTCGCGGCGACTGCCGGACTCGTCCTCGCGATCCCGTTACTGCGGCTTGAACTCATTGCGCTGCTAGCGCTTGCGACCGGACTGTATTTCGTGGCCGGTCTCGCGATACTGCTCGCGGGCGTCAACCTATCGTATCTGGACCGGCTCATCGGCTGGCTGGCGGGGGTCGCCGCCCGGATTCCGCGCGTGGGGGAGTCGCTCGCAACGCGCATCGACGGCCTGCTCGCGTTCACGGACAGTTCGACGACAGCCTTCCAGTCGCTCGTCAGTAGGCACAGGATGTGGCTCCGCTATGGTGCAGGCTGGGCAGTCGACATGGTTGTCGCTCCGGGCGTGCGCGTCGGCCTGCTGCTGCTCAGCTTTGGCGTCGCGTTCGAGCCCCTGGTCGCACTGCCGCTGTATCTGCTTGTGGCCTACAGCGTGACGCTGCTGCCGCTGACTCCCGGCGGAATCGGCGTTACCGAGGCGACGGCGACTGCGGTGTTCGTCGCGCTCGGTATTCCCGGTGAAGTCATCATCCCAATCGTGTTCGTCGACCGGTTTTTCGGCATCTATCTGCCGTCGCTCGCTGGCTGGTACCCCTCTGTGCGGCTGGATCTCTCGTCACTGGCTGCGGAGTAGGAGTCACAGCTGTCGAAACTGGCCCCGCACTCAGAACGGCGGGTTACGGCTCGTGTCGCATTCGCCGGTACGCTCCAGAACGAGAGTGTACTGGTTCGCTGCAAGCTCTTGCTCATCTGCGAACTGGTCCGTGTGCGGGACCACGCCGAGGCGTAGCAAATCAGTGAACGAGCCGGGTGTCGGCCGCTGTGGGACGAAGTTTGGCGGCCGCTCGCCGAACTCGGCGACGATTTCGTAATTGTACTCGCCGTTCAGGAGGTTTCGGAGATAGACCTGCTGCGCGTCGCCGTTCCGATAGTAAGTGTCTTCCTTGAGATACAGGAGGTCGCGGTATCCGATCTGTATGTACCGCGGACACTCTGTCACGCCCGCTGATTCCGAATCCCCGTCGAAGGAGTACCGAACCGGCATCGAGTGCGGAATCGCAGTATCCTGAATGTGGACGCGGTACGTCTCTACCACGTCACCGTCTTCGCTGTTATCCGCCAGCCACGCCGTCGCCTCGTCGCGAGGCATTGACGCGAACTGCGCCGTTCCGACGCCGGCGTAGATGGCCGTTGTCACGAGGAGGACGACCATCAACGGCCGAGCGAGCGCGGCGGACCGGTCGCGGAGTTGCACCAGACGTCCTCCAACGAGCAACGCTATGAGTGGGAACGTCGGTAGGAGATGGTGGACGCGGAAGTCGTGCCACTGCGAGAACATGACGATGTATGCGGCCAGTCCAGTCAAGACGAGAACGGTTCCGCGGAACTCGGAGACGCGTGTTCGCAGTGTTGCGATGGTCGCCACAACGCTAGCAACGGCCGCAGTAAACAGCGGCAGTCCCAGCGCGCTGAAGTAGCCACGGAGGAACCACCACCACATCGGCGCGTCGGGACCGGTCGGGTGACTCATCCGGGATGTCGACCCACCGAACACTCGCTCGATGAACGGTTCAGGCCCCGCCACAAGCGCAGTCGGGAACCCGAGGACGATCATCACAAAGCCAAGCAGGGCACCGCTCACGAGAAGGTTTGGACGAAACAGCGCCGCTGTCATCGGCTCGTCGGCAGCGTGTGCCCGAAGCAGGAAGGCAACTCCAATAAGCAAGATTATCGGTGCGGCCGTCAGTTTGAACGCGATGGCGACACCGCCAGCGACGCTTGCCGCGAGGAATAGCGTCCCGTCGTCAGTCTGGATATAGCGGACCAGCAGGTACAGCGCAAGGAGGACGAACACGAGCGCCGGCATATCCTCGCCGGCCTCTTTTGAGATGGTGAGGAAGCCGAACGTTAGAGTAAGTACGACGGCGGAGAGTCGGCCAGCGTTTCGGCCTTCGATTGCGACGCCGAGGCGGTAGGTGAGATAGACAGCACAGATAGCGGCCGCCACGTTCGTCAGTCGGATGAAGACGAGGCTCCACGTCCAGATCCACTCTGGTGTCGCGGCCCAGACCTCGTAGTGGCCAAACGCCCAGCCAGGGAAGGCCATATCGTTGAACGCACCGAGGTCGCCCGTGAGAGCCGCGACGAGGACCACGGGGAAGATAGCCAGTGCGTATAGGTACAGCGTCGCGCCAAAGGGGGCTCGCCCCCACTCCACACCTGCTTTGAGACCCTCGAAGCCCGGTTCTTCGAGGACGGACCCGTAGACAACCATCGCGTCCAGTAACCGACTGTACTCGTCACGGGTCGCGAAGTTTGGAATACGGTGCCAGAAGCAGAACCCGACTATGACAGCCGACAGCAGCAGAATATATCTGAGATACGGATCGTCTCGAACGTCGGTCCGCACCTGTTCGACGGCGCTGTCTCGTAATGTCCGCCAGCCACTCATCGTGTCAGTTCTCCGGTGGGTGTGCTGAAAAACCTGCCTTTCTCAGAAGTAGTCGGCATCGAACTCCCGTCGCAGGATGTAGTGGTTTGCGTACCCGCGGAGGTACTTCGCGAACAGCGAGAGATACCCCTCGTCAGCCTCCCTGCGGGCTGATGTGGCCACACAGGTGTCAGTATCGTAGACGATTCGACCGGAGTCTTTCAACCGGAGGGAGAGTTCTGTGTCCTCCATGAATGGAATTTCCTCGTTGAAACCGTCCGCCGACTCGAACGTGTCGGCTCGGAAACTACAGTTGAAGCCCGGTTGCTGAATGAATCCCAGCGGCCACGACACACGGTACCAGTAGTCCGACAGCAGTTTGAACAACACGCGATGCTTCAGACTGGTTTCGAGCGGGCGTGCGGGGCCGCCAACGCCCACCACGTCATCGTCGGCGTAGTGTCTGAGATGCAGGCGGACCCAGTCATCGGGGACGACCGTGTCAGCGTCGGTAAACAGCAGAATAGACTTCGTTGCAGCGGCAGCACCGCGATTCCGAGCGGTCCCGGCTCCACCCTCGTCACAGCGGACGACGGTGTCAACGAACGGTGTCTCTCGGGCTACCCGCTCCGTCTTGTCGTCGCCGCCAGCCACGACAACCAGTTCCGCTGCCTGCGACTCGAATGGAGCAAGGCAACGTGACAGCGTCTCCGCCTCGTTGCAGGCTGGTACGATGACTGCGGCATCCATCTGGCCACCGGCTACACTGCACAGACACAAATACCATCCGATGCGACAGCGGCCGGAGTCAGCGACGTCAAGACGTCAGCGCCAGCCTGTGAGAACGGCTCCGGCGTCAGGGCCGACGTGCGAGAACGACCCCGACGACGACGGCGACGAGTGCGATGCCCGCGAGGGTGAGAAACAGGGCGGTGGTGTCCGCAACGGCCAGAAGCGTGCCGGCGAGTCCGCCGCCGAGCGCGCCGACGCCGAACACGCCGAGGTATGTGAAGCCGTACGAGAGGCCCCGAGTACCCGCTGGCGTGTACTCCGCGACCGAGGCCTGATACATCGGTTGGACGACGAATAGAGCAACGCCCATGAGCGCACCGAACACCACCAGCGGCCCGAGTCCCATCCCTGACACCGGAACGAACAGGACAGCCAGCGTGGCCAGCAGGAGGAACGAACCGGCGATACCGTACTCGACGGGAATCCGGTCGCTCAGTTTCCCACCGGCGTACTGCCCGAAGACACCGATGAGCAACAGCCCGGCATAGAAGTAGTCCTGCGGCTTGAGTGTCTGGCCCGTCCCGGCCTCGATTCCCAGCGCCGAAAGTACGCTGGGCGGCAACAGCGTCTCGATGGGAATCGGCTCGAAGCCCGGCAAGCCACGCAGCAGTTCCGGGAGGAAGGTGAGGACACCCCGGTAGTATAACCCGGAACACATGACAACGACGAACACGAGCAGGAAGCTTCCGGTGAACAGGTGTTTGCTCTCGTCTAGGAACTCCCAGAGCGAGTCGATGCCGCTGCTGGCCTTCGAGCCGCCGTCAGTTGCGGCTGTCACGGCCGCCGTCTCGTCAAAGCTCGCCCGCGAGGCATAGACGGCGGCGAGCAGCGCGGGCACACCCAAGACGAGCGCGACTGTCCGCCACTCCGCGAACAGCAGGAGTATCGCGGCCGCCAGCGGCCCGAGTCCGATGCCGAGATTGCCGGCGACACCGTGGTACGCCAGACCAGTCCCGCGCTGTTTGACACCCTTGCTGATGAGCGAGAGGCCCGCGGGGTGGTACACGCTCGCTGCGAGCCCCCAGAGGACAAGCGCCAGCGCGACGACGACCATACTGGGAGCCAGTCCCAGCAGGATGTACGAGCTGCCCATGCCTAGCAGACAGGCGGTGATGAGCCGACGAGAGCCGATTCGGTCGACAACGATACCACCAGGGAGCGCGCCAGCTCCGAACAGGCCGTAGCCAAGTGTCACGATCACGCCGACAGTCGCGGTGGTCACGTCAAATTGGACGACGCCGAGATTGATGAGATCGAACTCGGTGAGCCAGATGACAACGAATATCGGGACCGTCATCTCGTAGGTGTGGACCAGTCCATGGGCGAGCATGACCAGCGCGGTAATCGCACGGTCGTTCGCGTTCACACCTGTGGTACGGGAACCCGACATCAAGTGAATGGCGGTTTCCGCGGGCCCAGTCGCCCGCGCTGGCGGTGCTATATATCAGTTTTTATGCATAGTCAGATGGATGTGTCCAGATGCAATCGTCAAGAGTTTCTGCTGCTGCGGGGGTTCCTCTGGGGAGTCGGTTCGTGTCCCGTGGGTTTCGTCCCAGTTCCATGATTTGATTGATTCAATTACGACCTGTTCTCCATCTTTTTTTGGCGTGTATACTAGCTGGATATCTTTTGAATCAACTGTTTCGAAATCAATATAATGACCATCTTCCATCGATGGTCTTCGGACCAATACTGCAGTTATCGCCGGGTCATCAGCAATTTCTATTTTGAATGAAGATTTGCCAAATGAAGCTGGCTTGAAATATACTGACTCGATATCTGGGTTCCCTGTCATTTCAGTCATTTCTGCGTACCAATCCTCAGCGACAACGGAGGAGCACCCACTTAGACCAGCTGTTGCGAGGAAACCAGCAGCGATATATTCACGACGGTTTAGCAATCTACTCATATGAGTGTAGACGCTGAATTTTCCCGCTATTATCAAACCGACTAGTTACATTCGATTGGTATCCAATTCTATTCACATGTTACACTAGTGGTTTCTAGAAGGGTTCTCCGATCTAGTCGCGCCGGCTCGTCGTACCCGTCACGCTCCGTTTACGCTGTCAAAAATGAACTTTGTGCCACAGTGGAGGACACAGACTGGAGGCTATAGGAGTTGCTTTCAAATCAACGAAACCTGGGGTGGCTTTTTATGTCCGAACAGTATAGGCGGCACGTGTGAGCAAGATAAAAGTGTCACTCCCGGATCAGGTAGACTCGGACATTCAGCGACTCGTTGAGCAAGGCGAGTTCCTCAACCGCGACCAGGCCGTCGAAGACCTCCTCAAGCGAGGAATCTCGGCGTACAACACCACGACCGAATCGTCCGATACGCTCGACGAAGAAATATTCGACCAGACAGCGTCGGAGCAACAGGACCCCGCGATGCAAGACGACTTCCTTTGAGTCTGTCAGTCGCGGTTCTGTGAAAGTTGGCCGTCGTGCTCAGACACACGCCGTCCTGACTCATCCGCTTCCTGACGTCGCTGTTTTGTCCGCGCGCCTGGTTTGGGCCCCCTGTCGACTGACTCGTAGGGCGTCTCTGCGATACTCTCCGGGATGATGTACCACGCCAACACCCCACCGACAACGGTCCCGCCGACGGTCATGCCGACCACCATCAGAACCGTGTTCCCGCCATACAGCGTGACGAGCCCCATCGAGACGCCGACAAGGAGCGCGAATCCACCCTGTAAGTATCTGAGAAACCGTTCCCGGTCAGCTTCCGTCATCGACGGCCCGACCATTAGCGACCTCCGGAGCGGGTGGAGTGTGACTGCTCGTCCATCAGTAGAAGCCTCGCTCTACGTCTTCCTCGATTACGTCCTCGAACTCCGCGTCCAGTAGCTCCTCGGCTTCCTCGAAGGTGTCGGTGAGATCGTTCATCTGGTCGGGTCGGTCGTGATGATCAAACTCCATCGGGCCATACGCCGGCGAGTCCATCGCGTCCATCATGTCCTCCAGCAACGCTCGGGGCGAGGTAGGAGCGTCGGCGTGTGTCTCAAGCACCGTTTCGAGGTTCTGGGCTTTCTCCTTGGCGTCGTCCTCGTCCTCGGGACCCTGCTGGACGCCGAAGATTCCCGACCCATCAGTCGGAAACAGCGGGTCGATCTCGTCGTCGATACGCCTGGCTACTTGCGACCCCACACCCTGTACCTCGAATGGGTTCTTCGCGTAGGTTTTGAGCTGATAGACACCGGCGTCGGGGTGGCCAAAGTAGATATCCTCGCCGATTCCGTTCGCGCGGTCGCCACCCACGGCACGCCAGCCTCCGGGATCGGCGTTGCTGTCCATCACGTCTTCGATGATGTCCTGCCAGTCGCGAACGCGCATTGTCGTTTTCATATTCGTTCTGGGCCAGAATGAAGCCATCGGTCCCAGCCGCTCATTGTGGCCAGTTGCTC
>JBDGPY010000067.1:0-22771 GCA_042219425.1 Haloarcula sp. | reverse complement strand
TAGAACAGCCAACGGGCGGATTAACGATAGGGCTTATATACTCGAATCAGGAATACTGTCACCTCATATCACGACCCATGGTAACTACACCCATACATTCGGGTTTGGGACCTGACCTCCCGTTCCCGCCCGACACGGGCGCGGCAGTTCTCGGCGTCGGGCTGGTCGTCCTCGCGGTCATCACGTACGACATCTACCTGCAACACTGTGCAGGGGAGGGGAGCTGATGGCGACGGAACAGTCACGCACCCGACTCGACGCCGCAACGGTTCTCGGGTACGTCCGGATGCTCGTCTACACGCTCGTCGTGCTCCTGGCGCTGTCGCTGCTAGTCGTCGGGACGATTGCGTTCATCGCCGAGATAAAAGGGAGCTGGCACTGGACGATTCACCTCGAATCGACCATCAGTTATATGGGCCTGTTTGTCAGCCGACTGCTGCTCGTCCTCGTCCCGCTGTTCGTCGTACTCGTCATCGGTCGGCAGGTGGTCTCCGATGAGTGAGCGACTGCGCGCGAATCCGCTCGGCGTCGTCGCAGCCGCCTCGGTGACACTCCTCTGTGTACTGGTGGCCGCCGCGGGTGCCATCGCGGTCGTCGCCTGGTCGGTCACCACGTGGCGCTCGCTGTTTCTCATGGAACAGACGATTGCGTTCCTGCTCCCCGTGGTGAAGCTGCTGATGGTTGTCGGGCTCACCGCCAACGTCGGGCTCGTTCTCCATATCCGCTAGCCGATCTGGGCGACGATTTCGTCCTCGAAGTGGACCAGTCCCTCACAGACAAGCGCCGCCGCGAGGAACAGCCCATCGTCGGCCTCCTCGCGCATCTCCGCAGTGAAATCGACAATCCACTCGCTGAGGTGTTGTTCGATGAACACTCGCTCGTAGCCGACAGTCTCCGCGTCGCCCTCTCGCTGGCGTTCGATGAGATAGCGCAGGAATGCCATCTCGACGGCGATGAAATCCTCTTCTTCAGGGTACTCTCCCGGCGGTGCCCACCCCGCCGCGGCGTAGCTGGCTTCGACCTCGGCGAGCCCTTCACCGATGAACTCCGTGTCGTCCCGGTAGTTTGTCTCGTGGGGCAACACCGGCGGCCGTGGGCCGACAAGCAGATCCGTGTACTCTGTCTGGAGGTCGTCTTGTACGTCCGTGGTCGGCCGGTCGGCGTTCTCGTCGATCCACGCTTCGAGCATCTCGAACCCCTCGTCTAGCTGGTCGTTGATGGAATCTTCGGGCAACTGAATGTCGCCGCTCAGCAGCGTCTCGACGAACGTCTCGTTGGGAACGTCCCAGAACACGTCGATGACGAAGTCCACCAGCTCCAGGCGGGCCTCGTAGACGGCCGCGTCGTTCATCGTTTCTCCCCTTGCTCGAACAGCAGGCGGCTCCGACAGTCGCTACAGTACTCGAAGACGCTGTGGTCAGCGTCGGGAGCGAGTCCGTCGACCTGGTCGCCGACCTTCTCTTTGATTTTCTCCGCGGAGGAGACGCTGGTGAACGGTTTGCCACAGCGGACGCATTCGAGCATGTCGCCCTCGTGGACGGTCATCCAGGCCTCGCCGCTCCGGTTCTCGGGGAGCAAGGAGAGATCTAGCCCGTCCTGCATCGTGATCGCTGTCTCCGGACAGCCTTCCTCACAGAGGCCGCAGTTGACGCAGTCCGCGTGGTTGAACGCCAGCTCGCCCTCGCTGGTCCGCTTGATGGCGTCCGTCGGACAGAGGTTCGTACAGGTCGGCGTCAGCGTACACGAGTCGTTGACCTCCATAATGCCGAAGTCCTTCAGCCCGCGGATCACCTCTCGTTCGGGCTCGACGTGTTCGAGGATGGTTCTGACGCTCTCCAGAGTCCAGCCGTGGCTGTCGAAATCAGGGTTGGGACGGGGGTTGTCCCGCTCTGTGTCGCTTCGCCCTGTTGCCTCGTAGTCACCGGCCGGAATCGGCGTCTCGCTAAGCCCGAACTCGACGAAGCCGGACAGTGACTCGACGAAAGCCGCAGGGTTGTCGGCCTCGGGCGCGAAGAAGCCGACCCGGTCGCCGAGGCCGAGATCAGTCGTCGCCCGGTTGAGACGGGCGACCAGTTCCTGCTTGGGGTCTGGGCCGGAGTGGAGACAGGAGCTGCCACAGCCGACGATGGCGACGCCGTCCGCACCGGCCGCCAGCGCGTGCATTACGTGGGCCTCGCCGACCGTGTCCGTGCAGTTGACGCTGACGGGGAGAATCGGCGGATAGTTGAGGTCACCGGATCTGACGGCCTGACGTCCGTATGTGCGGAGCCGCTCCTGTGCGTACTCCGAGCAGACGAACGCGACAACTTGCGTCTCGATACCGGCGTCACCGCGCGAGAGCCAGCCGCCGTTCGCGTTGTCTTCCAGCATGGCCTCGACTTCGCGCGCGAGGCGTCGGTTCGAGGGCTCACGGAGCTGTGTTGCGCCCGTCGGACAGGCGCTCGTACAGGCCCCGCAGTTCTCGCAGGCCACCTCGTCGAACTCGACGGAGTCGATAGTCGGTCGGTCGACTGCGCCGTGTGGACAGGCGTCGACGCAGGCCGTACACCCTTCCTGGCTGGATGCGCCGGCCGCACAGACATCCATATCGAGGTCGAGGAACTGGGGTTTCTCGATGCCGCCAAGCTGTGACTCGACGGCCGCGATGGTTCCCGCATCAACCGGGCCCGTGTAGTAGCCCAGCCGCCCACCCCGTGCGTTGTCGCGGCCGCCGGGGTAGACAACCTGATCGACTTCTATCGTGCGTGTGACGCCATCGAGGTCGATGGCGTCGGTTGGGCAGATGTCCGTCCACTCCCCCTCGGGCGCGTCGGGGTGGATGTCGACCGGGAACTCGGTCACCATCCCGTCAGGACCTTCTCGGACACAGTCCATGCAGTCGATGCAGTCGTCAGTGACCTGTGCTTCCAGAGTGAGTTCGAACTCGCCGTAGGACCCCTCGACATCGACGATGCGGCCGCGCTCCATCCGCACGTCGCTCACCCCCTCCACGTCCGCAAAGTCCTGACCGTCGGCGATTAGTATCACCTCGGCTTCGTCAGCCAGCGACCGGGCAGCGTCCGGATCGCCGACGACTGCAACGCGGTTGCCGGCGTCTTTCGATACTGTCCGCGACGGGGCCTCCTCGCGCAGGCCCGCCTGTTTCGCGTTGATTAGGCGGGCCGTCTTCTCGGTGGCCGCCGCCTCGTCGTGGACCCACGAGCAGGTCTCGCGGTGGTCGACGAACACCGACGCTTCCGGGTGGAGATCGTGTTCGTCGGCTAGCGCGCGGATGCGGTCCTGACACGAGCGCTCCGGCGTCGTTGCGATGACCTGGTCAAGGTTGTACTCCTCGATGACCTGCGACATCCCAGCAAGCCCATCCTGACAGAGCAACTCAGAACTGGCCACGACATCGACATCGTCGACTCCGTCCCGAACCGCTTCGAGGTCGATATCGCACGCTCCACCACAGGAACACACGAACGCGCCCGTGTTCATTAATAATGAAGAACCCTGTCTCGGTAATAGACCTTGCGGTGATTTCACATACCACAGTTCGAATTAAATCGGTTAAGACCAGAATACCCGGAGTTAAAAAAAATATTCAGTGTGTGATGGCGGCAAATATAACATATTTTATTATGTATGACATTGAATGTCAAACACAGTGTGGGGTACACAATGCAACACGAAATGGCGGCGCACCAGTATAGAGACAATCCGGTAGGTGGCCACCAGGCAACATGAGTACACAACAGGACCCAGTCTCTCTGGACCTCGACCGGCGGTCGTTCATGAAGGCGAGCGCCCTCGCAGGGACGGTCGCCCTTGGCGTCAGCGGCGCCGGGCAGGCACTCCAGGAGAGCGGCGAGGAAACGGACGGGGCAGATACAGGCACCGAACTAACGAAGACCATCTGCAACTACTGCTCGGTTGGGTGCGGATTCCGTGGCGAACGCGACGGCAATTCCTTCGTCGGCATGGAGCCGTGGCACGACCACCCGATCAATGCCGGCTCGCTCTGTTCGAAAGGGGCCGGGATTTATGAGACAGAACACTCCGAGAAGCGCCTGAAACATCCGATGATACAGGAGGATGGGGAGTGGCGTAAACTCGGCTGGAACGAAGCCTACGACCGCCTGGCGACTGATATCCAGGCGCTATGGCCCGACGCCGACGTGTCGCCGGACGAGGCAGTTGACGTTGACGCGGAGCGCAGTCGCGAGAGCGTGATGTTGCTCGGAAGCGCCCATCACTCCAACGAGGAGGCCTACGTCATCCGGAAGCTGGCGGCGTTCATGGGCACGAATAACGTCGACCACCAGGCCCGCATCTGTCACTCCACGACGGTCACCGGACTGGCGAACACCTGGGGGTACGGCGCGATGACGAACACTGTTCAGGACTACCGGAACTTCGACCTGAACATCATCATCGGCCAGAACCCGGCCGAGGCCCATCCGATCGCGATGCAACACATCCTTGAGGGCCAGAAACGCGGCGGGACCATCCTCAACCTGGACCCGCGGTTCACCAAGACCTCGGCACACGCCGACGAGTTCATACGGCTCCGTCCGGGAACGGACGTGGCGCTGATGATGGGCGTCATCAAGGTCCTGCGCGACAAGCACGGGCTCGCGATGGACCCAGACGCAGACGCGACCGGGCAGAACATGCTCACCGACCGCGTCCAGGGCTGGGAAGACGTCGACGCCGAACTTGACCAGTACGATATCGAGACAGTCTCGGAAATCACCTGGATATCTGAGGCAGACATCGAGCGCATCGCCGACATGATCGACGAGGCCAGACCCCACATCCAGATTGAGTGGGCGATGGGTGGGACCCAGCACAACAACGGGACACAGAACATCCGTTCGTACGCTATGACGAGTCTCGCCTCCGGGAGCGCAGCCCGGAGCGGCGGCGGCCTTCAGGTCATGCGTGGACACGCGAACGTCCAGGGGGCGACCGACCTCGCGGTCGCGAGCCACATCCTGCCCGGATACTACGGCCTCACAGCCGGTGGCTGGTCGTGGTGGGCCGAAGTCTGGGATCGGACCCCGGAGACCAGCGGGTCCACATCGTTCGCGGACATGTACAACCGGTTCGAGCTGATGCCGCCAGACAAGTATGTCCGCCAGAGTCCGGTGTACGAGGGTACCGATGACGCCAACTCGCTGCCGCCGAACACCGACCACGGCCCGAACAACCCGGCGGAGAACTCGATGATGTTCCAGAACGGGCTCACAGTGGCCCGCTGGTTCGAGTCGGCCCTTGATCAAGGGGACCGCTACCAGGAGACGCCGATTTACCAGCCCGACCAGACGAAGATTGCCGTCTTCTGGGGCCACTCGGCGAACTCCATCAGCGAGATGGAGCAGATGAAAGAAGGGATGGAGAACCTCGACCTGCTGGTCGTCATCGACGTGTTCCCCTCGGTCGCGAGCGTGCTTCCGGACTACGAGGACGGTCCGCCGGTACTCCTGTTGCCGGCGTCCAGTCAGTACGAACACTATCGCTCGTTGACTAACACCAACCGGTCAGTGCAGTGGTCCCAGCCGGTCCGCTCGCCAGCGCACAACTCCAAGCCGGACCTGCAAATCATGCAGGAACTGGCTGGCCATCTCGGCTTTGGCGAGCACTTCGACTGGGGCGCTGGCTCGGACCTCTACAACGGCAAGTCGTCCTACGAGGGCGTGGTCCGCGAGTTCAACCTCGGGACGAACACCATCGGGTATCGCCAGACGCCGGAACGGCTCCAGCAACACCTGGAGTACGACTGGGCGTTCTCCAATGAAGACCTCAAGGGGGCCGAAGGGACGCCAGTCGCGGGCGAGTACTGGATGCTCCCCTGGCCCTGCTGGGGCGAGGACCATCCGGGAACCCCGATCATCTGGAACGATGACATGGACCCCAACAACGGGGGCCAGGACTTCCGGACCCGCTGGGGCGTTCAGGCACCTACGCCCGAGGATTGGGAGGCAATGCCGACCGACGATGACTACCCGTTCCAGGAAACCCTTGACGCTGTTGGCGACCGGTACGAAAGCCAGGAAGAGGCCCTCGACATGACGCGCGCGCCGTACAACCCGGCCTGGGCTGGCGCGGATGACACGGCCAAAGACGGCATGATCCACGGCATCCCGGAGTATCCGGGCTGGAAGGTGACACCACCGAAGAGCCTCATTGATCCTGAACAGGAGGTCCAGCCGGACGAACTCACCCTCCCACAGCAGTACGCGCTCGACAACCAAGAGTCAGTGTACACTGCCGCGCAGGCGCTGAATAACCCTGACACTGGGAGTTCAGTGTTCGACGAGTACCTCAAGACGATGATCGGAGAGGGGGTCGACCCCGAGTTCTACAAGCAGTACGACTTCAAACAGCCCGACGCACCGACCGGGCGTGGTCGGGCGCGGGCCGTCGTCTGGAGCTTCCTCGATAAGGTTCCGGTCCACCGCGAACCCATCGAGGGGCCGGACCCGGAGCTGTTGTCGGAATGGCCGGCCAACGGCCAACAACGGAACTTCTACCGCCTCGACCAGAACAACCGCGCCGAACAGGAACGGGCGACAGATATCATCCACAACCAGAGCGAAGGGCCCGATCTGGACACCATCATGACGACCGGACGGCAGGTCGAACACCAGGGCGGCGGTTCGGAGACGCGGAGCAACATCCACACTGCCGACCTGCAGCCGCACATGTACGCCGAGATTTCGCCGACGAAAGCGGAGGAACTCGGCGTCGATGGTGGCGACCTCATCGTCGTGTCGTCGACAGACCGCGGGTCAGTGCTGGTGAAAGCTCGCGTGACCGACCGACCGAACGATCGGGAGGTGTTCCTGCCGTTCCACTGGGGTGGCGTGTTCAAAGGCGAGAGCCTAGAAGACAAGTATCCCGACGGCCACGTCCCCTACGCCATCGGGGACTCTGCCAACGCCATCACATCCCGCGGGTACGACGTGGAAACACAGATGCAGGAGACGAAGGTGGCGATGGTTTCGGTCAACCCGGCGACACCGGAGGTACTGGAGCAGTACAACATCGACGTGGACCTCGACTTCGACTTCCCGCAAGACGTGAACGACGTCGGGACACAGAAGGACTTCGACGTCCGCGACAACTCGACGGTGCAATGAGGTGAGATAGAATGTCAACAGGAAATGAAGTGATGCACGACGGCGTGATGAGTACCGGCGAGGATACGCGCATCTTCCCGGACGTCGAAGCGTGTATCGACTGTGGCGGCTGTGTCGTCTCCTGCAAGCGTACGTGGGATATCCCACGGGACGAACAGCGAATCAGCATCGCGACGATGCTCGAAGGGCAGGAAGCTGCGTCGGGGCTCAACGCCAGCAGCGGCCAGGCGATGGCGCAAGGTGAGTCCCCGGGTGAAACCGCGGTGCCGATGCAGTGTTATCACTGTGAGAACGCACCGTGTGTCTCGGTGTGTCCGACCGACTCGCTCATCTCGAAGGAGAACGGTCTCGTTCGGGTCCGGGACGACCTCTGTATCGGCTGCCAGTACTGCCTCTCGGCGTGTCCGTTCGGCGCACCGCAGTTCCCGAGCGAGGACGAAGGGGTCGCCAACCTCGTCGGCAGCGGTGGCAAGATGGACAAGTGTACCATGTGCGAGGAGCGACAGGACGTCGGCAAGGGACCGGCCTGCGCCGAGGAGTGTTCCACCGACGCTATCCTGGTCGGGACGCCAGCCCAGATCTCGGACGAACTGGATAACAGGGACAGCGGCGCGTTCTTCAACGACGTGGCCATGGACATCATCTTTGGCGAGGACGCCAGTGAGTTCCAATGACGGACAGGGACGACCTCCCGGAGGTGAACGGCTACAGCCGAGCCGCTGTGCTCGTCAGTGCGATTGTCGGCCTCGCTGTCGCGGCGGTGGCCGTTCTCTGGGCACAGGGGTTCAGAGTCGGCTACGAGTCGTTGTACCGCGTCAGCCCCGCTGTCGCGGGTGGCGGTATCGGAGCGGACTGGACTGCCGGCAACACTGTACCTGCACTGGACTTCCTCATCGCGCTCATCCACGCAGCTGACGTCATCCTGGGTGCGTTCATCCTCGTGATGATGTTCATCCACTGGGCGGCGTTCCAGCGTCTCGCCGATCAGATGCGCGAACCCGGTGAGGACGTCAGCGAGACTGTCACAGCCGATGGTGGCTCGCCGACCGGCAGCGACGGACAGGGGGGTGAAGGGGCGTGAGTAACCTGGACCACGGGAAGTTCACGCGCGTGACGACGCTGTTCCACTCGCTGCTGGGACTAGACGTGTTCCTGCTGTTCTTCAGCGGGTACGCCATCATGTTCAACGACGAACTGTGGTGGATGATAACCGCGATGGGCGGTGCATCCGGCGTGACAGCGATTCACCGTATCACCGGCATCGGGCTCGTCGCGCTCGTCGTCTTCTGGGTCACCCTGCAACTCATCTCGCCGACTGGCCGGAGTAACTTCTCGAAGATTCTCCCCAGCAAAGACGACGTCGACGCGTTCATCCAGGACATCCAGTTCGTCCTGGGCCGGGCCGACGAGCGTCACCCGAACGCGCGCCAGTTCGCCGGCTACAAGTCCGATGAGGTACCGCTGCTGTCCTACATCGGCAAAGGCGTCGTGTTCATCTTCTCCATCGAACTGATGCTGCTGGCGATATCGGGGCTGCTCATCTGGAGCAAGACCGGGATCGCTGCGATGTTCCAGACCAAGGCGGCCGCGATGGCCTTCGTCACGTTCCACGGGCTGCTCGGGGTTATCATGCTGATGGGGGTCATGTTCCACGTCTTCGAACACGGGATGCACCCCGCCTTCTACCCTGTTGAGACGAAGGCGTTCATCCCTCGAAGCATGGTTCCTGAACACCACAGCGATGACGACGAGGAGCCGGAGACGACGGGCATCGAGCGGCTCTCGCTCTCGCCCTCGTGGCGGACGGTCTCAACGATCTTCGGCGCAATGACCGTCATCGGTATCGCCTCGGTGCTCATTGGGAGCATCTTCGACGAAGGGTATCCGGTGCCACGCGAACTCGCAGTCGGTGGCGGCCCGTCGAGCATCCTGCTGACGATCGGTATCAACCTCGGGATGGTCGTGCTGGGCGTCGGGCTCGTGCTGTCGATGTACGGGAACATCCTGCGCATCCGCTGGGAGCGCCAGCTAGAACAGGAGCAGGAACCGCCGTCCGCGGCCGACGGGGGTGAACCCCGGACTGACGGTGGACAGCCGGCCTCCGACGACAACGAGTCGGCAGAGAACTGAACCCATCCGATCCTCGTTTTTCATTCCGACAGTGAGGGTCAGGCGATTAGCGCCTGTCCCTCCGGCGACAGCTCCACATCGACGTCCTGCCGGGTCTGCTCCTGAATCTGGTGCAGGTTTCGGGTCAGGACCTTGAGGATGTCCGTCGGCTCCGGGTAGACGAGCATGTTGCCGTCGCCGTCTTCCATTACCAGCTGGGTGTCCGAGAGCGCCACCTGGTCGCCCTGGATGCTGGCAACGATGACGTCCAGCGCCTCCGCACCGCCGGGGTCACCCTCCTCGACCTTCGTGATATAGAGTGCGTCCATCCCGATGAGGTCCTTGTACTCCCGGACCTGCTCGGCGCAGGCGACCATGTCCCGTGTCACGGCTGTCTTCTCGGAGTTGCCGTGGGTTCCATCGTAGCAGTGTTTACAGACGCGGAGTTCAAGACGCATGTGCCGGACTATGTGACAGCGTCCCATTATCGTTGTGGCATGGTATGAATAACCACTAGGGTTTACTGTAGTGGTAGTGTTACGTTACTACATGGCATCCGCACTCAACACGGTGTACCTGCTTTTGATACTCTTGGTCGGCATCATCGGGACGTTGTTCATCGCGAGTATCCGAACCACAGACACGAGCGCGCGGTGGCTCAAACTGTCGTCGGTCGTGATCGTCGTGTTATTCCTTGTGGCACTGGGTGTCCAATTCCTCGCGTGAGGTCAGACACCACGTTGGAAGTGTAAACCCCATCCAAACCCTAGTATCCGTTCCATTGATGTAGAGGTACACGCATGCACAATCCAAGTCTGGACTGGGATAAACGTTAATAAAACACTGTCTTTTGGATAGAGAGAGTGAGAATTCCATTACTAGGATAGGATATCGAAGGTGAAGTATGCTAGATCGAGATGTAGTACCGATATTATGGATCTCCACAGTACCGATGCGAACGAGACCCGTGTAACTCATCAGTGCAAAGCAGACTCCTACTACCCTCTCCAGACTACCATGCACACATATGTTATCTCAGATAGCCTCAGAGGCGAACAGACTCCAGAATTACCTTTCATCGATGGGCCGTCGCAAACCCGGCGGCGAAGGACTCAAAACAATCCTCGAAGCTACGCTATGATCCCACCAGCAATCGCTTACCGAGCGATCCTGATACTGTTGGCTGTAACTACGTGAAGATATTTGCCACCCCGGGGTGGCAAAATTCTTCAATGGCTTACAGCCGACAGTATGAAAAACACCAATCGCGAGGGAAAAAGATCGAGCAGGTACGTGATCAGAGCGGCTTCAGGAGTATGTGATGTTGAGTTCGATGACGTTTGCGACCTCCAGCACCTTTTGGGCCAGTTCCTCATGGAACTGCTCACCGCGGAACCGGTTCGTCGGTCCGGAGACGCTGATCGCACCGGTGACGTTGTCGTCGTTGTCTAGCACCGGGGCTGCAACACAGCGGAGTCCATCCAGTCGTTCCTCGTCGTCGAACGCGACGCCCTGTTCCCGGACAGTGTCGAGACTCTCATACAGTTCCTCGGGTGTTTGAATGGCGTTATCCGTGTCTCCATCCAGCCCATGTCGGTCGATGATATCTTCGATGCGCTCCTCCGGAAGATGGGCAAGGATTGATTTTCCAAGTGCGGTGGAATGAAGGGGAACGCGTGTGCCTACGTGCGCTTTGACCTGGACTGCTCGATCACCCCGGGCCCGATAGAGGTAGGAACCTCGACCGTGTTCCTCAACGAGGACGTTTGCGAGTTCGCCAGTCTCATTTGCAAGCCGATCGACCTCCGGTTTAGCGATTCGAAACAGTTTCTGCTGGTGCCGGGAATACGCCCCCAGTTCTAGGAACCGGAGCCCAATCCGGTAGCGGCCGTCATCGTTGATGATATACTCCTCCTGTTCGAGCGTACTGAGATAATTGTGGATGGTACTTTTCGGGTAATCCAGATGGCGTGAGAGTTCCGTCACTCCGGCACCGCCGAGTTCTTTGAGCCCGTTCAGGATTTCGAAGGTTGTTTCGACCGATTTCACCGGGTTTTGTGCTGTGTTATCCATGTCAGGTCGTATGGAACCATCGGATAAATACCTGTTCACATATGTGGGACATCAAGTCAGTTCCTGAGCAGACCTCTCTGATGTTTTCGAGCGTGCAGATTCCCTCGATGGTAATGTGAACCGTACCATCTACCGTGAGTGAGGGATCGTCAACTGGGACAAGCGCAGTACCAGTGAGCGGTACTGCTGTTTCGCGGACGGCGTTGTGACTGTTAAGAGACGAGACAAGATTTTCACACGTGGTGTCCATCTGACCGGTGGCTGTAGCGACTTCGTAGACCGGACCTCCATTACGATTAATTATCATCCCAGTATCATGTGGGTCCGCGCTCTCGACAGTTGACATACCACATGGGCCAAGTGAACAACATCGATCGTGTAGCCGACGATCCCTCCCTCGTAGAGCCCGATGCCGAGTTCGGATTCTGGGATGTTCCCGGTGGAGTCAGTACCAACTCCGATCTTGGCACCGGAGCTAACGATCCGACGGGGTGTGGCTTTGAAGAAAATCTCGGGACGGTCCCGTTCGTAGATGTCACTATAGACCTCTAGTTGTCACTTTCGGCTTCGCTGATCGTAGGTGACGCCGGCCTGGAGTTCTTCAGCTACATCAAGACGGTCTACCGCAACAGCTGAGAAGATATCCACCATCGTTTCACTGTCCGAACCCCTGGTTTCTCCCGGTTACTCTGAGTAGACATCCCTGACAGGAATCTGTGTACAGCGAAAGTGACTAGCTCACAGGAAAGCAATGATCGATAGTGGCTTTTCTCATGTGGGGTGAATATGAGGGGATGAGGTAGTTTTTTATACCAGAAGTATGTAGTCAGCGTTGCTCTTGTCCACCGCAAGAGCGAGTCTGCAAAGTCATCAGTCACGGTCGTAGCCCAACCTACCGACTTTGGTGAAACGGTCCCAGCACCTGCGACCGATATCTGTCCCGTACAGTCGTCAATGGACCCACTTCTGACATGGAACATCTGTTTCCATAGCCGGAATGATCCCGTTTGTGACCCTCACGTCCAAAACGTGACGCCCCGGCGACAGCGAACCAACCTCGTACTGGTATGGGAACGCGTAGTGCGTGTCCAGCGGTCGGTTGGATTGGGTCATGCCCACTGCTCGATTCGTGACGACTTTCGTCGGTATGTCTGAACACCTTTCGCAACGGTCATCACCTCGCCGGGGTTTCTGCCACTGTGTTGCTCTTCTCCCATCGCCACAGAACAGTCTCATGTGTGCGTCTCCAGCCGTGCAGTTTGAACAGACCTCTGATTATGTCGATACTGTTCAATATTTCTGAACAGGACTTATAACAGCTGTACGTCTGTTATTCTAAGAGATGAAAGGAAATCCTGGCTGGAGAGACAGCCATTTACGGGTAGTATCACCGCTGCTAGCCCGTTTATCCGAATACCAGCAGGAAGACGATGAGAGTCTGCGTTTGAGGGAGAGGATATTCCACTATAGTGAACATATATCCATATAGGAGAGATTGGTTCACCCGATATCTGAATCTCTATTCGAAGGTTCGGAACAGTGTTACCCCAGGCAATGAGCGATGTCCTCTCTCCGTTCGGCAGACGATTCCGGCGATCCACCCACCAGATGATCGATTCGAGCGCTACTCATCGATCGGGCCCCCTGACAGGAGTGGCAACACTGTAGTGTCGGAAGCTTTCTGCTGCCGACCGTCCGCTGTTTCGTCGGTGAACCCACTCGGCAGAAGCAGTGTTCTGATACTACCGGCTGTACCATTTCGAACGAATTCGGTGGTGCCGAATATCTTTACGAACGTACAGCCGGCAGTATGAGGATGCTTTGTGAGATACTGCTACTGTGGACGCTTTTCGCTGCCTCGCGTAAGAGCAGTGGACTTTCTGGTAGATACTTTTATAAGGTAATCTTCTGAACCTAGTTTCGATGGCACCAACAATCACGAAGATTCAAAGTCGAGAGTTCGAGTACCCGCTCGAAGACGTCGGGACCGACGAACACGGGTTCAATCTCGTCTACTCACCGGGTGAGACCACCACCCGGAAGCTGTTTGGAATCAAGATTTTCACGGACGAAGGGATCACCGGCGAGTACGTCGGCGCGAACTCACCCGCCGCCGCCCAGTACAACATCATCGCGAAGTACCTCATCGGCAAGAACCCGCTCCAGCGGGAGAAGCACTGGTCGGAGATCAAGCGCGCCCTCCGGAAGTACGACCGGATGGGCATCGGTCCCATCGACATCGCCCTCTGGGACTTTGCGGGGAAGTACTACGACGCACCGATCCACGAACTGCTCGGCACCTACCGCGAGCGCATCCCCGCGTACGCGTCGACCTATCACGGCGACGACGCTGGCGGGCTGGACTCCCCAGAATCCTTCGCCGCCTTCGCCGAGGAGTGTCGAGACCGTGGTTTCGGCGGTTTCAAGATCCACGGCTGGGGTGGCGGCGACGAGTCCCGCGACCTCAGCCGCGAGATCGAGGCAGTCCACGCTGTCGGCGAGGCTGTCGGCGACGACATGGACCTGATGCACGACCCGGCCTGCGAACTGGAAACGTTCGCCGACGCCCTGAAGCTCGGCCGAGCGCTTGATGAGGAGAACTTCTTCTGGTACGAGGACCCCTTCCGCGACGGCGGTATCTCCCAGCACGCCCACAAGAAGCTGGCACAGAAGCTCGATACACCGATCCTGCAGACGGAACACATCCGCGGGCTGGAGATCAAATCCGACTTCGCTGCCAACGAGGCGACCGACTTCCTGCGGGCCGACCCCGAGTACGACGCTGGTATCACCGGCGCGATCAAGGTCGCCCGGATGGCCGAGGCGTTTGGGCTCGACGTGGAGTTCCATGCGCCGGGTCCCGCCCAGCGACACTGCATCGCCGCCTGCCGGAACTCCAACTACTACGAGATGGCCCTGGTCCACCCGGACTGCCAGAACACCCAGCCGCCAGTGTACGAGGGGGGCTACTCCGATCTGATGGACGCCGTCGACTCCGATGGAACGGTCCCAGTCCCCGACGGCCCCGGCCTCGGCGTCGAGTACGACTGGGACTACATTGCGGACAACACGACCGGGAGCGTCCACGTCTACGAATAACGGTACTGGACCTCAGTGTTCCAGGGCCGGGAGATCGGTGACAGAGCTGGGTACTTACTGTTGGATAGTCGATTCAAGACTACTGGCCGCTAGATTCATCGGTTGCGATTGATCCCTCGATGGCCTCGGCAACGAGTGTTACAATGACTTCGCCACCGTTCGCAGGAACGATCCGCTCAGCGTCGCCCGGTTACGTATCAGGCCAATATTTATGCCTGAACCGTCCTAAAGCGCGATAGTTGATGACAACCGGAGACAAGAGCCTGACCCGCCGGGAAGCGCTCCGCGCAGCCGTCGCCGTCGGAGGGTCTGCAGGGCTCGCAGCGTGCATCGATCTGGAGAGCCAGTCGGAGGACACGACGGACGACGAGCGCAGTACCGGCCGTCCAGCGGGCACCGAATCGGCGACCAGACCGCCGACTCGACAGCACGCATGGCACGAGTTTTCTAGAACCGATGAGCACGGTAATCCGGTGCCAGCTCGGCACCACGTGTTGCTGTTGGCCGAGTACGTCGGGGACGGTCCGGTCGACGACGTGGACCGGTCGCAGGTGGAGAACGCGTTTCGCGAGTTGGAAGGGGCGTATAGGTGGGCGTCTGACGGGCTTCTGTTTACCGTCGGCTACTCCCCGGCGTACTTCGACCGGTATGACGAACCACTTCCGGGGTCGGTGGACCTGCCACAGCCCGAGGCGGTAGCCTCGTTTGAGGAACCGTCGTTCGATACCCCGGACCTCCTCGTTCACTTGGCGAGTGACCGCGCTTCGGCAGTACTTGAGGCTGAGCAGGCGCTGTTCGGTGAATCGGAGACGGCAAACGGGAGCGAGATCACCGAAACCGTAGACGAGACTGTCGAACAGGTCGACCGACGGACGGGATTTATCGGTGCAGGGCTCCCGGCGGAACACGACGACGTGGACGGCGTTCCAGATGGAGCGGTCCCCGAGGCTTCGCCGCTGTTCATGGGGTTCAAGTCGGGATTCGCGCAGAACCAGGCGACGGAAGACAGCGTAACGATACCAGACGGTCCGTTCGCGGGCGGTACCACACAGCACCTCTCGCTGATACGCACGGAGCTGGACCAGTGGTACAATCAAGACTCCCGGAAACAGCGCGTCGCGAAGATGTTCTCGGCGACGCACGCGGCGGAGGACCTGGTTGAGGGTGTCGGGGAAAACCTCGGTGATTCGTCGCTCGTAGCGGAGACTGGCATCGCCGAGCGAGTCAAGGACGACGCATTTGAGAAGGGAGTGGTCGGGCACACGCAAAAAGTCGCACGAGCGCGAGACGAGGACGGCGACCCGCGGCTCCTCCGCCGCGACTTCGCAACGGTAGACGGTGGACGAACCGGAGTCCACTTCCTCAGCCTTCAGGAGACGATAACGGACTTCGTGGAAACCCGGAAAGCCATGAACGGCGAGGACGTTGCGAACGTCGGCGGCGTCGGCACCAAGAACAATAACGGGATACTGCAGTACATTACGACGGTTCGCCGCGGGAACTACTTGGTCCCGCCCCGCTCGAAACGGTCGTTCCCCCGTCCGACGTGAACCGCCTGGGCCCACAGTGTCCTCCCGAACGACGGCGGTGATGTGTCCCCGATAAGGGTTTTATGCTTTCCGAGAATAGAGGTGACCGTACACACCATGAGCCTTGGTAGGGACCCTACGCGCCGGAAATTCATCGCTGCGAGCGGGGTAGCACTTGGGATGGGTATCGCTGGCTGTGCAACGGATGACGACGCTACGCACGAAACCGATACTCCGTCTGAGACTACACCTGGAGGTACCGAATCGGTGCCAGAGGTGACCGAGGAGCCACCGGAAAATGAGCTCCCAACGGCTACTGCTCAGGACCATCCATTGGTGTACGTCCCGGCGCATCAGAACGGGATGAGGATGGTCGGTATGACGGAAGCAGGGCCGTACATGGTGGCGATGTCCTACACACTGCTTCACGACTTCTGGGTGTTAACCGGACAGGAGAAAAGTTACGTTCGGATCGAAGATGGGCAGGGAATGCACCTCATGGCAACCGTGTGGGACCCGGAGTACAACCAGCTCATCCCGCTGGGTAGCCCGCCGGTCGAAGTTCGGGACGCCGCGAGCGGCGAGGTCGTGGCCGAGAAGTCGATGTGGCCGATGCTGTCCCAGCAGATGGGACCACACTTCGGGGACAACGTCTCGTTTCCGAGCGAGGGAGAGTACACAGTTCACCTCTCGTTTGACCCAGTCTCGGCGCGGCAGTTAGGCGACTATCGCGGGCGGTTCACCGGATCGGTGGACGCCGAGTTCGACCTGCTGTTCAGATACGATATCATGAACCACATTCGCGAGGAGTTCGTCGACGAGCCGGGGCAAGCGGGGGCGCTCGAACCGATGGAAACGAGCATGCGGCCGGACGGAACGCTGCCGGAGCCAGCGGCGCTGCCGGGTGAACACGGTGGCGTCGTTGAGAGCGCAGCTGCGAAGTTCGCGGTGCAGGTTCTGCGTAGGGCCCCGGCCGGGATCGACAGTTCGGACCCATACCTTGCGGTGTCCGCTCGAACGCCGTACAACCAGTATCCCCTCCCGTTCATGGGCCTCCGAGCGACCGTCGACAACGCTGGCGGGGAGGTCCGCGACCCGCTGGCGGCGGCCATCCACCCCGAACTGGGGTACCACTACGGTGCGCCGGCGCCTGACCTCTCACTGGGTGACGACGTGACTCTGGAGGTCGGGGCCCCGCCGCAGGTCGCGCGACATCGCGGCTACCAAACTGCGTTCCTGGAGTTCGACGACATGACGCTCACGCTCGGCGACGGGAAGTAGTCGGGATGCGCTCAGGGCCACAGGGAAGAGACGTACATTTCTCACTCTACGTGCGGCTTGGCCCTGTAATTCCCAGCTCCGAACGAGATGATAATCCAGGCCAGGAGAAAATCAGAGCGTGAGATGGACCTATGAAAATCCCGCACCGGCAAATCCTATTTCTTAGACGATAACTGTTCGGGTGAGTCTTCAGCTCACCCGAACGAGGATGGTGAACCACCAGACAGCGGCACTATGATAGAAATGAGTTCCCGGCAGGCAGGGGAATCTTGATTGCTGTAGCGGTAGCTGTGCGGACGAAAGCAGGCCCAGCCTGAGCGATCCGATCGCTCAGGCACTCACCCCCGGTGGATCGTATGATTCCTTTCGCGTGAGCATATGGAAGATTGAGACCAGCATCTTCCTAGCCGTTGCGACAATTGCGATTTGGTGGTTCTTCCGCTGTTTCAACCGTGTGTAGAAATTCCCGAGATACTCATCACATCGCACAGCAATGTTAGCGCACTGGACGAGGGCCCAGCGCAACGGCGCTGAGCCCTCTTTGCTGATGCTTCCACGCACCTCTTTGTCACCAGACTGGTGGACGACTGGATCCAGCCCAGCGTAACTCACGAGCTGCTTGTCTTCATCGAATCGGTCTACTTCGCCGATCTCAGCGATTATTACGGCGGCTGTGTACTGACCAACACCAGGAATCGTCAGCAGCCGCTGGGCTGCTGGCGATTCCAGTACCTTCCGTTCGATCTTCTCCTCTAACCTCTCTATTTGCTCGTCGTAAGCATCAATAACTGAGAGATGAGCCTCGATAATTGCTCGGTCGGCGTCACTCAGAGAGAGTTCCGCAAGGAACTCTCGGCCAGTCGGGCCGAACAACTCGCTGTCGTAGGTGTTGTCAGTCCGCGTGAGGACAGCTCTCACGCGGTTTTTCTCAGCTGTTCGCTCTTCGACGAGTGACTTCCGCGTCCGGACGAGATCCCGCAGTACGCGGATCTCGTCCGGTGGCACGTAGCTCTCAGCGAGCATATTTGCTCGCAGCATCTGTGCGAGACGTTTCGCATCGACACGATCGGTCTTAACCGTGGCATCGGCAATAATCCGATTCTTTGATGGATTAACGAGGGTGACGTTGAGATGCTCGTCGAGCATCTCGTAGATCGGACGGTAGTTGCCAGATGCTTCGATGGCAGCCTCGTCGCCAGCGTGTTGCTCGGCGAGCTCGGAAAGACGGTCGTTTGGCAAGCGAATCTCGTCTTGCAGGTTGCCGTCGTCGTCCACGACGGCAACCTGCGAGTACCGTTTGTGGGTATCGATTCCAAGGTACATTGAACGCCTCCGTTAGGGCTGATTGCGCGTGAATCAGAGAGACACCTATGCGTGCTCTGTGGCACAGTATTCTTCTTCCTATCACGGCGCTAAGACCAGTCATTCTAGCGTGCTTGGTGCACTCCATCTCAATCGGTCTCTGTCAACCCCTGTTGACTTGATTCACGCGCCAGGGGCTTAGTTGCGGGATTTTCATAGAGTCATTCTATGGGCTCTGGTGTGATGAAGGCCTGCCAAGTCCCCAGCGCGTGAACAAGGACCGGGGTGCCAAGAGGCCGACAACGAGACAGCGCACGACGGCTCTACAACCCGGTGCAGGAGGAGAATCCCGCTCAACGACGTGGCTATCACGACAGACCCGAGGCTACGGAACGAGAGACCAGGGGAGCCCTTGACGGTCCGGGAAAACGGAGAACCCGAGAGTGTCCGTATCCGTGTTCTACTCCGACGTGATGCGGCCCTCGATCTCGGGCGAAATCGTCCCGTCCTCCTTGATCGAGTTCTCGACAATGACTGACAGCAGTTCACCCTCGTTCGCGTCGATAATACGGGGGGCATCCTGGAACATCGTGTAGCCGTCGCCGCCTGTGGCGGTGAAGCCGTTCGTCGCGACGGTGTACGTCGCTTCAGTGTCGAGTGGCTCGCTGCCGACTGTCACCTCAGTGACGCGGTCGCCTTGCGATTTGTCCGGGTCGTAGGTGTAGCGCATTCCGCTCACCTGAAGGAATCCGCCCCCACCGGTCGAACTGAGCTCCAGCGCTTCGACCAGGGTTTCGCCGGTGACCTCGATGGTCACCTGGTTGTTTCCGAACGGGAGGACGCTGTAGACCAGCCGCCTCGTGATGTCCCCTTTAGGGTATTTCTCGTCGGTTCGGATGCCCCCGCCGTTCTGGATCGCGACGTCCGCATCGCCGTGGCTGCGGAGCGCGTCGGCAATGTAATTCCCCAAGTTGGACTCCTCGGACCGCACGACATCTTCCCGGGCGTCGAGCGGTACGGCCGTCTCCCCGATAACGGTGTCTAGCTCGTCGCTGAGCTGGCTCTCGTAGCTTTGGGCGACCTCCAGTACGTCTGGATGGGGTTCGACGTTCCCCTCATCAACCGCGGCAGCGGTGTCGTACACCGTCAGGCTGTGGTCGGTTCGCTCCCCGTCTTCGACGGTGAGCGTCAGTTCGCCGAGGTACTCGTACTCGTCCCCGACAAACGAAAGTACCGTGTCGTTCACGACTTGCGGGTCCTCGGAGAATGTCGCGGCGTGGTCGCCGACGATGGCGTCGATCCCGTCGACAGACTCCGCGAGTTCGACGGCGACCGGGCTCGCCACGTGGGACAGCACGACGACGAGGTCGGCACCGTCGTCCCGCATTTCGGTCACGACCTCGTTGACGGGTGCCTCGAGGCCCGGGACCTCCGTGGTCTCGCCCATGGTCGTGATCGTCGGCGCTTCGACGTTGATTATGCCCGTGATACCGACCGTCACGTCGCCAGCCTCGACGAGTTCGTACTGGCTCGCTCCCTGTTCGGCACCGAATACGTCGCCCATTTCTGAGTTACGGACGTTCGCGCTCACCCACTGGAACTCGCTGTCCGAGATACGGTCTCGCAAAGCGTCCGGTCCTCTGTCGAAGTCGTGGTTCCCGAACGTGTCGAACTCCAGCCCACCCTCGTTGAACGCGTCGACGATGTGTTTCCCGTCGAACTGGGCGGAGAGAATGGAGGTGGCCAGGTCGTCGCCGGAGCCGACCTTGATCGAATGTTCGTTCTCTTCTGCGATCTGATTCATCAAATCGAAGTACGTGGCGATGTTTGCCGCCTCTTCGAGGTCGCCGTAACTCCCGTGCACGTGGGTGTCGTGGACGAGCGTCACTTCACCTGTTCCAGGTTCAGACGAAGTCGTGTCCTTCTCAGAGTCTCCAGACTCTCCGTCGGTATGCTCGGTGTCATCCTCGGTACTGGAAGAACAACCGGCGACACCCGCAATGCCGAGTGCAGCAGTAGCCGAGAGGAATTTCCGCCGATTGACTGGTGTGTTTTGCGTCTCGTTATCCGTTCGGTCCGCTGGAAGGTTCTCTAATTCCTCCTGTTTGTTTCGGGCCACAGCATCTATTAGATTGTACTTTTATATAAAATATTTCCCTAAATAGTAATTTTATTTATATATAATTAAAAAATCTTATACGTTGATAAGGTAACCTGATGCAAAATAAACGACGGAGAGGGTGTGCCATGTCGATTCTGAGTCGGCAGTTGCAAGGCGGAACGGGTTCGTAAACGTCCTTGGTCCGACGTTGCAGTTCCTTGTACCACCATGCGCCAGTGTGCCGGTTTCCATGGTTGCCATGCTGGCCGCATCTATCGCGGCTTTCCCCGCATCCAGCTGGGGAACCGTTCTATGGTGGATATCCGTATCAGCAGAACCGACATAGCAAGCCACCGTTACTGCGTTGCGTAGGCCCGGATACCCGTCTCAAGGATATCCCGATATTGGGCCACATCAATGTCGACGGCGACGTGTCCGTTGGGAGCGTTCTCCGTAACGCCATGTTTGTCACAGAGGACGGACCCGTGTGACGGCCCGCCGCTCGTGTCGACAGCGATGTAGTACTCCTCGAAGGCCAGCACCGAATCGTCCACGATGTCGGCGACGACGGCGGCGTCATGGATTGCCGGCGCGTCGGCCGTGGGGTATTCGCCGTCCTCCGGGCGATAGTCGAGCCACGAGGCGACGGGCCCGTGAATCCCGCCCCGTTCCTCGAACTCCTTGATCAGCGATGGTGGGACCGTAGCGTTGTTGGTCACGTCCAGGCCGACCATCTTGGGATCAGCGTCCTGGAGGACGCGACTAGCCGCGGCCGGATCGTTGTGGAAGTTCGCTTCCGCCACCGGTGTAACGTTCCCCGCCGTCAGCGCCGCCCCGCCCATGAGGTAGATGTCGTCTACGAGATCTGGGAGGGCGGGTTCCTTCGCGAGCGCAATTGCGAGGTTCGGCATCGGTCCGACAGCTGCGATGGTCAGTTCTGATCCGTACTCGTGGGCGGCCTCGATGATCGCGTCAGCGCCGTGGATATCGCGCGTCTCGCCGCTCGGTTCCGGCATGTCGCCGCGAATGCCGTTATCGCCGTGAATCCACTCCGCCGTCGTCAGGTCGCCGACCAGCGGCCGACCACACCCCATGGATACCGGGACGTCGTAGCCACCCAGTTCCAGGATGGCGTGCGCGTTGCGCGTCGTGTTCTCGACCGTCGTATTGCCACAGACCGTCGAGAGACCCACCACGTCGATTTCGTCGTGACCGAGTGCCATCGCTAGCATGACCGCGTCATCACACCCTGGATCGGTATCGAAGAACACTTTTCGTGACATACCATCTGGATTTCCGCTTCCGGTTCATAAAACTAGTGGTTATGAGACAGTGACGCAGGATGTGTCGCCCGTCGATGGCAACGATTGGGAACGTGTCCCGGCGTTTCAGCGCCGGAATCAGCGATGGGTACACCGTAGGTTGATTTTTCTATGCTATGATTCACCCGGATCAGTGCGCATGCACCTGTTCGATAGGCTCGACGCGTCTCTGGAGTCGCACAGCTACGAAGCGATCTGGATCGCCCGACAGCGCAATTTCGCGTGGCTGACCGACGGTGGCGATACCATCATTACCGTTCGAACGCACTCCGTTTCGGCCGCTGGCTACGACAGCGACGGCATGAGGACGTGACCACCACAGTTACGTCGATTGCCCGCGTCACTTGACGAACGGTTCCAGAGTGCGACGCGTCGAGATATCCACGCTGGCAACAACACAGCCGGTAGCCAACGATGGTGGATTGCCAGTGAGTGTTCGAGGCGATCCAGTACTCCTACGCCGCCGACGGGCGGGAAGGTACATCGCAGACCCACTACCAGAGTGGCGCAATCGGCTTCGCGAGCTGTGAGTGGATCGTCATACCCGGTCAGGATACCACAGGAATCCGACGGACCAGAGGACGTAAAGCGAAGACACGTTCCTCGTTACCCAGGACAGCGTCGAACTGCTGACTGGGACCGGAGACTGGCCAACCGAAACAGTTAGCCGTCTCCTCCGACCTGGCCCCTGAACGCCACGCCGTGTTGTATCGCTGAGGCGAAAGTGTCTTCATTTCTGGGCAGATTTGCGGGAAACAGCCCCCAAACTGTGTGTCTGTGTCAGTGTGCGTGTACCGCCACACAATATACCTCGCCGGAACTATTATA
>JBDGPY010000039.1:0-23049 GCA_042219425.1 Haloarcula sp. | reverse complement strand
TCAGGCCGTCACTACCGGCTCCGCGCCGGTTTTAAATACTCGAAACGCGACAGGTGTTTGTTCTGTTTCACAGAACGGCGATTGTGCGTATCGATCATATTCCAACGAATCCATACTGAGGTGCTAGAACCAATTATCGGCGACACCGCGTTTCCGGTCTGAGTTCCTGAACAGCAATCCGCCGTCGGTTCTGTAGGGCCGTTGAGGGTACTGCCGTTAGATACTGTTCGAATAACACATGTACTGATGTTATCTGAAAGAGCCACGCAATAGCAAGCAGCACGGACGAGTCGAGACAGAAGGAATATCCGCGAGTGCGTGGACAGGTAGCGTGAGCCGGTCACATCAGGTAGAATTTGGACGGGATCAGGCGGTATGAGAGTGTTTTTCCTGCTATATACTGAAAGATCCGGTAGGATTCTGTAGCACAGAACGAGGGGGTTTCACCGAAAGACGTACGCGAACTGTTGCGAAAAAATACGATATATCCGCCGGCCATGGTAACACGGAGAGCTGCAGGAGAGAATCCCGGATACCAGAACAAGCGACGTCACTGCAAACTCAGATTGAGTTCGATTTCGTTTGCGACCCCCAAGAGCAGATCCGCGAGATCTTGCTCCTGTTGCTCGCTTCGGATCCGATAGGAAGGTGCTGCCACGCTCAAGGCACCAAGCACCTGTCCCTCATCGGTCGAGATGGGGACCGAAATCGCATGCAACCCCTCGATATGCTCCTCCCGGTCGAACGCGTACCCCCGCTCTCTGATCGTCGCTAGTTCGTCGATTAGGTCACCGACCGAAGTGATCGTTTGATCTGTCTTTTCGGGAAGTCCGTGTCGCTCGACAAACGCCTCAACTCGGCTGTCGGAGTGGGCGGCACAGATCGCCTTGCCAGCCGTTGTGTGGTTGAGGTGCAATCGCGTCCCGATCCGGAGTTTGGTCTCGACTGCATTGTCGCCCTTCTCTCGAAACACAATTACTCCTTTACCGTGTTCCTCGATCATGAACTGACAGAGTTCATCTGTCTTGGAGGCAACTTGCTCAATCTTCGGTTCGACGAGTTTAAGCCGTGGATCACGCGCAAGCGCATGTTCGCCATGGTCGAGAAAGCGAAACCCGAGATCGTACTCGTCGCCCTTCTTGACGACGTACTCGAACTG
Organism: Haloarcula sp.; assembly: GCA_042219425.1. GTDB lineage: Archaea > Halobacteriota > Halobacteria > Halobacteriales > Haloarculaceae > Haloarcula. The sequence continues at coordinate 21,890 of JBDGPY010000039.1, read as the reverse complement.
TTCGAGCGTCGCCAGATGGTTGTGGACGGTACTCTTTGAGACATCGATTTCTGCTGCGACGTCCGTTACTGTCGCGCCGTCAAGATCCTGTACCGTCTGTATGATTCGAAGCGTCTTGGCAACAGATTTGACCGGTACGTTCGCTCGCTCTTGTTTGTCCATACCTGAATATAGCCCCCCACTGACTTGAATGTTCTGTGAGTCAGAACGGTTTGGTTGATCCGTTCGCAGTAGCCACTTGTTCGACGCCGTGCATGCGTGCTTGAATGCGGTGGCTCTCCTTGGCCCTCGAGATATACATGATAAAACTATATATATTACGGCCGTTATCGTGCTTCTACATGCCTTGGAGAGAAGAGTGGCGTTCAGAGGATCGGCCGAAGGCGGAATCAATTCCCAAAGAATACAAGCTGACGTCTAATGCGACGGATAACCTCATAATGGGCTATTTTGCGGGAGTGCTCGTCCTCTCGTATCTCGGCCTAAGATTCGTCGGGACGCAGGCAAGACTGGTCGCCGGCATTCCGGTGCTGATCTGGTTGACTGTCGGCATCTCGGTGCTGATCATCGCAGGCCTGTACGTCAGCCTCACCAGAGCAAACGCAAGCGGGGACCTCTCACAGATGAAAGTCGAACAGGGAGTAAAGGATGATTAGGCCGGTGGGACCGACGCTACAGATTCTCCCGCCCGAACTCGCTGGGCGGATTTCGGACAACCTCCCTATTGCACTCGGAATACTGGCGGCGTACGTCGCCGTGTTCCTCGGTATCACATATATCGCGCGGCGAAAGTACTCCGAGAGCCTCTCGGACTACGTCGTCGCCTCCCGCGGACTGAGCTGGATCGTCGCCTCACTCACACTCGTTGCGACGGTGTTGAGCGGGGTCGGAATGGCCGGGTTCCCCGGAACAGTCTACTCGGTCGGCATTCCGTTCATCACAATGATTCTCGTCGGCTACGCCGCGACTGCCCCGGCGATCTGGTATCTCGGCCGGCGCATGTGGGTTGTCGGGAACGAACACGACCTGAACACGCCGGGAGATCTACTCGGCGACTACTACCAGAGCGACACGGTCCGGCTCTACACCGTCTTGGCGAGCGTTGCGTTCAACACGACCTACATCGTCGCACAACTGCTCGCGGGCGGGCTCATCTTGACGGTACTGACGGGTGGTATCGTTCCGTTTAACATCGGCGTGCTCATCCTGGCGACTGTCGTCACCCTCCACGTAGTCGGGACGGGCATGCGCGGCATCGCGTATCTTGATACGTTTAACGGCGCACTCATCTCGGTACTCCTCGCAATATTCGGCGGATTCATCATTCTCAACGCCGGCAGTGTTGGCGCGGTGTTTACCCAACTCGGTGATTCGATGGGCGGCTACACCGCAGTGCCGGGTGTCACCAGTCTCTTCACGCCAGAGGTCATCGTTCTGTTCGGCATCCTGGTCACGGTCGGGAACTCGCTCGTCGCTCCGGCGTCGTGGATTCGGATGTACTCCGTTGATAGCGAGCGCAACTTCGCGCGGATCGCGGCGACGATGGTGGGAGTGTTCACCCTCATCTACGTGTTCGGAACGAGTTTCATTGGCCTCCATGGACGGACCGTCTTGCCGAACATCTCGAACCCTGATACCGTCTCGTCGCTGCTCGCGTTCGAGGTAATGCCCTTCTCCCTCGCGTCGCTATTCCTCGTTGGCATCCTGGCCGCTATCGTCTCGACCACCGACTCTTACGCCCACGTGATGGCCGCAACTGTTGTCCGCGACTTCGCCAAGTCTATCGTCAAATCCGACCTCACCGAGCGCTCCGAGCTGCTTCTCAACAAGCTCGTCATTGTCGTGACGATGATCGTGGGCATCGTCGGTGCACTCGTATATCCCGGACTAATTACGCCACTTGCACTCATTGTCGGCGGTGCGACAGTACAACTCCTCCCGCCACTCGTCGGTGCTGTCGCGTGGCCGCGCGCGTCGTCAGAAGCAGCTATTATCTCGCCAGCGGTCGGCGCTATCTCGCTCGTGCTGTTCCAGCTCCACCTGCTCCCCAATCCGTTCGTAACGCCGCTGGTTCCGGGGCTCGTGACTGCCTCCGTCCTCAACATCGTGGTCTTCGTGGCGACGAGCTATCTGACTAGTCCACAGCCCCTAGACAAAATCGAACAGTATCACGGAGTCATTTACGAGAGGCTCTCATAGCCCGAAAACCGGTCGTTCGTTGAACTGAGACGGGATCTCAGTTATTCCCTTTCTGGCGTCTGCAACAGTTCGACGTATAGTAGCGTTTGCAAGTTTCTGCTCACTGTTCGGTACGAACCGGGTCTCCGGTCTTGTCACAACTGAACGGGACAGGCTCCGTCACAAAGACGTGCAAACGCTACTATGATTCTCGTCGGGAACGCGCATGTAGGTGTGATCTCCCACCAGGTTCGCCGACCGGCATGTTTACCATGGTGCACGGCCCAATCAAAATATGGGAGTAAACGAGAGTCGATTAGCCACGCGGGCCGTCCAGGACACGGGATCAGAGATCCGAATCATGTTCGAACGCGCACAGGCGCTCGACGATGTCGTCCGACTCGAAATCGGCGAGCCGGACTTCGACACACCGAACCACGTCATCGAGGCAGCCGCGGAGGCGGCGGCCGAGGGTGCGACGCACTACACGTCCACCTACGGACTCACCGAGCTCCGAACCGCCATCGCCGACACTGTCCGGACGAACAACGACGTGCCGGTCGAACGCGACGGCGTGATCGTCACGAACGGCGCCATCGAGGCGCTGGCACTCTCGCTCCTGTCGGTCGTCGACCCCGGTGATGAGGTCGTTATCCCGACGCCGGAGTGGGCGAACTACGCCGCACAGGTAGGACTCGCGGGTGGAGACCCGGTCCGCGTCCCGCTCGACCCGGCCGACGGGTTCGATCTCGATCCGGACCGACTGATCGAGCAGATCACCGACGACACCGCCGCGGTGATCCTCTGTCGCCCGACCAATCCGACTGGCCGCGTCTACGACGAAGCCAGCGTCCGGGCGGTCGTAGAAGCCGCCGCAGACCACGAGGCGTACGTCATCGCGGACGAGGTGTACGAACGGCTCACCTACGACGGCAGTCGAAAGAGCGCGGCTGCGCTGGGCGAGCCGGAGTGGGTGCTGTCAGTGAACTCCTTCTCGAAGGGGTACGCGATGACGGGCTGGCGGCTGGGCTGGATCGCCGGTCCCACGGACGTGGTCGATGCGGCACAGATGATTCGACAGCAGTTCTCGCTGTGCTCGTCGAGCGTCGCCCAGCACGCCGGCTTGGCGGCGCTGACCGGCCCACAGGAACCGTTCGAGACGATGATTGATACCTATCAGGAGCGGCGCAACTACTCGCTCGACAGGATCGCCGAGATTCCAGAACTGGACTGCGCGGCACCCGAAGGGGCGTTCTACCTGTTCTGCGATGCTGGGTCCGTCGAGGGCACGTCGATGGACATCGCCACTCGGCTGCTCGAAGAACAGGGCGTCTCGGTCACGCCGGGGAGCGCGTTCGGCGACGCTGGCGAGGGGTATCTGCGGTTGAGCTACGCGACCGATATGGAGACGCTCGAAGCCGGCTTCGACCGGATCGAGCGATTCCTCGAACAGGAGCGATAACCGCTCCGTCGGGACGGTTAGCGAACCGTGCCGCGGAGTTCGGCGACGATGGCGTCACGTTGCGTCCGACGGTTGGAATGCCGTCCAGATGCCCGGTAGCGGGTTGATGTGTTTGTAGCCACTTCCGGTGACCGTGAGCACGATCACGTCTCCCGACTCGACCTGGCCTCATACTGTTGGCTGTAACTATTGCAAGGTATTCGCCACTCCGAGGTAGCGAAATACTTCACAGACGTACAGCCGACAGTATCAATCAGCGAGGCGTTCGAGCGAGGGGACGACAATCCCACTCGCTGTCTTGGGCCAGACGCCCGTCGTTCACGCCGTCGACACGATGCCGCCGAGGATGGCCTCGCCTTCGACGCCCAGCGCCCTCTCTGGTCGCGTCCAGGCCGTGTTGGCCCGCGAAGAAGACGTTGATTTCGGGCGCGACCGTCGACGGGTCGTCGATTCGCGGAAGCATCGGAGAACTCCCGGCCGATAACCGGACGAACCACGCTGACCTCGGGCGCTCGTTGTGCGGTATCACGCTATCGTACCGCTCAACAGACGTCGCAGAGAAACGGTCGACGGTACAGTATCCGAAAAAAGAGCAGTAGTCGCTCAGAGTCCCTTGCCGGGGAAGTTCATGAACGCGTCGAGCTTCTTGTGGGCGTCGCCGACGACCGACGAACCGTGGTACACCAACGCAGTGTCGAACTCGAACTCAAGCAGTCGCTCTAAGTTCGCTTCTGCCGTGGCGGCATCGTCGTTAAAGTACGTGGGTGGGTTGATGAGGTACCCTTCCGGCAGCCCTCGACAGTCGGCGCCGACAACAGTGTCGCCGGCCACGAGGATGCCACGGTTCTCGTCGACGAGGGCGGACGACCCGCTCGTGTGCCCGCCGATGTAGATGGCCTCGAACGGACCAATTTCGTCGCCGCCTTGGTATCTGTAGTCGGGTTCGTGTTCGGTGTCGAGCGACGCTTTCTCTGGAACGTACGTTTCGACATCGAACGCTTCGACAACCGCGTCGAACCCTCCTACGTGGTCGGGGTCTGCGTGAGTGAGCACGAGCCGTTCGGGAATGACGCCCGTCTCCTCGATACCGTCTAAGAGGGCATCTGTCGTGTCCGCCAATCCGGTGTCGAACACCGTCGGAGTCGGGTCGTCGAAGAGGAACGCACGAATACGCCCGACCGCATCGGTACACGTGATGTCGTACACGTTGTTAACTAGTTCTGTCGGCATACGAGTGGAAGTCATCTTTCGAATATATAATTTTTGTTCCGACGTCCGTCGCGTCCCCGCGTCCATACTTGGAGCAGTGGCGATGTATACTTCCCAGCCAGGGAGCTGGATGACCCCGGATTCTCAAGCTCGAATTCCTTCTCCTTCGAACCCACGGGCCCCTGAGACATCCCACGATCCCGACTGCGGACCCGAGAGCTGTCTCTTTAATGAAATTTCGTCTTGTAGCCTGCGACATGACGAGTGACACCACCACACAAATCTTGGGAGAACAAGATAGCTGTATTCCCACCAGACACGTTCTCCCGGTAGTGAGTGTTATTGTGTGTCATTATATGAATAGTTCGACACAGCTCATCCGTGTACCGAGTGTGCGTAGGGTTGAGCGAAGCGCCAGTGGGTCTCGACGAACACCGCAACGAGGATGCGACCGGGTCGGCTGCAACAGTACTCTCCATATCGGAGCCAGTATCTCCATGAGCGTTAAGTAGTAGTACCTCCTCTTCGTGAACAGATGCATGATAGAGATTGACTCGGTGCGAAAAGTGTACGATGAAGAAGTCGTCGCAGTCGGCGATGTGTCACTCACAGTCGATGAGGGCAAGTTCGTGAGTGTTCTCGGCCCTTCCGGGTGTGGCAAGAGCACGCTGCTGTTCATGCTGGGCGGCTTCATCGAGCCCACATCCGGGAGTATTTCGAGAAACGGCACGCCGATCACTGGCCCGGACCCGTCGCGTGGGATGGTGTTCCAGGAGAGCGTCCTGTTCCCCTGGATGACTATCAAGGAGAATATCACCTGGGGTATGAAGATTCTTGGAACCGACGAGGACGAGCGAGAGCGGAAGGCCGAAGAGTACATCGAGATGATTGGGCTCGACGGATTCGAAGACGCACACCCGAACTCTCTGTCCGGTGGGATGAAACAGCGTGCCGCGATGGCGCGCATCCTCGCGGTCAACCCGTCGGTGCTCTTGATGGACGAGCCGTTCGGCGCACTCGACGCACAGACGCGGGAGATGATGCAGCACGAACTGCTCGACATCTGGAGTCAGACCGGCCAGACGTGCGTGTTCGTTACTCACAGCATCGACGAGGCGCTGTACCTCTCTGACCAGGTGGTCGTCCTTGGCTCGCGGCCGAGCACGGTTGAAGCGGTCATCGACGTCAGCGAGCACTTCGACCGTCCGCGCAGCCCGGAAATAAGGGAAACCGACCAGTTCGGCGAACTCCGCCACGAGATCTGGGATATGATCCAGGAGGAAGTGACCGTCTGAGCGATGCTTCTCTGCCGGAACTGTCACGACAACGAGTTCTGAACCGCAGAAAGTAGCCGAACAACGTCCGGAGCGCGATTACTCCTCTTTCAGCTCTTCCGTACCGGTCCAGACGTTCCAGGTTTCGGGGGACTGGGGCCACCGCCGGGCCGGCTTCCCGCCCTCCTCTGGAGCGTCCTCCATGTTCGCAGTCAGTTCAATCGGGTAGCCGTCCGGGTCCGGGAAGTAGAGGAAGAAGTTGTCACCCGGACCGTGGCGGCCGGGGCCGCGGTAGATCGGGTGCTCCATCTCGCGGAGCCCCTCTTCGGCAGCCTTGAGCGCCTCGAAGTCAGGCACCTCGAACGCGATATGGTAGATCGGTCCGGTCGTCGGCAGCATCGGCGGCCCGTCTTCCGGTAGCTCCTCCTCGAAGTCGTGCAGGTCCAGTTCGAGCTCGCCGCGCTCCGCGAGCACGTCGAGTTCCTCGTCGGACATCTGCGTGATGTTCATCTCGTGGTGCTGGGCGTCCGCCGCGACAGCCGGGGTGCGCAGGAACGCGACTTCATCTCCGATACGGTCCGAAACGGCCATATTCAGGACGTCCCGGTAGAACGCAACGGATTCTTCGATGTCTCGTACTTTGATGGCTATATGGTCTAAGCCCATGTTGTCCACAACCATACGAGTCTCAGGTTCACCGTCACTCTATATGTATCTTTTGGTCAGATGGATTTGTCCATCGTCATAAACGGTTGAACCCACGGCGAACCCGGTTTCGAGGCTAACACTCTGGGCATCGGGATCACTTCTGGCTGTTTTCTCTTCCTCGGGCATCGTGGGCCGGCGACTAAGTGTTGGATACTATTTATAACTTGGTCGGCTGTTTTCCAAACAGTTTTCACGCTGGCCATGGTCTTTTCCTCTGCGTATGGAGAAAGCAGGCCTACTAGTGCCTCTGTTCCGGAGGCAGATGGAGCATTGTCAGGTGAAAGAATCCGAAACCGTCGCGCTGGTGACTGACGCAAAGAGTCCACGGGAGTACGTCAGTGCCAGCTTCTCGGCCGCACAGGACCTCGGAGCCGATGTCTTCGAGGTGCAGATCCCCAAGTACGGACGCAACTCCGTCGGTCCGGAAATCTCTGAGGGACAGGGCGGCACGCTTCGGCTCCCCGACGGTCCCGTCGCGGCGTGCAAGAATGCGGACATGGTGTTCGACTTCACGCTTGAGGGGTTCATCCACGTGCCAGAGCGGACCGAGATCCGCGACGCGGGCACCCGCATCCTCCGTGTTGGTGCGCGTGAACCGTTCTACCTCCGCCGGCTCATGCCGTGGACGGAAGAGGAAGCACAGGCAGTCAAAGAGAAGGTCCAGAAGCACAGCGAACTGCTCGCCGAAACCGACGAGATGCGCATCACGTCCGACCACGGGACGGACCTAACGATGGAGGTAGAGTCGGACACTGCGTTTGACTCCTACGGCTTCGTCGACACCCCCGGCAAGTGGGACGTCTGGGGCCAGAACATGGTTTCGAACTACCCCACGAACGTCGAGGGAACCCTCGTCATCGCGCCGGGCGACTACAACGTCGTGCCGTTCGCGGACTACGTGAATTCGGCCATCGAGTGCGTCGTCGAAGACAACTACATCGTTGAGATCAACGGCGAGGGCGGTGACGCCGAGTTGATGCGCGGCCACATGGAGAGCTACGACGATCCCGATGTGTTCGCGACGAGCCACTTCGGCTGGGGGCTGAACCCCAACGGCCAGTTCTACGACATGGCGCTCCACGACCGCAAGCCCGACGAGACGGGTGTCAGCGCGAGCGAGGGTCGCGTCTGGTCCGGGAACATGCTCTGGAGTACCGGTCCGAACACCCACATCGACCGGTACGCGCCGTGCCACTACGACATCGCTCAGAAGGGCTGTAGCATCTATCTCGACGGCACGCCGGTCGTCGAGGACGGTGACGTCGTTGAGGACGTCGTCTAACTCCGGTTCTCGACCCGCCGACAGCGAAGCGTCCTGATTCGGGTTGCGGACCTGGACACCTTTTTGCCTATCCGCGATCCTGTGCTTGTTCACACAACGCTTGTCAGCCTTGCACCTCGTGACCCGTAGCGTTCCGCCACACGAGAACAGGAACGAAACGCAGGTGGAATAGCGGATAGAACGAGCGGGGCTACATGTCGATGCTCACGTCGTCGGCCCAGAACAGCAGGCGTTCCCGAAGCCAGGCGAGGAGCTGGTCAAAGAAGATACCGAGCAGTGAGATGAGTACCACGCCCGCGAACACCGTCTCGTACTCGAATGAGCCCTGTGCGCGGATGATGATGAAGCCGATACCCTCACTGGACGCGACGAGTTCCGTCACGACGGTGACGATGAGCGCGATGGGCATCGCCATCCGGACGCCCGAGAAGATATACGGCAAGCTCGCGGGCAAGACGATGTCGCGGAACACCTGGACACGGGATGCCCCGAAGTTCTTCCCGGACCAGATATGGAGCTTGTTCACGCTCTGGACGCCGTAGTAGGCACCCAACAGGATGGGGATGAGTGACTCGAAGAAGATGATGACAAGCTTCGGCGCGTGACCGATACCGAGCACCGCGAGCAGCAGCGGGTAGAAGGCGATGCGCGGAACCGGGTAGAATGTGCTGATGACCGGGTCAAGTACGAACTCGACGCGCTCATCGGAACCCATCCAGAGACCGGTCGGGATGCCGACGACGAGCGCCGCGGTGAAGCCGACGAACACCCGGAATAGCGTCGCGAAGATGTCCGAGTACGCAGTGCCCTCAGTGACAAGCATCCTGTAGAGTTCTATCGCGACGACCTCGACGCGGGGAAGTAGCGGCGGACCGTAGGACGACGACACGAGCAGTGCGCCGATCTCCCAGACGACTAGCATCCCCAGAATAGAGAGGTACCCGATGGGGTACGTCGTCTGCTCCGCCCAGTCGTTCAGGCGGCTGAGCCAGCCGTCAACGCGCGACATGTGACTCATGCGCTATCACTCTCCTGCCAGGTGAGCAGCCGCCGACGCACGAGCAGCAACAGCCTGTCATGGATGACGCCGAACAGCGCGATCATGGAGATGGCGCTGAACATGAGTTCGTAGTTGTTGAACTGGCGCGCCTGGAGTGCTAGCTGGCCGAGCCCGAGGTCGGACTGGATAAGCTCGGCGGAGAAGACGACAATGAACGAGAGCGCCAGCGCGACGCGCAGCCCCGAGAGGATCTGCGGGAGGCTGTCCGGGATGACGACCTCGGTGAGAATCTGGATTCGGGAGGCGTCGAAGTTCCGTGCCGACCAGATGTGGAGGTCCGGCACGCCCCTAACCCCATCGAACGTGTGGATGTACACGGGGTAGAACGCGGCCAGGAACACCACGATGGCCTTCGACATGAACCCGATACCGAACCAGATGACGAAGATCGGGAACAGCGCGATCTTGGGAACTGGGTAGGTCACCGAGACGACCGGGTCGAACAGCTTCCCAAAGATGGCGATGCGTCCGGTGAGAACACCGAGGATGATGCCAAGCGTCGAGCCGCCGATGAAGCCGACGTAGACGAGCTGGAGCGTCGCCCACGAGTTCTCGACCAGGATGCCGTCATTCCACATCTTCCCGAGGTGGCTCACGATAGTCGTCGGTGCAGGGACGTACGTCGGAAGCGCACCGAGCGACCCCAGTACCTGCCAGAGGAGCAACAGGACGATGACGGGCGAGCTCCGGACGAGTACCGTACCGGCCGCCTTCGCGCCCTCTGGTACGTCGCTGAACCACTCACCGGTGATCGATTCAGTTGTCATAGGCCCACACTATCTCCGGGGTGGTGATCCACGCTAGTCCTTGTCTGTCTTTCATGCGTACTATGGCTAGTGACGACAACCGCAAAAAATGTATCTGTTGGTTCCGGCAACTAGAACGAGACACGATAGCTGTTTGGGGTAAGTTTATGTTCACCGCTCTGGGATAAATAGACGATGACAACTGGAGGTGACTCCGTAGCCCGCGTGCTAGCGGAGAACGGCGTTTCAGAAGCATACACACTGCTTGGCAACCAGACCGTAGACATCGCCGACGGACTCCACGAGCGCGGCGTCGACGTTATCACGGCGCGACACGAGTACAACGCAGCCGTCATGGCAGACACCCGTGGGCGACTGACGGGCGACCCCGGCGTCGCCATCACCGTCGCTGGGCCGGGGGGAACGAACGCGCTCACCGGTGTCGCACAGGCGTACACCGCTACGTCGCCGATGGTGATCATCAGCGCTGTCCTTCCGGAGGACGACCCGACCGAATCGCTCCACGGCGTTGACGATCAACACTTCCTTCGGAAGGCGTTCGAGCCGGCGACCAAGTGGAGTACCCAGGTCCACGACCCCGAGCGTGTCCCGACGGCACTGAACCGGGCGTTCGACGTGGCGACGACCGGTCGTCCCGGCCCGGTGTTCGTCGGTATCGACGAGGAGATCCTGATGGAGTCGGTCGATATTCCGGAATCGGCGTTCGAGTGGACGCACATCTCCGAGACGCAGCCGTCGGCCGAGGCGGTCGTCGACGCGCTCGAACACATCGAGCAGGCTGAGAAACGCGTGCTCTACCCCGGGAAGGGCGTTCTCCGCGCGTTCGCGACCGACGAACTCGTGGCCGTCGCCGACGCGCTCGACTGTCCGGTCGTCTGTCCCCGGCATTATCCCGACTCGTTCCCCAACGACCACGACGCCTTCGCCGGGACAGTCGGCATGTCCGACCATCCTGCGGCGGCCACGGCACTGGCTGAGGCCGAGGCCGTCCTCTCCGTCGGGGTCCGTCCGAGTTCCCACGAGGCCGCAGTGCTCGATGACCGAACGGCCGACGATGTCGACATCGTCTACTTCGATTCGGGCGACGTCGAGTTCCCGCAGTCGTCCGCTGCCGCAATGGTCAACGGCGATATCGAGACAATTCTCGGAGCAGCCGCGGACGTCCTCGACGAGTCGGCTGGATCGACGGATCCCGACTTCCGCGCCGCAGTCAGGGATGAGGCCGACCGGGTCAGCGAGGATATCGACGCGTACCTCGAAGCGGTCCGCGACCAGACGCCCATCCACCCGCTGCTCATCATGGACGAACTCCGCGAAGTGGCCGATGACGACGTCATCGTCACCGGTGACGCGGGCGCTGCGGGCGGCGCGTGGCCGAACGATGCGTTCGAGTACCGAGCGACCAACTCCTTCCAGCACTCGCGACTGTACGACTCGATGGGGTTCCCGGTACCCGCGGGCAACGCCGCGAAGCTCGTCCACCCCGACCGGCAGGTGGTAAACCTCATCGGTGATGGTGGCTTCCTGATGTGCAACATGGAGCTGGCGACGGCTGTCGCCACCGAGACCGACGCCGTCACCGTCGTGATGAACGACGCCAAGTACGGGATGATCTGGAACTACCAGCGCTCCGACGGGCACGCGCAGATCGCGACCGACATCCCTCAGACCGACATCGCCGCGATGGCCGAGTCCTTCGGCGTTCGCGGCATCACGGTCGAGACCCCCGAGGAGGTCCGTCCCGCGCTCGAGACGGCGCTCGACGCGGACGAACACGTCGTCCTCGACATACGCATCGACCCGACAGCGGAGTACGTCTCCCGAAAGATCTGGTAGGCTCGCGACCGCGGAGTGCGCAAGAGTCTTGTTTCTCCCGCGCAACTGAACCACGTGTTGCCATGCCTGTAATGGAGCCAACGCCATCGGACATCCAACTCCGGGCGATCAACTACGAGGCCGACGACGGCCGCCAGCTGGACGGATTTGAAATAACGAGCGACGCCGAGACGTTCGAGGGAGAGCACACCTGCGTCATCTTCCTGCACGGTCTTCGCGGATTCGCGCTCGGGGCGGGCATTTCGCCTGTCGCCTACCCGCTCGCTCGGGAAGGCATCCGGTGTGTGTCCATCAACAAGCGGAACAGCGGGAAAGGATACGAGCAGTCCGACTTCGCGGAGATCGACCGTGACATCGCGGGCGCAGTCGAGTGGGCCAAGGCCAAGGGCGCAAGCGAAGTCGTCGTCTGGGGTCGTAGCCTCGGTGCCACCGAAGCCGCGTACTTCCAGGGGAAGCGAAACGACCCGGATGTCGACGCAGTCGTCCTCGCCGCACCGTTCGCAGACATCCGCGAGCGGTCGACGCGTGGCTACTTCGAGGCTGTGTCAGACAACCCCGACGAGGCATACGAGAACTTCGTCGCCGACGCGCGCGAGCTGGTCGAGGCGGGTCGTGGCAACGAGATCGTTGCGCTGCCTCGGCCGGTCGGTGGAGAGATCGAGTACATCCCGATGACCGCCGAGTCGTTCCTCTCGTACCGGTCGCCGGAGAGCAAGTGCGCCACCATCGACTGGACGCCTGACATCCAGGTGCCTATCCTGCTCGTGCCACACTCGTCGGACCGGAACGTCACGCCGGCCGAAGCCGAGGAGATCGCCGAGACGGCCACGGCGAGTCCGCTAGTCGAGGTCGAACCTATCGCCGCTGACCACTTTTTCAACGGCAGCGAGCGACGGGTCGCTGAACTCACTGCGTCGTTCATCGAGCGCGCACGCGACCACCGGTAAAACAGCCGTCGACGTTAGTGGTCGAACAGCGGGTCCTCGTCGTGTTCGTCGACGGGCCCGAGTGGGGTTTTGAGGAGATCCGAAAACAGCGTCATTTCCTGTCGGCACAGCGCCGCGAGCTCCGAGGCGTCTAGCCGACACGAGTAGCCAAGCTTGGGCGAGTCAAGTTCGAGCCGCGGGCCGTCGTCGGTATCCAGCACGGTTAGCTGCACGACCGTGTACTCGTTGCCAATCTGGAGCGTCTCGTCGGTTCGCACCGCGTTCGCGCCGGCCGTGTGGTCGTCTCCGGTCAGCCCCCGGAAGAACTCGTCGGCCTGCCAGGTGAGAGTCTCCAGTGCGAGCGCGTCGACACGCGTTGTGTCGTCGCCCGACTCGATGCGGAGTCGCTCGCCCGTCGGCGTCGGGTCTCGGACAAGCGACACCGTCTGGTCACCGCCCCGGAGCGTGATCGTGGGGTCGTCCGCGTCGTTGGTGGTCATAGGATAATCGAGAGCGTGTTCGTCGGGATGATCGTGTGGTCGAGCAGGACGCGCCGCTTGGCAAGTCTGAAGCCGTCGTCGGTCCGCCGGAGCGTGTCGTGGCGCTCCATCGAGAGGATGTCCGGCTCGGTCTCGTCACCCTGCTGGCGGAAGATCAGGAGGTTGTTCTTGAGTTCGATCTCCTCACCGTCGTCCTCGACGATGCGGACATTACTCACGTGGCGGCGGGTCCGCGACGGTGGGTCCTCCGACCACGCGAAGTCGCTCTGCATTCGCTCGGTTCGCACCTTCAGCGTCCCCCAGTCCTCCTTCATGTGGAACGACTCGTCGCTGAACTCGGTGCGGTTCGACCGCTCGCGGGTTGTCCGGATGGGGACGCGGTAATCGATATCCTCTGTCACGAGGTCGTGCCACTCCGAGAGCTTGCGGTCGTCCAGTAGCTCGGCCGTGTGGTAGAGGAACTCCTCGCATTCGGCCCGCAGCGAAGGATTGGAAACGGTTTCGCTCATCTACACCCCTCCGTCGGAGGTCATGGCCTCGTACCAGGCCCGGTAGAAGTCGAGCTGGTTCTCGTCGGTCATGCCGCCCTCAAGGTAGGCGGTGCCGGGGCCGACCCAGTCCTCATAGACGGTTGCCGCCGGATCGTCGCCGCTCCCCATCGTGAACAGCGTGGTCACGTCGTCGTTCTGGCGGGCGAAGACGCTGCCGGCGGCGTCGTCGATGCCGTACCAGATACCCACGTCGTCGACCTCGAAGTTGCCGGAGGGGCTGAAGTTCGACATGCCGACCTCGTAGACGCGCTGCTTGTACTCCTCGGAGGCGTCCTTCGGGGCGAGGATCCAGTTGACGACCTCCATCTTCCCCGCGCCGCGTGGCTCCCACTTGCGCAGGAGGAACGTGCCGACAGAGCCCTTCTCCGGGTCGTCTCGGCCGCCGAGGAAAATAAACGAGAGATTCGGGAAGATGGTGCCAAGCGTCACGCCAGACTTGCGGGCCACCTCGTGTTGCTCGTCCGGGAGGGCGTCATGGTTGAACGTCTCGACGACCTCTGGTGGGTGGCCCCAGTAGCTGTCCTCCTCGGACTCGATCTGGTAGAAGCTGAATCCGTGGCCGTCGCAGTCAGCGATACCGTACAGGTTGCTCTCTTTCTCGCCAGTCGCGGTGTCGCTGCCGACGCCGGCGTCGATGGCCGACTTGTGGCCCATCGGAATGTGGTAGTTGTCGCCGTAGAAGTTCTCTGTCGGCGTCTTCCAGTCGTTCTCCACCTCCCACCGGTGGGGGTCGCCGATAACCTCCATGTCGATGAGGTCGAAGTACATATCAAGGAACCAGGTCGCGCCGCCGAGGAACTCCTCCAGGGGCTCCACCTCGGGGGCGACGCAGGCGAACACGAGGCCGTTGTACGACTCGACGTGTGGGGCCTCGTGCAGGCCACGCTCCTCGGCATCGAGGTGGTCGAAACCGTCTGCCTTCTGTGGCACGCCGACGAGATCACCCGTGTTCTTGTAGGTCCACCCGTGGTACGGGCACCGGAAGTGCGAGGTGTTACCCTTCTCGGCCCGGCAGACGTTCGCTCCCCGGTGACGACAGCTGTTGAACAGGACGCGGAACTCGCCGTCCTCGCCGCGGACGAAGATGAACGGGTCTTCGCCGATGGTCCGCTGGCGGTAGTCCCCGGGTTCTGGCACCTCGGACTCGTGGCCGACGTACACCCAGGTCTGCCCGAAGATGCGTTCAAGTTCCTTCTGGTGGACCGCCTCGTCGTTCAGAATCTGCATCGGTACTTCGCCGTCCTCAAGGGTCTCACCCATACGATCCAGGAGCTCCTGCGTACGATCTTGCGATGACTCACTGCGCTCGGTTTGGCTGTTATTGGACGCCATCCTACACCGAAAAGGGTTCTACCAACACTTAATATTTGCCGTCACTTCCTCTGAGGGACCGAGATACGGCCATCCAAATGCGATGACAACTGTCAAGCTAATCGCGATAGTATGACGCCCCCAGTGATAGGAATAGGGTGGGGTTTCCGTGACCACCACCTCCGGAGGTCACGACGGGTCTACTGGGAGTCTCAGGGAGATTACCCCGACCAGCACACCGAAGTCTTCCGTCCGGTCTGCGTTAGCACGCAGTACATAGATTGTTCTTCGTGCATCCGCGCCACGATTTGTAGAAATTAATTTGATGGGATATATCCAATATCATCAAAGATTTACAATATTGTGCGAGGGAGTCACTCCATGTCACGGACTACAAGACGTCCCTTCATCCAGACGACGGCTCTCGGCTCAGCGGCCGGTGGTCACACTGTAGCTGCCACGGTGTGATTACCGAAAATATATTAATACCTGTTCGCTCTTTCTCTACGCTTACATGATTGGCCATGCTACACACTACGGGCTGAACGTCTCGGATATGGACGATGCGCTGGCGTTCTACCGGGACCTGCTGGGCCTTGAGGTGGACCGGCAGTTCCCGGTGAGCGAGGTACAGGGAGACATCGTTGGCGTCAACGGCGTCGAGGGAGAGATCACATTCCTTGATGCAGGCGGGTTTTTCATCGAACTCATCGCCTACGACGCGCCGCCAAACGAGATCGTCCACGACTCGGCATCGGGTCATGACGTCGGAGTGGCCCATCTGTGTCTCGAAGTCGAGGACGTCTGGGCCCTCTACGAGGACCTCCGCAATGAGGCGACGTTCGTCGCCGAGCCCCAGTCGGTCGGGAACGGTACACAAATTACCTATATGCGTGACCCTGACGGGAACTACGTCGAGTTGATGGAGCCACCGGTGTGAATTATATCTATTTATTATGATATGGAACGATCCGGTAGAATTATACAGCCATGTACTATTTGTTGAGCTATGCCTGAGAGAGATGCACATACCAGCAGGCGTACAGTACTGAAAGCGACCGGCGGAGCGCTTGCAGCCGGCAGTCTCGCTGGCTGTCTCGGCGGTCTCACTGGTGGCGCGTCAACGCCTACGATCACACTCGGCCACGGCATCGCATCCGAGGAGCCGCTGTGGCTCATGGATGCGAAGCCGGACATTCTCGACCACTGGGGGGACGCGTACGAGGCCAAGTTCAAATCGTTCCCCGCGAACAACCAGCGCCTACAGGCGTTCCAGGCCGGCGAGTTGCAAGCCGGGACGTCGGCGGCCGTCACGGCCATCTTCTCGACGAACAAGGAACTCCCGCTGACGGTCGTGGCAAACATCACCCAGGAGCGGAAGAACACATTCCACGAGAAGTTCCTTGTACGCCCCGATTCGGACATGGACGGGCTCAACAAGGAGTCATTGAAGGGCAAGAAAATCGGCATCTGTGCATTCAAGTCGTGGTGTGACCTCTGGGCGAAGGCCGCTGTCCGGAGCGTCGGGCTTGACCCCAAGAACGATGTCGAGTTCGTAAAGACACCGTTCCCGTCGATGGGCGAAGCGGTGGCCAAAGGCCAGATCGACACCGCAATGTTCCCACCAGTGTTCGAGATGCTCGGGAAGCAAAAGCACGACCTGCGTCCAATATTCAGCGTCATCGACACGACCGACTGGGAGCACGACCTGATGGAACTGTGGTTCTCGAATGAGTTCCTCAACAATAACCCCGACGCCACCACAAAGTTCCTCCAGGACTATCAGACTGCGGTCGACTACTTCAATGACAATCCCAAGGAGTCGAAAGGTGCCATCCACGACGCCGAATTCGTCAAGACACCGAAGGAGACGTACCTCGAACTGCCAAACTACTACCACAGTTCGCAGCCGCTCACGGACAGCCTGAAGAAGGTCAACAACCTCGTGGCCGACATCGGCTGGATCGAGGAGCCCGTCAATATGGACAACCTGTACAATCTTGAGTACCTGCCCTGATTGGCCGTCGCGCAACGATCCGACGTGATTCACCTGCACCGACCCACGGCGGTTACTGCGGTCGGACAGTGCCAGATCAGGAGGCAAGAATACAACACTTCTGTCGTGTCTTTCGCCGGTGTGTCCGACATAGCCAAATCGTGGCCGGAGTCACTCACCCCGACAGCTACCGCCGCCGGGCCGTCACAGTGGGCTCTGTCACCGTCTGAACACACTTATGTAGCCGCCGCCCGGAGTGCTGAAATACGATGACATGGCTTGACAATCAAGTTGCACTGATTACGGGCGGCGGCTCTGGCCTCGGTCGGGCGGTCGTCCAGCGGTTCCTCGAGGAAGGTGCCAAGGTCGCGGTCCTCGACGTGGATCGGGAAGGGCTCGACGACCTTGACGCCGAGTACGACGACGTCGTCACCGTTCACGGGGATGTCACGTCGCTCGACAACAACGAGCGGGCGGTGGCGGACGCCGTCAACGCGTTCGGCCGCCTCGACGTGTTCGTCGGGAACGCCGGCGTCTTCGACGACAACGTCTCACTGCCGGAGCTGGACGCCGACGAGATCGGCGAGAACTTCACCGATCTGTTCGAAGTGAACGTGCTGGGCTACCTACTCGGGGCTCGCGCCGCGCTCCCCGAACTGGTCGAGACGGAGGGCCGGATGGTGTTCACAGCGTCGCAAGCGAGCTTCAACTCCGATGGCGGCGGCATCCTGTACGTCCCCTCGAAGCATGCAATCGCGGGCATTGTCCGCCAGCTGGCGTTTGAACTCGCGCCGACGGTCCGGGTAAACGCCGTCGCGCCCGGCTACGTGCCGACCGACCTCAGTGCCGCCGACTCACTGGGCGGCGAGCGCAGCATCGTCGCGCCGGAGGACTTCGATTCGTCCAACCATCCGCTCGATATCGTGCCGCACCCAGAGGACTACACCGGGGCGTACGTACTGCTGGCCTCGCCCGAGAACTCCAGACCGATGACTGGGACCATCATCCGCGCGGACCTTGGCCGCTCGGTCCGCGGCATTACGTCGGTTGCCGGCCACGCGACCGAGTTCGTCACCGACGGGCTTTGACGACTCCGAATGTTTTTTCATGGTGTGTCGTTTCCATCCCAGTATGTCCCTTAGCGTAGGCCTCGTCGGCTGCGGGACCATCGGTCACGAGATCGCTCGCAGCTTCGCCGATGGTACCGTCACCGCTGACCTCGCCGCCGTGTACGACCGGAATCAGGATCGACGCAAGACTGTTGTCGACGAGTTCGACGGCGACGACTGTCCCGTCCCCGTCGATGCCGTCCCAGACGTGTTCGAGCATGCCGATCTCATCGTCGAAGCGGCCGGCCAGTCGGCCGTCGCGGAGGTCGCCGTTCCTGGTCTGGAAGCTGGCTGTGACGTGTTCCTGTTGAGCGTCGGGGCGCTAGCCGACGTCGACCTGCACGAGCGAGTCGTTCAAACAGCCAAGCAGGGCGACCGGCGCGTCCATGTCCCGTCGGGGGCAATCGCCGGACTCGACGCGGTGAAGGCTGCCGCGCTGACCGGCGACCTTGAGGCGGTGTCACTCACGACAACGAAAAACCCGGACGGCCTCGCCGGGGCCCCCTATCTCGTGGAGAACGACGTTGACGTCCACGGACTCGACGCGGCGACGACCGTTTTCGAAGGGTCGGCGACGGAGGCCGCAATGGCGTTCCCCTCGAACATCAACGTCGCGATGGCGCTGAGTCTGGCGGGCATCGGCCCCGAAGAGACGACCGTTCGCATCGTCGCGGACCCCGACGAGGCGAACAACGTCCACCACATCGAGGCCACCGGCGATATGGGTGTCATTGAGACAACGGTGCGAAACGTCCCGTCTCCGACGAACCCGAAGACGAGCTATCTCGCCGCCATCTCGGCCATCGAGAAACTCCGCGGGATGGACGCGACCGTCGGCGTGGGCACCTGATTGATGTCGACACTCCTTCCGGTGCTGTTCGCCCTCGGGACAGCGTTCGCGTTCGCCGTCTCGACGGTGCTGGTCCGCGTCGGCGTCAAGGAATCCAGTCCGCTCGTCGCGCTCGTGGTCACGATGGCTGTCAACGTCGTCGTCCTCTGGACGTTGAGTGTCGTCCAGTACGACGTCACCATCGACCTCTGGGCGTGGCGATGGTTCATTCTTGCCGGCGTGTTCGCGCCGGCGCTTGGCCGGTTCGCCAACTACATCGGCATCCAGCGAGTCGGCGTTAACCTCGTCTCGCCCATCAGCAATATGAACCCGCTCGTGTCGGTCGTCCTCGCCATCGGCCTGCTGGGCGAGCGGCTCCCGATCGCCGGTTACGGCGGCGTCCTGCTTACTGTCGGAGGCGGTGTCGTTCTCGCCAGCGTTCGGGGTGACGGCAGCCTCAACTTCCAGCGGACCGACCTTCTGTTTCCAGCGCTCGGGGCACTCACGTACGGGACCGTCCACATCTTCCGGAAGCTGGGGACCGGACTGGTCGCCGAGCCGACCGTCGGCGCGGCGGTGAACCTCACCACGTCGTTCCTGCTCGTGACGCTCGGGCTCGCGGTTACCGGTCGACTGGGGGAGATGTCGGCCCCTCGTCGGGACTTGCTCACCTTCGGCGCTGCAGGCGTCATCTCCAGTCTCGGGCTCGCATCGCTCTACGCGGCGCTCAGCCTCGGCAGCGTGACCATCGTCGCACCGATCTTCAACACCTCGCCGTTGTTCGTCCTGTTGTTGACCGGGCTGTTCGTCCGCGGCGACGAACTGTTCAGTTCGCGGGTACTCGTCGGGACGGGCGCCGTCGTCGCCGGCGTGATGGTGCTGACAATGGCGACGTGACGCGCTATCGCGGGCTGCTCGGCGACGGTGCGTCCGCTGGGCCACTACACGCGGCTCCGTTCGACCAAACACTTAACCCAGATGTCCGCTCTAGTAAGAGCCATGACGGTGTTAGCAGCTGTAGACGGAACAGAGACGCCGGACCGCGTCGTCAGCGTCGCGAGCGACATGGCGACCGCACACGGCGAGGAACTGGTCGTGCTCCACGTCATCCCCGAGGAGACGTACGAGCAGCGGTCGGAGTCGACTGACGACTACTTCCGCGACGACGCGATCCACGACGCGAAACAGATCGGTCGCCGGGTCGTCAGGGAGACGCTGGGATCCGAGAACGATGCAACCTATATCGGTCGCATCGGGACACCGGGGGCGGGCATCCTCGACGCCATCGAGTCCGAGGAGCCCTCGTACGTGGTGCTCGGGTCGCGGAAACGAACGCCCGTGGGCAAGGCGCTGCTGGGCAGCACGACCCAGTCGGTGCTACTGCACACGGACGTGCCGGTCGTCGCCATCCCCGACGAGTCCTGATACTGTTGGCTGTAACTATTGCAAGATATTCGCCACTCCGGGGTGGCGAAATCCTTCACAGACTTACAGCCGACAGTATGAGTAGCCACCGCCCGAACCTGTCAGCCGACGTCGCTTCCGACGACGACATGACTGTCCCCCTGTCTGGGACATCGTTCGCTACCCCTCGTGAGTACTGACAGCACCTATTGGACCCTGTTGAGCGGGAATGATACCACCCCTCTCACGTTTGGACTAGCACTTCGTGGAATGATGGGAACGACACTGGCCACTGTTGGCTTTCCGAACCGACGGCTACCATGGGTTGTCCGCGGAAACGTACTCTCAGCGGCTGCCGCAATTCGCTTCGTCTGAGCTGGGACCTCTCTGTCAGGTCACAGCTCAAATGCCCACTTGCCGTCTTCGAGCTCCACGAGCTCGTCAGTAATTCCATCGGCTAGCCGGTACTCGGTCCCATCTGCAACGACGACTCCGGCCGTTTCTAAGTGTTCGAGGTGGGCGTATGACTCGCCAGGACCTTGGAGCCGATGTCTTCGAGGTACAGGTTCCCGAGTACGGACGCAACTCCGTCGATCCGGAAACCTCTGAGGGACAGGGCGGCACGCTTCGACTCCCCGACGGTCCCGTCGCGGCGTGCAAGAATGCGGACATGGTGTTCGACTTCACACTTGAGGGGTTCATCCACGTGCCCGAACGTGGGGGAAATCCGCGACGCGGGGACGCGCATCCTTCGTGTCGGTGCCCGCGAACCGTTCTATCTCCGGAAGTTGATGCCTTGGACAGAGAAGGAAGCACAGGAAGTCAAAGACAAAGTCCAGAAGCACAGCGAACTGCTCGCCAACACCGATAAGATGCGTATCACCTCGGAGTACGGGACTGACATCACCATATCAGTTAGCTCCGAAACGGCGTTCGACTCCTATGGGTTCGTCGATGAACCCGGCAAGTGGGACGTCTGGGAGCAGAACATGGTTTCGAACTACCCGACTGACGTGGAAGGGACCATCGTGATTTCACGGGTGATTACAACGTCGTCCCGTTCGCTGACTACATCAACTCCGCTGTTGAATGCGTTGTCGAAGACAACTACATCGTTGAAATCAACGGCGAAGGCGGTGACGCTGAGCTGATGCGGGGCCACATGGAAAGCTACGACGACGAAGACGTCTTCGCTACCAGTCACTTCGGATGGGGGCTGAACCCCAACGGAGAGTTCTATAACATGGCACTCCATGACAGGAAGCCGGACGAAACAGGCGTTAGTGCGAGCGGGGGCCGCGTCTGGTCCGGGAATATGCTGTGGAGTACCCGGCCCGAACACGCACATTGATCGGTATGCCCCATGCCACTACGACATTTCCCAGAAGAACTGTAGCGTCTTCCTTGACGGCGAGCCAGCCGTCGTCGAAGGGGACGTTGTTTCGGACGCGGTCTAACCACCCATACGAGCGGTGTAGCAAGTGTCGG
>JBDGPY010000073.1:0-23086 GCA_042219425.1 Haloarcula sp. | reverse complement strand
GTCAACGTCGACCTCCTCGGTCGCGTCAACGTCGATATCGGTGAGTTCCGACTGGTCTACGGTGTCGTACTCGGACGACTCGATCTCGATGTCGGCTTTCTCGGTCTCCTGGTTGCGCTCCGAGTACCACTCGGCGACTTCGGGCCAGAGGTCGGCGTGGGTCGACGACGAAACGGAGAGGCCGATATGGCCGGTCGAGTACTCGATGGTCCGCGTATCTTCTGACGCGATAACGTCATTGAACGGCTTGGAGGCCTCCGGTGGGATGAGATGGTCGTACTCGCCCATGAGCTGGAGGACGGGCATGTCGATGTTGTTCAGATCGACGTGTTTACCGTCGAGTTCCAGCTCGTTCTTGTATAGCTTGTTGTCCTGGTATACGTCTTCGAGGAACTGGACGTACGCCTCGCCGGCCACGTCGATGCCGTCGCCGAGCCACTTTTCCATCCGGCCGAAGTTCTCGACGAAGTCCTCGTTCTCCATGTTCTCCGCGAACCGAATGTACTTCGAGACGTAGTTCTCGACGGGGTCCATCAGCGCGAAGCCGATGTCGAGCATGTCCGCGGGGACGTTTCCGAACGTATCGACCACGTCTCTTGGGGAGTAGTACTCGTCGGCTCCCCACTCTTCGAGGACGCCGCCCGTGTGGTCGAAACACAGTCCGGCGGCCATCAGACCCAGCGCGTTGACCTTCTCCTTGTGGAGGGCGGTGTACATCACTGACATGGTGCCGCCCATGCAGTAGCCGAGGATGTTGATGGCGTCCTGACCGGAGCGGTCCCGGACCTCGTCGACGCAGTTGTCCATGTAGCGGCTGACGTAGTCGTCAAGCGTGAGGTGCTGGTCGAGCCGCGATGGTTCGTTCCAGTCGATGAGATACACGTCGTGGCCTGCTTCGAGCAGGCGACGCACGACCGACCGCTCTTCTTGCAGGTCGAGGATGTACGGACGGTTGATAAGCGCGTACACGATGAGGATCGGAACGGCTTCCTTGTCTTCTTCGGCGACCTCGATACCGGCGGCCTCGGCATCGTAATGGAGTAGCTCAAGCTTGTTCTCCTCGTAGACAACCTCACTCGGCGTCTGGCCGACTTCGACGGACTCCATCAGATCCAGCCGCTCGTCCGCAATCTGACTGGTCTCAGCGGTGTCGGCCATTGTCTCTAGCGTCTTGTTCTGCAGATTGAGCGCGGCCGCGAAGGGGTTGAAGGGGTTGCTGGACATAGGTTACTCTTCCAGGTGTTCGAGCACACGGTCGAGCTTCTGTTCGACCGCGTGCTGGCGGCGCTCCAGTTCGATGAGGCGCTCGCCGATCTCGTCTACGTCGTCGCGTGTGGGAAAGCCAAGCTGTTCGAGCGTGTCCTGGCTCAGCTCGTCGGCCTCCTGTTGAATCTCCATCATTGACTCGACGAGCTGGCCGTTGGCGGCCGCGAACGCCGACGTACCCATGACGTGCTTGAACGCCTCGTTGGCTGACTGTAGCCAGATGTCGCGGAACTCGGCCGGATCGACGTCCTCACCCTGGGCAGCCTCGGTCGAGCGCTCGACCATCTGCTCGGCGGCGTCGATCCATTCCTCGTAGGCGCGGTTGTAACCCTCCATCCCCTCGCCGAGGGCATCTTCCTCCGGAATTGTGTCCTCGACCGCGTCGGCCCAGGATTCCACGAAAGCCGCCTGAGCCTTCATGTTCTGCTCCATCGAGTCGGCGACCGCGTCGTTCATCTCCTCAACCATTTCCGTCCATTCTTCCTGTATGTCGTTTGTGTTATTCATGATAATACCTCGGCGGCGGGTGCACAAAAAAGGCGGCTGTCGTTGATTACGCTTCGACGTCGACGGCGTCGGCGGCTTCGGCTTGCACTTCCTCAACCTGCTCCTGGATCTCTTCGACCTGCTCCTGAATCTCTTCGACCTGCTCGCCGAACTGCTCGGCAGCTTCGACGGACTGGGTTTCGAGTTCCTCGTGAGCCTCGACGAGCATGTCGATCTGCTCGTTGACGGCGGTGACGTACTCCTCGGTTATTTCGTCGTAAGTATCGGCTCCCTCGGCGAGTTCCGTCTCCATGTTGTCGAAGACTTCGGCGTGGTTCTCGAGCAGGAAGTCGAACTGCTCGTCGACAGTCTCTCGGATCTGCTCGACGGTCTCAGTGGTGCCGGGAACGGTCGATGCCACAGCGTCGAGGTAGCTGTGGAGTGCGGTCTGTTGCAGTTCGACGCCGCGACGCTGGGCCGACTCCTGCGTGTCGAGGCTGTCGATGACCGCACTGTTGACGTTCTTCTGGAAGGACACGCTCTGTTCGAGCGCCTTCTGGCTCTGTTCGATCGTAGTACGCTGCATCTCGAACGCTGTCGTGACTGGGGTTGTGTAGTCTACCATTGTTAGATTATTCGCTGCTGTTGTTAGTGACCGGGAGGACGACGGTTTGAACGATATCGCCTTCGTCAATGTCCAGCGCCTCTCGCTCTGCATCGGGAATGCTGATTCGACCCCCGCTCTGCACGCGGGTCTTGAACGTCGCCATCTGACTCATGGCACCGAGTTGATTCATATCGAAGCTCGGCATGCCACCGCTGGCAAACATCTGTTTCATCAACTGCTGTTGCTGTTCCATCGCGTTCTCACTCGCCTGTTGCATCCCCTTGAACATCGGAGGCCACATCAGGCCATCATCCTCGTCGGCCATCGGTCAACTGTACATACACCCTTCAACGATATAAGACTTCCGGGAAATACCACTTGCTGCCACTGAATGGTCTTGAGTGGTATAACGGGGCGAGAGCCGATGAGCGCGGCGCTCCGCCGCGTAGCGCGTATAACTCTGAAGCCAAACATGCGTCTGACGCCCGTTAGACGGTGTCTACTGGCGGTGGAGGCGAAAACCAACGCCAAGGTTTAATACCCGGACAAAGTAACTACCACAACAGATGAGTTCTGAACCGCCCCGAAACCCGCTGTTAGACACATGGACTGAGACGTCATCGCATGTGTTCAACAGCGTCGTAGCCGCTAACCGTGCAGCGTTCGCCGCATTCGGTGTACAACAAGCGGAAGAAAACGGCGCGGCTCCAGCGGAGCGTATCGAACCGAACGAGGACCTTCCGGAGTGGCACGTCTCGATCTCAGCCGACCATCCGGGCCGTCTTGGCGTTGGCGACCACGTCAGTTTCACGAAGACAATCTCGGAGAACGACGTCCGCCAGTTCGCCGCTGCAAGCGGTGATACAAACCCGCTCCATCTTGACGACGAGTTCGCGGAACGGACCCGGTTCCGTGGGCGCATCGCTCACGGGACGCTCGTCGGGAGCCTCATCAGCGCGGCGCTTGCGCGGCTTCCGGGGCTGACGATCTACCTCTCACAGGACCTGGAGTTCCACAACCCGGCTCGAATCGGTGACCGCCTCACTGCCGAGTGTGAGATTGTCGAGGATCTTGGCGACGACCAGTACCGGCTGACTACGCGCGTCCTCGAAGACGATGAAGTTGTCATCGACGGTGAAGCAGTCGTCCTCATCGACGACCTGCCGGAGTAGCTCAGCAGAACGCCTGAACTGCCCGATTGAATCGCTCGGGGCGTTCCCGTGGCGGGCAGTGCCCGCACTCTTCGAATATCCGCAGCGTGCTGTCTGACAGCGTCCCTGCGGCCTGCTCGGACCACCGGCGAGGGAGCAGTGGGTCGGAGGCCCCGTGGACCAGCATCGTGGGCACGTCGATCTCATCTAACCTATTGGAGTAATCGGTCCGGAAGCCACACCACTGGAACTCGCTGCGCTGCCAGCGCCGCATTGCCCGGACAGTCTGTCGGTCGACGACGTTGTCGACATCCTCAACCAGCTGTTGTGGCGGTTCGCCGACTCCCATACTCCGGAGACTGGTCCGTATTGCCGGCTGCGACGAATTCACGCCCTGCCACAGCATATTGCCGAGAAGCGGTGTCTGCAAGACGCTGCTGGCCGCTGTCCGCCAGTAGGCGTCGGCCCCGAGCCCGTAGCTGTCGACCAGCACCAGCCGCTCGACGGGCCCGCCGTCGAGCGTGTGCCCGAGTGCGAGCGCGCCACCCATCGAGAGGCCGGCAATCGCCGGTTCTTCAATACCGAGCGCGGCGATGAACTCGGCTACGGTCTCCAGGTAGTAGTCTGTCGTGTACGCGCGGTCGGGCTTGTCGCTGTCACCGTGGCCCGGCAAGTCCGGCGCGTACACCGTTCTCTCCGTTGCGAGTGCGGGCAGCGCGTGCCGCCAGGAAACTGTCGCAGCGTCCAGACCGATTCCGTGGAGAAACACCATTGGCGGCCCCTCACCGCCGGTCCGGTAGTGCATGTCAACGCCCTCACCGTCGACAGACAGTTCGACATGCTCGGACGTAATCGCTGCAGTCATCGCCGATTTTCGGGACTGAACGGGTATGAGCCTTTGTATCTATCTTACTCAGACCGCTCGTACGCTCCTTCCCGCTGGAGGCGGGCCCGCTCGCGAACGACATCTGGCGTCCGACAGCGGCCCGGCTCGCCGGTAACCTGTGGGACCGTGCAGTTGTTACAGCTCTCACACAGCGCGTCCGCGCCGTTGAGCAGGCGAGCACCGAGCCGCGGTTCCGCGTAGAATGGGCGGGCCATTCCGACCATGTCCGCTGCGGGGTTGGACGCCGACTCGCCGAGATACCGGTCACAGTCGGCACGCGTTCGGAGCCCGCCCTCCAGGAGAACCGGAACGTCCACGCGCTCGCGGACTGCTCGGCAGAACGAAGCGTTCCAGCCTGCGTCGTGGCCGAAGCGCCGAGCCTGCAACCGGTTGAGGAACGCTACAGCACGCGCTCGAACCTGCCCGCCAAACACCGCCGCGTAGTCGTCCTGCAACTCGCTGGCGTTCCATGCTCGATCAGGAAACGCACCGCGGACGATGCTCATATCCCAGAAGGGTGACACCTCGACCGGGACGAGCCCGTCGTAGCCGATGGCTGCCGTCCGCTCGGCGATTTCGATACCGTCCGGCTGCGAAAGATGCCTTCGAACGAATCTCGGCGCAGCGGTCTCTGCCGGGACTTTTGTTACCAACGGCACGTCGCCGGCGTAGTCCCGCACGGCGTCGTGGACTGCTTCGAGGAACCGGACTCCGTCGCGAAACTCGTCGTCCCGGCGGTTGTAAAACGGCGAGAGGAACTGCTGAATCAGACTCATGTTCGCCGCTGAGAGGTGGATTCCGTCGTAACCCGCATCGGCGGCGTAGCCGGCACACCGCCCGAACTGCTCGGCCAGGTCCCACACCTCGCTCGTCGAGAGCACGTTTGGCTGGAGTGAGACGAGGCCAGCCCGTTCCAGCACCCGGAGTTGCCACGGCGGCTGGCTGACCGCGAGCTGGCGCTGGTCCGGATTCTGACGGCGGTACTGGGCATGCCACGTTGCCATGCTCCGGAGGCCGCCGTGGGCCAACTGCAGGAAGATGCGACCACCGTGGTCGTGGATCGCGCCAGTGAGCCGTTCGAGACGCGCGACGAACGCGGGGTCGTGGACACGCGTCATATTTGGCGCGGCACAGCCGCCACGGGCGGTGACGATACTCGCGCCCTGAAACAGGAGACCCACTCCCGAGGCCGCTGTCGGCTCCAGTTCGTCGATGAGTGTATCGACGGCAGTCACCCCGTTTCCGGCACACTCCAGTACCGGGGCGCGATACAGTCGGTTGGGGACTTCGATACCGCCGAGCCGTAGCGGTGTCTCCAGTGCGGTCACAATTGCTCGCGCTCGTCGAACGTTGCTTCAGTCTGGGAGCGGCCTGCGGGTGTCACGTGCTGGAGGGCCGCCCGGACCTCCGTTGGCGAGTCGAACTCGCCGTCGGCGGTTCGCTCTATCGTTTTCCCGTGGTCGTCGGGCAGTTCGGCGCTGCCGTACTCGCTCGCCAGTTCTTCCACGCGGACCGGATACGCGGCACCTCCGGTGGTCTGGTCGACCGTCGCCTCGACCCGGCGGGCGCGCTCTCTGGCCCGCTCCCGTGCCGTCCGCTGTGGGTCCATGTGTGTTACTAACACCCTCTCCCATCAAAAAATACTACCGTTACTTTTCGACCGGGAGCAACGCGACGCGCTCCCGGACAGCGGCCGGAAGCCTGCCAGCGGTCGCGGCGAGTTCGGTGTCTGTCACGTCGAAGAACTGCCGGACGCACTCCTCGTCGTACTCTCCCAGTGTCGATTCGGTGTCGAGATGGCTACGAACGTCGTCAGCGGCCGCGTCGATGCGTGTTCCGGACTCTTCTCCCTCGCGAGCAGTTCTGCTCTCGGCGTTGACGACAACCACGACGACAGGGCACTTGCCCTCGCTGATGCCCATCGTCAACGCGCGGTCGATCTGTCGGCGGCCGGCCGCGTACAGGAGGATTTCGACGCCGAAATCATCGGCGATAGCGTCCCCTCGTGCGTGGGCCCGGTCCGCGAGTTCGACCGCCAGTTCGAGATGCGCGCGGTCGACGACGTAGCGGGCGTCAAACGCCTGTACTGTGATGCCGTGTCTGTCACCGATCACTCCGAGCTGCTCGACGAACGCGCCGACATCGTCGATGTCAGCAGTGCCTTCAACGACCTGCATCAGAAGTCCCCCAGGCTGGATTGGTCGTCGTCGCTTTCAGCGCCAGCGCCGTCGGTTTGCCCGCTGTCATCATCGAGGTCGACGGACACGTCCGCCGCAGGCTCGACGCCCTCCATCGACGGGTCCCGGTGGCCGGCGTTTTCCAGCACGTTCTGGGCGGTTTTCCGGCGTTCCTGAAGCGCCGCTAGCACGACGCCTTTGTCAGCATCCCGGAGCTCCGCTCGGTCGGTGATACCGGCCTGAAACAGCCGCCGCGCCCGCTTGCGGCCGACGCCGCGGACACCGGCCAAGTCGACCAGTTCCTCCCGGACGCCGTGTTCGACGCGTATTCGCGCCTCACTGATTTCCCGCGCGGCGTCGAGGTCAACCTCGCTGGCCAGTGACTCGGCCGCCCCTAGCAACCACTGGGCCGTCTCGACCTTGCCGCGGATGTCTCCCGGACCGACGCCGTACCGTTCCGTGATGGTTGATTCGTCGACCTCTGTCGCCCAGTCTTCGAGCAGTCGGGCGGTCTTCAGCGCCGAGAGCCAGTCTTCGAAGCGTCCCTCCTCGAACTCTGACGGCGTCGGGCCGAGCAGTTCCGCTTCCCGCTCGAACAGTTCCATCTCGTACTCCTGACGGTCGCCCGAGCGAAGATACAGCTGGTACATATCCGGCGTGCGTGAAACGAGGTGATAGAGCCCGAGCGCGGAGAGCACGTCCGATTCTGTGTCGTCGGTGTCGTCGTTTGGACCCCCATCCTCAGCGAGTTCGCTGGCAGTGGTGAAGCCGCTCTCTTCCAGGGGTTCCGCGGGTGTGTCGCCTGCCGACCCGCTCGCCGAAGTGCTCTCTCTGGCCCCTCGCTCCCAGTCCCGGAGGCCATCGACGATTTCGGCGGCACTCATTGGGTCCAGATAGAGCCGCGAAACCGTGTGGCCAAGCGAGGTGGCGTCCAGCTCTCCAGCTTCATCCACCAAGAAGTCGTTTCGTTGCAGATACCTGAGTACGTCGTCGACGACTCGTTCCAGCTGACCGCTGTCGTCAGTCTGACTCGCGTAGAGCGTCTGTTCGAGGAATTCGAGAAGCCCTGAACGAGAGCGTGCAAAACCAGACGCAACGGTTGCGAGGATGTGCGTCCGGAGCGCCGGTTCAGCGGCAAGCTTCGACCGGACCGGCTCCGGGTCGGCCCAGACGTAGCGCTCGAACAGTTCGTCGACCTCGTCGTGACTGTTAGCGATGAGAACCGCCTCGCCGTACGGGTCTCTCCCCGGCCGGCCCGCTCGGCCCATCATCTGATGGACCTCAAGCACCGAAAGCGGGGTCATGCCGCCAGCCGATCCGTCGTAGCGCCGCCAGTCACGGACGATGACGCGCCGCGAGGGAGTGTTGACGCCAGCCGCGAGCGTCGGCGTCGCACAGACAACCTTCACAAGCCGGTCCCGGAAGGCGTCTTCGACGAGTTCGCGGTGCCCCCGGGAGAGGCCGGCGTGGTGGAACGCGGCCCCGTCCGCTACGGCATCTGCGAGGTCGTCGCTGGTCTCCGTGTCGCTCACGTCGCGTATCTCCTCGGCGATGTCTGCCAGCTGGGCCTGCTCTTCGGCGGTGAGATGAGGCCGAACGGTGCTGGCCAGTCGGCCCGCCGCCGCCTCGGCGTTGCGCCGGGAGTTGACGAACACGAGCGTCGACCCCTCGTCTCCCAGAGTATCCCGGACGATGGCCGCAGCTTGCTTCTCGTTGTTGTGCACCGAGAGGCGTTGCTGGCTCCCGTCTTCGAGATGGAGCGCCTGCCCGTAGTGGACCCCCTTCTGGAGGTCAATCGGCCGCCAGTCGGAGTCGACGAGTTCGGCGTCGAGCCACGTCGCCAGCGCATCCGCGTTGCCGATGGTCGCCGACAGCGCGACGGTCTGCAGGTCAGGGTTGAGCCGACGGAGCTTCGCCAGCGTCACCTCAAGTGTCGGCCCCCGTTCGCTATCGTCGACGAGGTGGACCTCGTCGGTGACAACGCAAGTGAGGTCCTCGATCCAGGGGGCGTCGTTGCGGACCAGCGAGTCAACCTTCTCGCTGGTCGCGACGACGATGTCCTTGTCGGCGAGCCAGCCCCCCTCCGACTCGTAGTTGCCCGTCGAGACGCCGATGTCGAGACCGTACTGCTCGAACTCCTCGAAGTCGGCCTGTTTCTCGCTGGCCAGTGCCCGCAGCGGGACGATGTACAGCGCCTTGCCGCCGCGCTCGACCGAGGAGAGCATCGCTAGCTCGGCGATGAGTGTCTTCCCGCTCGCCGTCGGAATCGCCGACACGAGGTTCTCGCCCGCCGTGACACCGGCTTCGACAGCCTCGGCCTGGGGTGGGTACAGTTCCTCGATACCGTCGTCGCGCAGGTGGTCCGGGAGCCAGTCGGGCACGCCTGGCAGGTCCGCAACGTCCATTACCCCCTGATTGGGTCCTGGTCTGATTTAAACTGTCGCACTGGAACCGTCTCGAATACCGATGGGACCGGGCCCCGAGGGGAACGCCTTTGCCCGCGAGCGGGTAATATCGGGTATGCAGATCGAATACGATTACGACACCTGTATCGGGATGTTCCAGTGTGTCGCTGAGTGGGACGCATTCGAGCGCGACGAGGACGCCGGCAAAGCGGTGCTAGCGGACAGCGAGGAGCGCGAAGACGGCGTGTTCGTTCGGGAGATACCCGGCGACGCCGAACTGGATGCGAAGTTCGCCGCCCGCTCCTGCCCGGTCGACGCGATCACCGTCTATGACGACGACGGCGAGCAGCTCATTCCCTGATGACACCTTCGACGGTCGCTTCGAGAACAACCGTTCCAGTGGTGTCACCCTCCGCCGTGTCTCCGGCTTCCGCTTCGGCCTGATCCACGGTCCTGTCGTCCTGCGCGACACGTCGAACAGTCACATCACCGACGAGAGTAACGCCGCTGTCGGCGCGCGGGTCGACACTCACAACGGTCATCTCACACACAAGTTGCTCACCGGTGTACACTGGCCGGCGGAACTGGAGATCTATCTGCGAGGCCAGAACTTCGAGATCCCCGCCGATGCTGGTCAGCAGCGACGCTGTGAGCAATCCCTGTACCATGCGCCGCCCGTCCCTATCGGGTTCGGTATGGCGGGGCTGATCGTCGCCCGAGAGGGCGGCAAACCGATCCACGTCCTCGGGCCGAAACGTTCCCCTCTCAGTGAACGTCTCGCCGACTTCGATGGAGGGCATGTGTTGACCTGTCGGCGCTTTGGAACAAAAACCCATGGCCTTGTCCCGAAACTGACAGGTGGCTGGGGCCGAGAGTGACTATCGATGTCAGATGGTGGTCCCCTCCGCCGTCTTCTGACTGCGGTTCCCGCTATTCGAAGCCGGTAGCGACTGAAGCACCCAGCGAGAAGCCTCAGCGGATCGAATCGATTCGTTCGTCAGCGAGTGGTTCAGAATCCGCTCTGACCGACGCGTAGACGCGCTCGGCCCACTCCCGGGCGATGGGTGACTCCGTATCGACAAACACCTGCATCATGCCTGTCGACTCATCGTACCCACCGAGTCCCACACGCTCGTCGAAGATTGCGAGTCCGTAGGGAAGCTCGTCGCGCGTCCGGAGGGTAAGGTGACCTCTCTCGACCGCCTCGGTCGCCTGTGTCGGATACGTCTCGAAGAGTTTCTCGACGATATGGGGGAGGTAGATAATTTCGGTGTTGGTTCTGTCGAACACCCGCTGATGGAATTCACCCAGGACAAGCGGTGCCATGTGCGTCGTATTGAATCCGCGGAAGGTGTCCGATTCGTCCACCAGCGAGATAAACCGCTCAACCGGCTGGTACGGATCGTCCGGCTTGGCGACGGTGACCGTCGCGTCGACAAACGGTTCAACGACGAACTCCTGGTGGTCTTCACAGATAAGATCCAGCAGCGGCGCCATCCGGTGGACGGTTCGCACGTTCGCCTCGAACCGGAGCACCTCGTCGGCGACAGCCTCACCCCGCCCGGTCAACTGAAACCGGCCGTCGACCTTCTCGACGAAACCCTGCTCGTCGAGCCACTGGGTGAAGCGGTGGCTCGTCGCCCGCGACACGTCGAGTCGCTCCTCGATCTCCCGCCGGTCGAGTGGTTCGTTGCGGAGTGCTTCGAGCACGGGCCCGTGTCGAACGATATCGCCGAGCAGGTCCGTATCGACGCGGTCACCCGCAGCGTCCAGTCGCTGGCCGAGGTACTTCTGGTTGCGCGCATTCTCGAGGAGCGCCTCCAGAACCGGCGAGCCCGGTGGTGGGTTTGAGTCCTCGGAGTCCGGTTCGTTATTGTGGGGTTCCATTGGAATCCCTCTGTTTGAGAGAGAGTAGCATAGGTAGTAATTCTTCCTGTCATGAACTGAAACCCATCTCATGTGCTGAAACAGCGTTCACGCCGTCGAACGCTACTTGATAGGTGAGGCCAAAGCCCAGGCAGCCCTTCGATAGTATATGGTAAAGCATGACATCGACGACGAACAGATCGAACAGTTCGAAGCCGGATTCCACGGAGACCTGATCCGCCCCGACGACCCTGACTACGACGACGCCCGCGCCGTCTGGAACGGGATGATTGACAAACGGCCGGGACTCATTGCGCGGTGTGCGGGTGCCGCGGATGTCATCAGTGGCGTGAATTTCGCCCGCGAGAACGATCTTCTCGTGGCGGTGCGTGGCGGCGGGCACAACGTTGCCGGCACGGCCGTCTGCGATGGTGGGCTCGTCATCGACCTCTCGGAGATGACCGGTGTCCGGGTCGATCCGGAGGCGCAGACGGCGTGGGTCCAGGCCGGTGCGACATGGGCAGATCTCGACCACGAAACGCAGGCATTCGGACTAGCGACACCCGGCGGCGTCGTTTCGGACACTGGGATCGCCGGGTTGACGCTCGGTGGTGGAATCGGACACCTGCGCTGCAAGTACGGGCTGAGCTGTGACAATCTCCGCTCGGTCGATCTGGTCACGGCGGAGGGCGAGTACCTGACGGCCAGCGCCGACGAGAACGAAGAGCTGTTTTGGGGGCTGCGCGGCGGCGGTGGAAATTTCGGGGTCGTGACTGGATTCGAGTTCGAACTCCACCCTGTCGGGCCAGAGGTTGCGACCAGTCTGGTGTTTCACCCGGGAGACCAACTGGCCGAATGCTTGCAGGCCTATCGCGACTACGTCGAGTCGGCACCCGACGAAGTCAGTACGCTCGCGTTCGCGGGCGTGATGCCCGATGAGGAGCTCTTCCCTGCGGACGCAGTAGACGATTTCAAGATCGCGTTCCTCGGGTGCTATGCAGGGCCGGTCGAAGAGGGCGAGCAGGCGCTGGCACCGCTTCGTGAATTCGCCGATCCGATCGCCGACTTCAGTGATGTGATGCCCTACGCCGAGTTCCAGCAGCTCCTCGACGAGGATTATCCCGACGGGATGCGGTACTACTGGAAGTCGCTGTACCTCGACGGGCTCTCGGACTCCGCTATCGACCGCTTCGAATACTGGGCCGAGGCAGCACCTTCGCCGCTGTCGACAGTTGACGTCTGGCAGCTCGGTGGTGTCATTACCGACGTCGGTATCGAGGAAAGCGCCTTCGCCGGACGGCACGCACCGTTCCTCCTTGGGGTGGAGGCTAACTGGGAGGACCCCGAAACTGACGACGCCAACATCGAGTGGGTCCGAGACTGCCTCGACGACATGCGCCAGTTCTCCGATGGGTCGGTCTACCTGAACTTCCCCGGCTTCCACGAGGAGGACGACGAGATGATGCGGACGACGTTTGGCCCGGCGTATGAGCGGCTGGTCGAGCTCAAAGACGAGTACGACCCCGAGAATCTGTTCCGGATGAACCAGAATATCGAGCCGACCACCTGAGTAATCACATTCGGCAGCCTTCGTATCACTGAATACGCAGGCGGTGTTCCCGCACGGACTGCGCGTGAGTAGCCCACCTCAATCAGCGAGGGAGTCCCGCCGTTCACGGCGAGGTAGGTGATCTGCTGTTTCCAGGACGTGTCGGTCGAGACGCGTTCGCGGTGCATACGGATGTCGGGGCGATACGCCAAAAGCAGTTTTCTCAAGCTTTAATGTTCGGCCCGAGAGAACCATACGCATGAGCACGGCTACGAAGCTCGTCCTCGGTACCATCGGCGTGTCCGCACTGCTGTCAATCGCAATCGTCCTCAACCTCGTCATGTTCTCGGCGTAGATGTTCACCGAGCGCTCACTGGCCGGCAAGCTGCCGGCCGTACGTGACGCCTACGCCCCAGAGACGTACGTACTGGACTGTGACCGTGACTTCGAGACGCTCGACCCCGCGGTCGCAGAAGAACTCTTGCTTGTGACCGACGGACTCGACCAGATTGCCTACGACGGCGCATGGTTGCCGACGACGGCCCCGGAGGTACTTCAGGAGTACATCGGCGGGGAACTGACAATCGGGATGCCGGGCGACGGCGGCGTCGCCTGGACCCGCCAGACAGTCCCACCCTGCGTGTTCGTCAAGCCACGACTGGAAACCTCGCCGGACTCCTTTGTCTCGTTTCTCATCGCCGAGGCGCTGGTCGAGGTCAGCCTCGATGTACCCGAGCACTTCCTCGGCTTTTTCGGCGAGCGCTACCCGGAGTTCGTCGCCGCCACCGATCCCCATCTCGACGCGAACGACCGGTACCAGCTTGCAGCGGCCGTCTACACTGCGTATCTCGGCCTCCAGACACGCAAGGAGTTCACCGACTGGGCGGACGACTACCCCGATCTGTTCACGGCGTGGGACGACGCCGGCGAGCGTCTGCAACCCCGGCTCGAAGCGCTGCCCGGTGAGATCGCGCAGGGACAGACGGAGTTCGCTGCGGCTGCCGAACTCGCCTGCAGTGGTATCAAGCACAATCTCGATCTGCCAGCGCCCTTTGCCGCGCTTGACACCGACGCCTATCTGCAGTACGGGGCCGACTACGCCGTCCAGTGGGCTGAGACGACCTTCGAGAAGATGGAGTGACGCTCATACTGTTGGCTGTAACTACGTGAAGAGATTTGCCACCCCGGGATGGCAAAATTCTTCAATGGCTTACAGCCGACAGTATCAGTCCTGGGGCCAGCGGCTCGACTGTAAACGAGAGCTGCAGCGGGCCTCCATGCACATCGAGTCAGGAGTATAGTCCAGTCCGTCTGAACGCCGGTTGCGACTAACATTCCGGTTCCACCATCGGAAGACTCCGCGGCTCACCCCACGATTCGTCTCTTCCATCAGTGTACACACCAGCGTCGTATCACAACCGATCCAGCACGGCGTCAGCATCGTAATTAAGCGTCAGATCCCGGGAGCGGCCGCGCCCCTCGACACTGGTGTAGTCGGCGTCGATGATATCGAGCTGGTCGAGTTTATTGATGATCTCGGAATAGCGCGTGTAGCCGAGCTCTGTCTGCTCGGAGAATGCCTCGTAGATGTCACCCGCCTGCTGGCCGTCGTGGGCCGCGATGACCTCAACGAGCGCCGTCTCCGAGTTCGATAGTTCCCGCAGCCGACGGGAGAGGTGGACGTACTTCGACTTGTCGTAGGCCTCCTCGACGTCCTCGATTTCGACAGAGCGGGAAGCGCGCATCTCGGCGTTCATCCCGGCCCGGCGCAGGAGGTCGATGCCGACGCGGAGATCGCCGCCCTGTTCCTCCGTCAGTCCGGCGACGCGGTCTAGCACCGTGGGGCCGACAACATCCTCGTTGAAGCCGCGGTCGACGCGCTCGCTGAGAATGTCAGCAATCTCGGCCTGGCCATACGGGTTGAAATACACTTCCTCGGGGCGGAACACGGACTGAACGCGCGTGTCGAGGGCCTCGATGACGTCCAGTTCCAGATCTGAGGAGATGCAGATGACGCCGATTTTCGCGCCGGAGTGGGCCTCGTGGGCGCGCAACAGTGAGTAAAGCGTGTCGCTGGCCTCGCTCTCGTAGAACAGGTAGTTCACGTCGTCGAGGGCGACAACGAGTACCTCGTCTTCCTCGACCAGTTTGTCGGTTATCTGAGAAAACAGTTTCTTGAACGAGATGCCCGAGGATGGCGGCTCGTAGTCGAATGTCTCGGCGAAGAGGCGGGAGAAGACGGCATACCGCGTCGAGTCCATCTGGCAGTTCACCCGAACAGTCTTGACGTCTGTCTGGGCGGTGAGTTCGTCAAACAGAATCTGGACGGCAGTCGTCTTGCCGGTTCCCGGTGGCCCGCGGGCGATGACGTTGAGCGGGCGAGAGCCACGGACAGCCGGTCGGAGCGCGTATTTCAGCGTCTCCATCTGGGAGTCCCGGTGTTTGAACGTCTCCGGGACCCAGTCTATCTCGAAGACGTGCTCGTCCCGAAAGACGGACTCGTCCCAGCCGAGCATCCTGTCCTCGGGATCGTCGCTCATCACTTTCACCGAACCTCGCGGTGCACTTAACCATTTGCCACAGTTTCAGGAAGAGTGATAGATACCCGATGTATCGACCCCCAAAGGCCGATGCTACTCGAACTTCCCAAGGAGGTCGCTGTAGAAGCCGTCCGCGTCGTCGGAACCATCGTCAGCAAGCTTCTCGACGATAAGCTCCGGCGTCGAGCGGGCGAGTTTCCCCTTGACCGGCGAGCGCTCGACCCGCAGCTCGCCGTCCTCTAGCCCCTTTGCCTCGATCCCGTCGATACTGATCTCGGTTTCAGCGGCCTCGCGGATGTCGCGTGCGAGGTGTGAGACGAAAATTGCCGTCGCCTGCCGCTCGCCGAGCGCTTCGAGGATGCCGGCCATGATCTTCGCGCTGGCCCCCGGCTCCGTTATCGATTCGAGCTCGTCGACGAGGACCATCACTGGCCGGTCGGCAGTTGCGTCCGTCGAACCGTCATCGTCTGTCTTGTCATTCCCATCCGTCGTCGGTGACCGGTGGTCCACATCCTCGACCAGATCGCCGAACTCCCGCAGTGTGGCCTCGAACGCGCCGGCATCCAGCGTGCCCTGTGTCTTGGCGTGGTAGTGGAGTTCCGAGACCCGCCCGACGCGGGCCGAGTCGGCGGGGACGGGCAGCCCCATGTGGGCCAGCGTCGTCACCAGCGCCACGAGATCGAGCGTCGATGTCTTGCCACCGCTGTTGACCCCCGAGAGAACAGTCACCCCCTCGACGGCGTAGTCGACAGGCTCGACGGCCTCGAAGGGAACGTCGAGCAGTGGCGAGCGCCCGCCGTCGATGGCGACTCCTTCGGATTCGGTCAGCTTCGGCATCGTGCAGTCGAAGTCGTCCGCAAAGCGGGCAATTGCCAGTTCGACGTCGAGCTCAAGGGCGGCGTCGACCAGTGCCGCCGCATCTCCGCGCATTTCGGCGAGGTCATCAGCCAGTTCTCGCTTCCGGCGGGTCGCACGCTGGTCGCGCGCGGCCGTCAGTTCCTCCCGGAGGCGGCTGATGACCTTCTCGTCGTGTTCGACGGGATACGCCGGCTCGTCGGGGAATGCCCGCCGCGCCGTCGCCTCCATGTCTCTGAGCGATAGCGCGTCGATGAGGTGGTCACGAGCCTTCTCGACGGCGGCGGCGTACTCGTCGGCCAGTTCGCGCTGGAGGAGCGAATCGACGCCCGCGCCACGTTCGACCAGTGACAGCAGGTCTGTCCCCTCAATGGTCACGTCCTGCTCCTCGATGGCCTCCCGGAGATGGTCGTTAGCGACACTTTCGGCCGTCGACACCGCCGCGTCGAGGTCATCGACAGCGGTGGCGAGACGGTCGAGTTCGTCGTCGCCGCTGACGCTACCGTCGTCATCGAGCTGGGCGAGTGCTGACAGAAGTGTCTCTAGATCACACGGCGCGTCGAGGTCGGCGACGCGGTGGACCTCGGCAGCGGCCTGTATCCGGTCGCGGTTGCGGGCGAAGAAGGTGAGGACGCGCTCTGGAACGACTGATTCGGGCTCTTCGAGCGCGTTCGGCTCCACGCGTACGTCACCCTCCACGTCGACGCCAGCGAAGGCCTCATCCAGCGCGACGACCGTCGAGTACGAGCGGGCGAGTTCAGCCAGCTGGCGGGCGTCGTCGACGACCTCGACGCTGACCTCCGGAATCGCGGCCTGCGCGTCGGCGTAGCGCTCGGCGTCGCGGGTCGCCAGACAGCGATCCCTGATCCGAACATCGCCGGGTTCGGCAAGGGGTTCAACGGTCGATAGTGCGTCGAGGACCGCCGGCTCGGGCTCACGGGCCATCGCCGACTCGGCGAACGTCCGGACCTCCTCGATGCGGCTTCGGACGCCACTCGGGTAGATTGTCTCCAGCCGCTTCGCGGCGTAGTCGGTCACCGTCCGCTCGGTGAGCAGGGTCAAGGCGTCCTCGTGGATCTCCCGGGCCCGCTTGGTGGCGGTGAAGCCACCGGGGTCGTCGTGTTCGGCACGGACCGCGCCGCGAGCGATTCGGGCGGCACGACCCTCGCTGATGCCCGGCGCACGCGCGAGCGACGCAACGTCGCCGTCCCGGAGTGCTGCCTCCGGATCGTCCAGCTCTCGGAGCGCCGCGGCTGTCTTCGCCCCGACGCCCGGAACCGATTCGAGCTCCATCTGCCCGCCCATTCGACGCCAGTGAGAAAAAACCCGTTGCCAGCGGCTCCGGCGATGAGGGTAGCGGTCGACGCCCTGTACGCCTCGGCCGGCCGAACAATGAACGCGAAGGCGTTTTGCCCCTCCACCGAGAAGGAAGGCCTATGTCTGCTGTTGCGGAGAAACTGACGGCCGCCCGCGAGGATCTCAAGTCGCGTGATGGCGTGCTGATTGCCTTCTCCGGTGGTGTGGATTCGAGTGTCGTCGCCGCACTGGCTCACGACGCCCTCGGTGACGACGCCATCGCCTGTACTGCCAAGTCCGAGACGCTGCCAGCCGCTGAACTGGATGACGCCACCCGCGTCGCCGAGGAGATCGGCATCCGCCACGAAATCGTGGAGTTCTCCGAACTCGACAGCGAGGAGTTCATGCAGAACGACGACATGCGATGTTACCACTGCCGGTCGATGCGGCTGGGCGCGATGTACGACCGCGCCCGCGAACTCGGCATCGACGTGGTCTGTGACGGGACGAACGCCTCCGACGTGGGCGAGGGTCACCGCCCCGGTCTGCGCGCTGTGGAGGAACTGGACGCCTACTCTCCGCTGCTCGAACACGACATCGACAAGTCCGAGGTCCGCGAGATTGCCCGCGAGTACGATCTCTCGGTTGCCGACAAACCCTCCATGGCGTGTCTCTCCTCACGGATTCCGACAGGACTCGAAGTCACGGAGGAACGCCTCTCCCGCGTCGAGAAGGCCGAGCGCCTCCTCCGGACCTGGGGCTTCGAGCAGTTCAGGGTGCGCGATCACGACGGCCTCGCGCGTATCGAGGTCGGCGAAGAAGAACTCGAAACTGCACTGGACCCTGATTTCGTCCGGGCCGCTCGCGACCATATCGGAGACTGTGGCTTCGACCACGTGACGCTCGACCTCCACGGATACGAAACCGGGAGTGTGAGCCCCGAGACTGAGGGATCAGCTGAAGTCGATACTGAGGACGTGGTCAGCAACGTCTTCGACGCTGACTATCCGTCCGTCGACTGAGGACGGTATTTACTTTCATAGCACCGACGACGCCGGACCAGCAAGCTCTCGCGCTATTGGCGTACCCCGGCGACGGACGGTCCATGGCTCTTTTCAGTCCCACCTGGCCTTGTTCGTCCGACCAGGATGTTCTGGCTGTGTGCAGCCGTAGTCACGCAACTACACGCGTCCGACGAACAGCCCTCAATCCAGCAACTCGATCCAGCCAGTCAGTTCTTCGCCGACCAGTTCCGGCGCGTCACTGTCGAGCCTAATTTCGTTGACGGCGCAGTTTGCCTGTGAGTGTTCGGCCAGCGCCGCGTCGGGGTCTCGGTCGGTGAATTTCGCCAGCAGGACCTTGATCACGCCGCCATGAGTGACCACCAGTGTAGTTTCCCCGGATTCGGCGGTCGAAATCGCGCGATCCCACGCTGTCTCGATCCGCTGGCGGAACGTCTCGATGCCCTCGCCGCCATCCGGAACCGCCTCAAGTGCGATGACGCTCTCACTCCGGTCATGGTCGGGGAACTCGTCGAACAGCTCGTCGGTTGACAGGCCCTGCACGGTACCGAAGCCGCGCTCGCGCCAGTCGCGGTCAAAGTCGGGGTCGGGCAGACTGTCGGCGGCAGCACTGACAACCGCTGTTGTTTCGCGAGTGCGTTTGAGATCCGACGAGAGGACGCGGTCAACGTCGTATCGGTCGTCAAGCCACGCACCGAGCGCCGTCGCCTGCGCGCGTCCACGGTCAGTTAGCCCGCTCGGGGCCCACCCCTGGACACGGTCGTCGCGGTTCCACGTCGTTTCGCCGTGCCGGGTCACGAGAACAGTCGTCATCGTCACGCCTCCTGACTACGCCAGCGTGCAACGGCAATGGTCCCCTCAAAGAGGAGGATAAGGCCGATGGCAACGGCGACTGCGGCGCTCTGTGGGAGGCTGAACTGGTTCACGAGGCGGAACAGCGTCGGGTCGGGGCTCCCGAGGTAGCCGACGACGATGGCGACTGCCCAGACGGGCAGGCGGGCGGACCGGAGCCCGCGCCAGAGCCGCACCGAGCCGTAGTAGTTCTTGTTCACGTAGGCGAGCACCTCGAACAGGACGATAGCACCGCCACCGACGAGCATCGGCGTGGCGTTGCCGAGACCAGCGGCCGCGAGCGCGTCAGTGACAGCGGCTGGCAACTGCTCGTAGTAGCCCGTCGGAACCGGCGCGGGGCTGAGGAGATAGCCGGCGACGCCGGCGACCAGCCACGCGACCGGGCGGCGGTCGGCGAGGTCGTCGGCCGTCGGAACCGGCGAACTGCTGCCGGTCCAGCGAAGCAGCAGCAACGTTCCCTCGAACAGGCCGATCATCGTCACCGCGACCATCAGCGGGGCCATCCCGGTCGGGTCCGGACTGAACAGGAACGCCACGGCCGCGAAGCCACCCCAGAAGTACAGCCGCCGGTCCTGGAGCCACTGGCGGGTCGTCACACCCATCATCACTGCGAGCATCACGAACAGCGGAATCTGGAAGATGAGCGCGAACAGGCCGAGCATCAGGATGATGAGGTTAAACGTCTCGCTCAGCCCGAAGGCCAGGTCGGCCGCACGGTCGGAGTAGGTGATGAAGTAGTCGAACATCGCCCGCAGCACGGCGAAGTATGCGAAGCCAACACCGACGGCTGCGAGCACGAGGCTCGTCGG
This sequence comes from Haloarcula sp., assembly GCA_042219425.1. Classification (GTDB taxonomy): domain Archaea; phylum Halobacteriota; class Halobacteria; order Halobacteriales; family Haloarculaceae; genus Haloarcula. Next base: position 3,319 of record JBDGPY010000073.1, on the reverse strand, counting down.
CACCGCGGCGAGGTAGTAGCGTCGCTCACGGGGGTACAGCCCCGGCCGCATGAACAGGTACGTCTGGTAGACGAACACCGGCAGGGCCGCGATGAACCCAACTAGCGATGACACCTTCAGCCGGGCGAGAATGAGCCCGAGCGGGTTGTAGATGTGCGGGCAGTCAGCACCCGCCACAGTGCTCCCCTCCACGTCCGCCGCAACCTGCCCGCAGGCTTCGGCTGGGCCGTCGAGGAACGAGTACCAGAGGAAGTTGATGAGGTCGTCGGAGTACGGCAGCGCGATGACGGCGATGGCGGCCATCACGCCGACGACGACGAACAGCCGCATCGCCATCTCCTCGACGTGGTCGGCCAGGGGCATCTCCTCGTCGTCTGGCGCGCCCTCGCTCAGAACCTCGTCGTCTGGATCGTAGCCGGGAGCACCCGAACTCCCGCCGGTCGTCGGAGCGGCGCTGCCGCCGCCCCCCGCTGGCGTCGGCTTTGGCTTCCCCCAGTCGGTTGGCACGTCTGCTGGGATCGCGGCATCGATAGCCCCACTGTCGCGGTCAAACAGGCCCGTCTTGGATTCGGTCGGGGCACCGTGAGACCCGACAGTGTTCTCGTCGCCGCCGGCCGGCGACGGTCCCGGGCTCGTCACCTCGTCCGTTTCCCGGCTCGCGTCGGCCGCAGCCACGGGATCGGTGAGTGCCGAGTCGTCAGAGTCGCTCTCGTCCGCTCCGGCGTCTTCCGAACCAGTGGCTTCGACATCGTTCTCGTCGGCATCGGCGGTGCTTCCGCCGTCAGCCGCGTCGTCGCCTGAACTCGTCGGGTCGTCGTTGCCGTCCGTCGCGTCGGACTGGAACGTGTCGCCGTCGGGGTCCTGTGAGTCCGGAGACTCATCGTCGGACGGTAGTAGCGGCTCTTCGGGCTCGCACCGCTCGTCGTCTGCGTCACCGTCCTCCATCTGTCCCCGGCTTAGACGGTGGTTGTTGTAAACTTTCTTTTCGAGTGGTGGCTGTCACCGGGATGAATAAATTGATAACGCCCACTGAGCTAGGCCCATAGGAGATGGCGAGTGCAATTGACGAAGACACCGTCCAGACCGTCCAGAGCGGGCGCGCTACGCTCGGTGCGATGCTCCGCTCGGCGCAGGTGCACCTTCAGAAGGTGTTCATCGTCTTCGTCATCGGGATGATCGGCACGATCATGGGGCTGCAGTACGGCGTCTGGGACACGCTCCGTGCCGATCTGCTGTACTCGCAGATGGACCTCACGACCAAGGAGGCCACGAGTATCGTCGCGGTCACGCCGTTCGACGTCATCCTCCTGCAGGTGAAAATCGGTGCCGTCATCGGGATTCTCATGTCGCTGCCGCTGTTGATATACTTCGGCCGTGACGGCCTCCGCCAGCGCGGCTGGTGGCCGGCAGAACACATTCCGGCCTGGAAGGGCGGGCTGTTCGTCGCGATAAGCCTCAGCCTGTTTTTCGGCGGCGTCGCCTATGCCTACGAGCTGTTCTTCCCGCTGATGTTCAACTTCCTTGCTGGCGACGCCTACGCCGCTGGCTTCACGCCGCAGTACTCCATCGTCAAGTGGTTCCAGTTCGTCTTCCTGCTAGCGGTGTCGTTCGGACTCGCTGCCCAGTTGCCACTCGTGATGACGGTGCTTTCGTACACCGAAATCGTCCCCTACGAGACGTTCCGCGACAGGTGGCGCTACGCGGTGATGGGGATTTTCGGCTTCGGTGCGCTGTTCTCGCCGCCGGACCCCTTCACGCAGATCATGTGGGCCGCGCCGCTGTGTGGCCTCTATGGGATCAGTCTGGCACTGGCGAAACTCGCGATGCTGATTCGTCGCTCGGGCGATCTGGTGAGTACCAGTGCTGTCGCCCGCGGGAACTGGAACACGATTCTCGGCGGTGCAGTCCTCAGTGGCGGCGCGGTGTACTACGTCCTCGCGACCGAGGCATTCCAGTACGTCCAGCGGTTCGCCGAACTGTTCCCATCGGACCGACTTACCGGCGATATCCAGCCGCCGGCGCTGTTCGGGTTTCCCGTTGAAACCACGGCGCTGGGTATCGCTGCTGTGTTCGGTCTTCTCGGTGCCATCGCCGTTCTGTACTACCACGTGTTGAACGCACTCTCCGCGAAAGCGGGTTCTGGTCAGGTAGGCGACCCGTCGGCAATTGATATCGACGAACTCAACGCCGCTGCCGTTGAGGTCGCCCCGCCAGAGGCGTTCGAAGAAATGACCGAGGACGAGGCGCTCGCCCACGCGGACCGTGCCCTCGCGGACGACAACAAAGAGAAGGCACAGGCCGTCCTCGACCGCTGGGACATGGCTCACGAAGACGATGACGCGGCTGAAGTCGAGGGCGAAGCGCCAGAAGAGACCGCTGGCACGGACGAGGAGGAAGAAGAAGCGGGCGTGTTCACATCGACGACCGCCGGCATGGTCGACGCTTTCACTGAAGACGAGACCACCGAGGACGAGATCGGCGGTTACTACTACGATATCCAGTTCATTCTCAGTGCGCTGGCATCCCGCGCGTTCGTCATCCTCGGTATCTTCGGGGCCATTCTCGCCGCCGCGTTCCTGTTCCTCTACCAGGGCGGCATCGGAAAGATACAGCGGACGTTCGTCAGTCGGCTTCCGCCGGAGATGGCGGCCGACGTGAGTATTGTCACGCTCCACCCCGTCGAGCACCTGGTGTTCATCGTCAAGTTCTCGACAATACTCGGCGCGGTGTCGGTCATCCCGGTGGTGCTGTACTTCGCGTGGCCGTCAATGCGCGAGCGCGGCCTCGTCATCGGGGACCGCAACATTCTGGCTGTCTGGGGGGGAACACTGTTTGGAGCGCTCATCGGCGGGAGCCTGATCGGGTTCCTCTACGTGGCCCCGGAGACCATCTCCTGGATCGCCTACGACCAGCTCGAATCGAACATGGTTATCGCCTACCGCGTGAGCAAGTTCGGCTGGCTCGTGTTCTTCCTCACCATCGGTATCGGACTGCTGGCCGAGATTCCAGTGACGATGTTCCTGTTCCACCGCGGTGGCATCATTCCGTTCCACCTGATGTACGAGCGCTGGCGGGAGGTCGTCATCGCCATCGTGGCTCTCTCGGCAATTCTCTCACCCAGCGGTATCTTCACTATGTTCATTGTCGGTATCCCGACCGCGCTGGCGTACATGCTCGGCCTCGGTATCCTCTGGGTGTACACGCTCGGCGGCCGGCGGAGGGTCGAGCGTCGCGGCGAACCGGCCGACTGAACGGCCTCGCCCCTTTCCCAGACGGTCATTCTTATACGACTGCCTGAGTACCTACTGATATGCCGAAG
>JBDGPY010000045.1:17409-23667 GCA_042219425.1 Haloarcula sp. | reverse complement strand
CTGTGAAACGACGTTCCTGATCCGGTTGGCCAGCCGTCCGTACTGTTTGTCTTCAACGACTTCGATCTTCAGGAGGTAGTCGGCGACACCGGCCGCGATAGCCTTGCTCGCCGTCTCTTCGTCCCCCCGCCCGGTCAGCAGAATGAACGGAATAGACGGGTTGGTTTCCCGGATTTTCTCGAGGAGTTCTAATCCGTCCATCTCGGGCATCTCGTAGTCGCTGACGACGCAGTCGAACCCCTCCGTGTCGAGCAGGTCGAGTGCCTCCGAGGCGCTGTTTGCAGCGACCGACTGTATGTCGTGTTGTTGCGTAAGTGTCTCTGCGGTCATCTCCGCAAAAAAGTCGCTGTCATCGACGACGAGGGTCCGGATATTGTTCTCAGATGTCATATAGACGGCGGGCTCTTGCTCTTGCAATTGGTCTGTCCCTACTTATATTACAAGGGAGCTAGGCCGCCCGCTCGTCTCCGTTAGCACGGCGTTGGTGGGGAAATCGATACCCCAACACCTGGGCTGTGATGGACCAGAGGGGTGGAGCCCCCCACATTAAAGTCAACTATATTACATACAGTGCCGGTTACGCTGGCGTCGACACGGTCGAGCCGCCACGGGTCGTGGCCCACGTTGCCGACCAGGTGCGTCCCGAACCGACCAGTTGTGAAGTACCGCTGCCGGTCCACAAGGAACGAGGCCAGCGAATCCGGCGGTATCGCCACTGAGTCACCACCCACCGTATACTGGCACTCGAACAGCCGCCGCTCGCCGGTATCGAGGACCCTACGTTGGTCGGGCGTCGGGAGTTTCCGTGGGACTGCGTCACCCACGGCGAGACGAAACAGCTCCGAGACCACTGTCGTCGTCCGCCTGTCGTCACCGAACAGAGCTAGCACGTAGACACCGCGCTGGCCGGTCGGGCCGCGGACGTAGGTCCGTACCGTGAGTAACTCCGACGGCCCGGCTATCTCGATACCGAACGTCTCGACGCGGTCGACGGTCGCCGCGACGGCCGATACCCAGGCGTCGCCGTCGGCCGTCTCGACCGTGAGCCAGTTGGGCACTGCCGCCGCTATGTGTTGTTTCGACACCGGCCAGTGGCAGAAGCAGATATCCTCAAGCGCGACCTGCAGCGGACGGAGGATGACCACACCGTCATTGAGGCCGACACGCTAATCAGTGTACTGGGCCGCCCCTTCGAGCCGGTGTAGTCTCCCCGCTGTCACCGGTAGCTCGGAGCAGTAATGGATGACCGGGTCCCCGGACGGGCGGTCGAACCCCGCCGCGGCGAACAGTCCGTTCGTCTGGATGTCGGCTCGCCCCTCCTGCAGCGGCCAGGGTTCGTGGTCGATGTCAGCGTAGTACACTGTCCCGTCGTCGCTCGCGGCGTAGAAGCGGTAGCGCTCGACCAGAAACGAGTCCAGCGATCCGGATTCGGGTGTCGCCGGCGGCCCACTCGGCTCGTAGGTGGCATGGAAATCTGCTGGCGGCGCGCGCGAACTGGACCGGGTGCTCCGGAACTCGACACCGTCACCGACCGCTCGGACCTGCATCGACGCACGGTAGTACGCCAGCTGGAACAGTTTTCGGGCTACTGTAACACTGAGTCGGTCGTCAGCGTCGAGATTGTAGAAGTACACGCCCGGCGTCCCGTCGGCCCGGACGTAGGTCCGGAGGTTCAACTCGCCAAAGGACCGCCCGATGGGGCTGCCCCTCGGTCTGATGTCCGCCATCCGGAACGGGACAACACTGAGCCATGCCCGGTCGTCGTACGTGTCGACCGCGAGTCCGTCGGGCAGCGTCGCCGCGACAGTTTCGGGCTCGATGGGCCAGTGCATGAACCCCACGTCATCGTCAGCAGATCCATACCTGCTCGTAGGGGCCAGACAGGTTTTTGCCTGGCGTGGGAAACGGTGGCAGTCCCGCATGCCCCAATGGCCTCGGCGCTAGAACTTTGGCTGTCTCTCACGTTGCGTCGAGTATGGAGTTCGAGGTAATCCAGGGCGACATCGCTGCACAGTCGGCGGATGCACTGGTCAACGCGGCCAACACGAGTCTTCGGATGGGATCTGGCGTCGCCGGGGCGCTCAAACGCGCGGCTGGCTCGGGACTGAACGACGAGGCCGTCGCGAAGGGGCCGGTTGATCTCGGCGGCGTCGCCACGACCGATGCCTACGATCTCAAGGCGGAGTACGTCATCCACGCCGCCGCGATGCCGCCGGGTGGGCAGTCGACGGCTGACAGTATCCGGGCGGCCACGCGGAACGCGCTGGCGGAAGCGGACGCGCTGGACTGCGAGTCGGTCGTCCTCCCGGCTATCGGCTGTGGCATCGCCGGCTTCGGCTTTGAGGACGGTGTGAGAATCATCTGTTCGGTCATCGACGAGTTCCAGCCCGAGTCCCTGACTGACGTGCGGCTCATCGCCTACTCTGACGACGACTTCACGAGAATGCAGCGAATCGCAGCCGACGTTCGCGGCTGACTGCCCGCTACGACAGGTGCACGCGCCCGGCACGCCACTCCCAGACCACCTCCAGCACGATCCAGCAGACGAGCCAGACCGCAGCAAAACTGAACACCAGCCACGTCGAGGCGAGATACGATGAGGGCTCGACGATGGCTCGTAGCCAGGGGTAGACCTGCATGCCCAAGAGGAGCGTCGCGACGAATCCCAGTACCCCGGTTACATAGTGTTCGACTGGGTTGGCTACCGAACAGACACAGGAGTCACTATCCGTTGCCTCGTCGGGGGTCTCGCCGCTCGATCCCCGAAAGTTGCCCATTGTTAACAGCTCTCAACATAATTATTAATCATACAATATGTTAACCGTTTCGGCGTCCTACTCGTGGCCAGACACTCGAACCGGTTCGTACGGGTCCTCCAACCACGCCACATCACTCTCTGAGAGGTCGATATCAAGCGCTGCGACCGCTTCTTCGAGGTGTGCGAGGGTACTGGTCCCGACAATGGGCGCGTCGACCCACTCTTTGTCGAGGACCCATGCGAGCGCGATCTGGGCCATCGAGGCGTCGTACTCGTCGGCCAATTCCTGCACACGTTCGTTAACCTCGCGGCCGTTCCCCTCGAAGTAGGGATGTTCACGCGCGTGATCGTCGGTCTCACCCCGAACGGTCGCTTCGACCTGCTCGTGTGGCCGGGTGAGGTAGCCACGAGCCAGCGGGCTCCACGGCATGACGCCGACACGTTCCCTGTCACACAGCGGCAGCATCTCGCGCTCTTCCTCGCGGTACAGGAGGTTGTAGTGGTTTTGCATCGTCTCGAAGCGTTCCAGTCCCTCGCATTCGCTCGTCCGCAGGGCGTCGGCGAACTGGTGAGCCCACATCGACGATGCGCCGACGTACCGCGTCTGTCCTCGCCGGACCGCATCATCGAGCGCTCGGAGCGTCTGCTCGATTGGCGTGTCATAATCCCAGCGATGCGTCTGGTAGAGGTCAACAGTGTCCATATCGAGCCGGGAAAGCGAATTCGACAGTTCCTGCTCGATGGCCTTCCGCGAGAGGCCACCGGAGTTCGGGTCATCGTCGTTCATCTGGAAGTACCCCTTCGTCGCCACGACCTGTGCATCCCGGTCGTAGTCGTCGAGGACGGTCCCGAGAACGCGCTCCGATTCGCCCATCGAGTACATGTTAGCCGTGTCGAAGAAGTTGATACCGAGGTCGATGGCCCGCTCGATGACCTCGCGGCTCTCGTCTTCATCGAGTACCCAGTCGCGCCACTCCGAGGTCCCAAAGCTCATACAGCCAAGACAGAGACGGCTGACTTCCATTCCGGTCGAGCCAAGTGTCGTGTACTCCATGTTCTGGCCCGCGGTCGCTCAGGCGAAAAAGGTTCGGCGTGGGCTATAGCGCCGTAGCGGCGACACGGTCGATGTACAGTCTCGCGGCACTATAGCCGGCAACCGCAAGCACGACTGCCCCGCCGACGTGGCCGTAGGTCAGCAGTGTCGGACTGTCGACGGCAAGTTTCGCAACCGTGGTCGCGGGGTGCTCCGGAAGAAGGACAGCCCCCCCGAACAGGACCAGCGTCAGGACGGAAAACAGCAACTGTGCAGGGCGACGCTTCTGGAGCGTAATGCCGAGCACGACCCCAAGCGTCACGACGACGACAGTGACAGCCGTGATGAACACCAGGAGCGCAACCGGGTTCGAGACAGTAATTCCGTTTGTGGACAGCAGCGCGAGCCACAGCAGCGCCTGTGCAGGGGCCAGCAACACCATCCCGAGGGCCTTCCCATCGATGATATCCAGCAGTGACACTGGGGCCACGCGGAGCAGTTCCAGCGTGCCGCGTTCAATCTCCTCGGTGATGGTGTCAACGGCCACCGAGCCGCTGATGAACGGCGGCAGGAACAGGAGCAGCGGTATCAGGATCGTGTAGGTGAACCCGAAGTACTGGCTCGCGCTGACGGTGTCCGGGAGCGGCACGGGTGGTTGTTCGAGATGTGGCGTCCGCTCCAGACGCTCCTGTCGTTCCAGCGCACTGAGGACCCGCCGAACCTCGACGACGATGAGCGTCGACCGAATGCTCCCCTCAGGGACCACAGCAGCCACCTGTATTTGCTCTCCCGGTCCGCGTGTCGACGGCACGTACTCGCCACGCAGTATCGCGTCCACGCGGCGCTGCTCGAACGCACGCTGTGCGTCGGCTTCGCTTTCATATGTCGTCACGCTGGTACCGTCCTGCTCGGCGGCCGCGGCCTCCAGTTCCGCACGGGCATCGCCGGTGACGGCTATCTCCACCTCGCCGGCGGCGACGGAGCCGGGATCGTAAAGCGATGTGAGACCGACGACGAGGAACGAGGAGAACCCGGCGACAAACAACTGGATGAGCAGTGCCAGGACGATGGTCTTCTCACGAGACAGTGACCTGATGTCCCGCCGGGCTACGACGACCCGCGGGTCGCGCCAGATGGGGCGGTCCTCAGACAAGGGTGCTCACCACCGTGAAGTTGTAGACGAAATGAATGACGATGGCCAGCCCAAGCCCACCGAGATATGCCCGGCGACCGCGACTTGCTCCCACAGAAGAGATCGCCGCTGTCACTGTATGCAGCGCCAGCGGGAGCGTAAACAGCAGGCCTGCCGCCCACAGTGGGAGGCCGGCCGGCAATGTCGCGCCCTGGAGCGCCGCCTCGCCGATTGGGAGACTCTTCAGATCGGACAGTCTGGCGATGAGGAGCCCCTTCTCCGCGATGAAAAAGCCCAGTCCAGAGAGCGCCCCGATTCCCAGTGCCGACCGAAGCGTCCGTTCGTAGCGGGCGTGTTCGTAGCCGGCGTAGACGTGGAGGCTCTTTGCCAGTTCCTCAACGATGACGATGACGCCGAGAACGAGCACGATGCCAAGCGACTGATTCGTTCCGAAGATGTTCAGCGAGATCGAATCGAGGATGAACAGGAACGCGACGGCCGCCAGTTCGGCGACGATGACTAGCGGCAACAGGATGACGCTCATCTTCAGTGCGCTTCTACGGGTCTTGATACGCCCGGCCAGCGCGTCCAGCACCTTCAGCGGAATCGGGCGCTGGGTGAACATGTCTTCCTCGCGGTACAGACCGGATCCGAGACCAAACAGCACCAGTCCGGTCAGCAGTGGCGGCGTCACCGAGAAGACGAACGACTGGAGGCCAACCGACTGGCCAGTGAGGTCGAGTACGACAAGGGTCAGCGGCGAGATGAGTGCGATGGGCGTCACGTCGGTGAAGATGGCCGGGACGAACGCGTAGGAGGTCAGCGTCACTGTTATCGTCACCGTCACGAAGGTGAGTTCCTTGAACGACCGGGCGAACATTGCCCCACAGAACGTCGCTGAAAGGAACAGGACGACGAGCGGGACCACGGCGAGAACCGCGACAGCGCTCCCCGCCGGCGCGATGTTCCCGAACCGAAGGGCCGCGGTGATGAGCGCTGTCACGCCGACGGCACCCATGAAGTACGGCAGCGTCTTCCCGCCGATGATATCTCCCCGGGACGCGGGTGTTACCAGCAGGAGTTCGCCGCGGCGGTTCAGCCGCTCAGAGAGCATCGACGAGCCATACGCCTGAATGATGAAGTTCATCGGCACGATGTAGAGGAACGCGAGTACGAGCGATTCGAAGGGGAACGGCGGCGAGATGTCTGACGGAGTGCCGCCCTCAACTTCGCCAGTCAGTCGTGCGCCGATTGCGCCAAGGTTCGCACCAGCGGTTCCGTCGCTGCCATCGCTCGCTGCCGACCCGTCACCGCTACTGCTATCGCTGCCATCGC
>JBDGPY010000045.1:0-17309 GCA_042219425.1 Haloarcula sp. | reverse complement strand
TCGCTGCCATCGCTCGCTGCCGACCCGTCACCGCTACTGCTATCGCTGCCATCGCCCGCTGCCGACCCGTCACCGCTACTGCCGTCGCTCGCCCCACTCCCGTCCGAGGTTCCAGACCCGTCACCGCTGTCGTCGCCTCGGGGGTCGAGCTGGCTGCTCCCGCCCTGTTGCTGGTACGTGAGCGTCACGGACACCGGGAACGCGGCGGTCTGGTTGTCGTCGCGGGCCAGCGTCCGGTCGTTATACTGCTCTGTGCTGTCGCGTAGTTCGGTGAGCGCGGCTCGTTCTTTGCTCGTCCGTGGCACACTCTGTAGCCGCGTTCCTCGGTACAGGAGTTCCTGCTCGTGTCGCTCAACGGCGGTCGGGTCCGGCTCGCGGATGTCAAACGTCGGATCGTCGGCGGCGACGCCGTGGTACGGGCTGTCGTCGTCAACGCCAATGCGGTAGATTCCGTCATCGATTCCCGCACCTCCACCACCGCTGACGGCGACGGCGGCGACTGCTCCCATCGCGACGAGCGACAGCGCCATCACGACGATGGTCCGCCTGTCGACGCCGCCGGCGTTTTTCGTCACCTCCCATTTCGCAACCCGCAGGAGCTTGTCGAGTTGCATCTACTCCGCGTCCTCCTCGACGTACCGCGTTCCGGGGGTCCCCGCCTCGGCGACGCTGAGGAATACCTCCTCAAGACTGGACTCCTCTGTTCGAATATCGACCACTTCACCCCCGTTCGACTCCGCCTGCTCGCGCGTGGCCTCGACGGCGTCCATGCTCTCGACGGCGCGCCTGTACGTGCCGTTCTCCCTCGCCGCGTCGGGAACGTCTACGGTGGTGTAGACGTGATACCGCGTGTGGCCGTACTCGGACTGAAGCTCGTCCAGATCGCCACGGGCGACGATCTCGCCTTCGTTCATGATGACAACCCTATCGCAGATTGATTCGACGTGAAACAGATTGTGCGCGGAGAAGACGATGGTCTTGCCCTCTTTTGCCAACTGCTCGGTGAACTCGATGACGTAGTTCGTCGTCAGCGGGTCAAGTCCCGACGCGGGCTCGTCGTAGATGAGCACGTCGGGGTCGTTGATGAGCGACCGCGCGATGGCGACCTTCCGTTTCATCCCCTTGGACATGTCGCCGAGCTTCCGGTCGCGGTGTTCAAGCTCTAGTTCATCAAGCGTGTCGTGCATCCGCTCTTTGGCCACGTCAGTGGGCACATCGTACAGATCTGCAAAAAATTTCAGATATGATAATGGCGTCATTTCCTCGTACAGCGGGGACTCTTCCGGGAGGAAGCCAAGTTGTTGACGCATCTCGGCAGTTTCGGTATTGAGGCCCGCTATCTCGGCACTCCCACTGGTCGGCTCCAGCAGGCCCGCAAGCATCTTCAGCGTCGTCGTCTTGCCGGCCCCGTTCGGCCCGATGATACCGAACACCTCGCCGCGGTCGACCGAAAACGAACTGCCCTGTACAGCGACGAAACCGCCGTACTCCTTCCGAATATCCCGGGCTTCAATCATCTGGCGGTTGGTTGTGAGTGAACTAACCTATACCTTGGCTCCACCCTATTGCTTCTGATAATGGCACTCGAACTCGGTGCAAGCACCGTCTCGCTAGAGCACACCCCGGATGGCCGGCGACTGGTCGTCTGCCGCGACGTGACCGCTGGGGCCGACACTGTCTGGGACATCATGACCAACACCGATGATTGGCCCGACTGGGGGCCGTCGATCACAGCCGTCGATACTGACAGCCAATACATCCAGCGAGGGACGACCGGTCGTATTCGCGTCGCCGGGGCGCTGTGGCTCCCGTTCGAGGTGACGGCGTGTGCGCCGTACCGCTGGTCGTGGGACGTTGCGCGGCTCCCCGCGACGGGTCACTTCGCCGAGGAACGGACCACTGGCTCCGTCGTGGGGTTCGAGATCCCGCCACTAGCGGGCGGTTACGCCCCGGTCTGTGTCCATGCCTGTAACCGGATTGCGGAAATGGCTCGCCAGCGTGATGCGTGATATAGACGGGTAACCCACAGGCCTGTCGCTCCCTGACGTCTCTCAGGGCACAGACACAGCCGCTCGTACAGATCAGTCCAATAAAACAGTCAGCTACCGCTCACTCGGGACAAAACGCTTGACCTGGAACTGCAGGCGACTACCGACACTGACGTGCGATTCGGCGCGGGGTGGATCAGTAGGATCAGGCTATTGCTTGGCTACGCGTGCGTCCGATACTTTATGAATGTCGTCGTCAATCCCGGATCCGTCACAGTTGTCGTTCGGGCAGCGATAGTGCCAGCCGTCCTCTGTGGCCACTCGCTCTGTGAACCGCTCGCCACATTCGTCACAGTAGAGCTGCCCATCGGTACAGGTATCCCGGTGGAGTTCGAGTTCGAGCTCTGTGCCAAAGGTCCGCTTGCAGTTCCGACAGGTATGAGTCATATTCGAAACTATTGATTCATCCCTTATAGCGATACCGGAACGTTCACGCCCGCTTCTTTCCGTTGACGGAAGGTTCGGACCGTGCGCCGTCTACTGGTTTTCAGTCTTTTCATTAGTTCAGATCCCGAACAATAATGACGATCAGGTCTGTCCACTCGTGTACACATTCTAACATCAGATACGACCGATCTGCGGTGGCCCGAACTGGCGGACAGTGAAGCTTCGCCCGAGTACACTGGACACTGCCAGGGACCTACGGAACGGTCACTTCGATTCGGGCTCCGCCGGCTTGGCTGTCACTGACGGCGACCGTCCAGCCGTGCGCTCGTGCCGCTGTCGCGACGAGGAACAGGCCGTATCCTTCGCCGTCGCGTGTCGTGCCAAATCCCTGTTTGAATACCTCGCCCAAGTCAGACTCGGGGATTCCCGGGCCGTCGTCGGCGACGTAGAATCCCGATCCGGTATCGCCGACGGTGACTGTCACTGGGGACTCACCGTGTTTGTGTGCGTTGTCGAAGAGTTCCTGAAATAGCAGCTCCAGACGGTCCAGTTCGGCATCGACCGTCGCCTCCGTCGTCACCTCCAGCGTTGCGCCGTCGCGGTCGGCCATCGACCATACCTCTCTCGCAACGTCGGCCAGCGATAGCTGCTCGGGGTCTGTGACTGGACACGCAATGCTCCCGATACAGGAGAGGTCTGAGAGCAGCGATTCGACGCGTTTGACCGAGCGGCGCAACGGTTCCGCATGTGGCCCATCGAGGTCCAGCAGGTCGAGACGTCCCATGACAACGTTCAGCGGGTTTTTGGCGTCGTGAGAGATACCACTGGAGATATCGTCCCACTGTTCGGTACCGGCGCGCCAGTCCGGCGGCCACCGTTTCGCATACGCTTCGAGACGCGCCGCCAGCAGCGGCGCGGGCATGTCCACCGCTACGTAGTCCGTGACACCGGCAGTCAGTGCAGCTTCGACGCGGTCCGGATCTGGCTCCACCGCCACCAACACGATAGGGATCGTCTCGTCGAGCGCCCGGAGCCTCTCGAACACGTCGAGCCCGTCGTAGTTGTCGCTGTCGCTGATGACGACGCTCCGGATGTCTCCGTCCCCGGCCTCGATACGCTCTCGGGCCGTTCTTGGGTCGCTAACCGACTCGGCCGATACTGTCGCAAGCTCGTCAGTGAGATCCGAGACACGTTCGGCCACGTCGGTGCCGACAACCAGATGCACTGACCCACGAACAGGCGCCATCTCGTGGCACTACGGAAACAGATAATAAGAAACCGTCGCTGGCCTACAGCAGGTCTTCGACGTGGTTGGCGACTTCCTCGGGGGTGTCACCAACCGGGACGCCGTTGTTCTCCAGCGCGCTGATCTTCGACTCCGCGGTACCGGTCCCCGACCCGGAGACGATAGCGCCGGCGTGTCCCATGCGCTTGCCTGGCGGGGCGGTGCGGCCGGCGATGAAGCCGGCGACCGGCGTGTCCATGTGCTCGCCGATGTAGCGGGCGGCCTCCTCCTCGTCCTCGCCGCCGATCTCGCCGCACATCACGACGGCGTGGGTGTCGGGGTCGGCCTCGAACTGTTCGAGCGCGCCGATGAAGTCCGTCCCGATGATCGGGTCGCCGCCGATACCGATGGCCGTCGACTGGCCGAGCCCGCGCTCGGTGAGGTTGTCGACGACCTGGTAGGTCAGCGTCCCGGAGCGGGAGACCAGCCCGACGTTCCCCTCGGAGAAGATGTTCCCCGGCAGGATACCGAGCTTGGCGACACCGGGCGTGATGACGCCGGGACAGTTCGGGCCGACGAGGTGCGTGTCCGTCTCCTGCAGTTTCCGGTAGACACGAGCCATGTCCTGAGTCGGAATCCCCTCGGTGATAGCCACGACGAGGTCGATCCCGTCCGCGTCGAGCGCCTCGAAGCAGGCGTCGCCAGCGAATGCCGGCGGCACGAACACGACAGCGGCGTTCGCGTCAGCCTCGCGAGCGGCTCCCTGCACAGTGTCGAACACTGGCACGCCGGCGACCTCCTGGCCGCCTTTGCCGGGGACGGCACCGGCAACGATGTTCGTGCCGTACTCCAGCATCTGTTCGGTGTGGAACTTCCCTTCACCACCGGTAATACCCTGTACAACGACGCGCGTGTCTTCGTCGACTAGAACACTCATGCTTCCACCTCCTTCGCGTACTCAACCGCACGCTCGACGGCGTCTTCCAGCGTGTACTCAACTGTGACGAGATCCTCATTCAGAATCTCCATCCCCTCCTCGGCGTTGGTCCCCGCGAGTCGGACGGTGACCGGCTTCGGAATCTCATCGAACTGCTCCAGGGCCTGGTTGATACCGTTGGCGACCTCGTCACCGCGGGTGATTCCCCCGAAGATGTTGAACACGACTGAGTCGACGTTGTCGTCGGAGAACACCATGTCGAGCGCGTTGGCGATACGGTCGGCCTTCGCGCCGCCACCTACGTCGAGGAAGTTGGCGGGCTCGCCGCCGTAGTAGTCGACCAGGTCGAGTGTCGTCATCACGAGGCCCGCACCGTTGCCGATGATGCCGACGCTGCCGTCGAGTCGGACGTAGTCGAAGCCGTACTCGTCGGCCTTCTGTTCGAGTTCGTCGCCCTCGGCCGCCTCCTCGCCCATCTCGGCGAGTTCCGGCTGGCGGAATAGGGCGTCGCCATCGATGTTCATGACCGCGTCGGCCGCGATGACCTCGTCGTCGCTCGTGATCATCAGCGGGTTGATCTCCACGTCACTGCCGTCGCGGTCGTCCCAGAGCTGGTAGAGCGAGGTCAGGATGCTTGCCACGTCGTTTGCGACCTCACGGTCGACGCCGGCCTCGTAGACGACCTTCCGGGCCTGGAATGGGTGCATCCCGAACGCCGGATCGATGTGCTCGCGGGCGATGGCGTCTGGGTCCTCCTCGGCAACCTCCTCGATGTTGACGCCGCCTTTCGTCGACACCATGGCGACAGGCCTGCCCTCGCCGCGGTCCATCGTCACGCCGACGTACAGCTCGTTAACGAAGTCGACAGCCTCTTCGACGAGAACCGTCGAGACGTGGTAGCCCTTGAGGTCCATCCCGATGATGTCCTCAGCAGCCTCGCGTGCTTCCTCCTTGCTCTCGACGAGTTTGATCCCGCCGGCCTTACCCCGACCACCGACGTGTACCTGTGCCTTGATCGCGACCGGATAGCCGATCTCCTCGGCCGCGGTGACGGCTTCGTCCACTGTTTTGGCCAACTTCGAAGCGGGCGTTGGGATTCCCGCGTCAGCGAAGACTTGCTTCGCCTGGTATTCGTGCAAGCGCATGTCATGCGGACAGGCGAGCGGTGGCGATTTAAATCCGTCTTTCTTCTCCCGTGAGCGCGTGACATTCTCCGATGCCACTGTCGGTACGGTGTCACGGTTGGAGCGGCGACAGTGAATCGAGATGAATGGCTCCGAGGAGCGGTGGGACGCCAGAGTACGGCTGCTATCCACCGTTACAATCCGTCCTACATCCGATAGACCCACGGCGTCGCATCACGAAGCGGGCGTATGGTCGACGACAGGCACGGGACTGACAACGTCGACGACGAGAAACTCGATGCTGTAGCCGATGCATTCCGCGCTGCCGAAACGGGCGTCGCGCTGACCGGCGCAGGCGTGTCGACGGCCTCTGGAATCCCCTCGTTTCGCGGCGATGACGGAATCTGGGAGCGGCATGACCCCACCGATTTCCATCGCCGCCGACTTGACGCCGATCCAGCAGGCTTCTGGACTGATCGGCTCTCACTTCGGGAGGCAATCTACGGCGACCTAGATCCTGCGCCAAACGCCGCACACGAGGCGCTGGCGAGGCTAGAGTCCGAAGGTCACCTCGACGCGGTGCTCACCCAGAACATCGACGGCCTGCACGACGCGGCCGACACGGACCGCGTCGTCGAACTGCACGGGAACCACCAGCACGTGGTCTGTGACGACTGCGGCCAGCGTTGCCCCGCCGATCCGGTCTTCGAGAGCGCTGCCAGCGAGGGGGAGCTGCCGCCCCGGTGTGACTGTGGCGGCGTCTACCGGCCCGATGTCGTCCTGTTCGGCGAATCGCTCCCCGATACTGCGATGAACGAGGCCCAGCGCCTCGCCCGGGACAGCGACGTGTTCCTGGCTGTCGGGTCGTCGCTGTCTGTTCGCCCGGCATCACTTCTGCCAAAGATCGCTGCGGACGCGGGCGGCACGCTGGTGGTGGTAAACTACGATGAAACGCCGCGAGACGCCGACGCCACACATGTTCTGCGTGCAGACGTAACGCGGGCGCTTCCTGCGATTGCCGATCGGTTGTGAGAGACGTTTACAACTCGACGCCGCCAGGAATCAGACTCTGCCCCCGTAGCAGGCTCCCATCGTGGTCGTAGACGAGCAACGTTTGCTTTTCGTACACTCGGGATTTGTCTTGGGCGTCCGTGAGCCGCACTTCGAACCGCGGCTCCTCTCGGACGTCTGCTGCGGACACGAGTTCCACGATATCGGCCGCCGGGGTTGTTGCCTCGAAGATGTACTCACCTGTGAGACGGCTCGTCAGCGAGAGCACGCCGCTGTCGTCCTCGGACTGCCGACGGAATGTAATGTCGATTCCTCCTGCGTCGAGTGTGCCGTCCTCTACTTTTTTGAGGCGCTCTCGGAGCTCTCCTGTTGGTCCGTCGTACGAAATCGTGAGCGTCGGGATGTCGTTGTCAGTAGCCACGGCCTGGGTATCGACGGTGAAGTAATCACGCCTCATTCCGGTAAGTAACAGTTAGTCGCCCGACCAAATGAACGTAACGGCGCACCCGATGTCAGTATCGGTAGCTTTTACCGGACCCGCCTCTCCCCTGAAAATAGCATGGCGTGGGTGAAATCCGAGTATGCCGGAGAGTTCGCAGTGCTTGCGACGTGGCTCGTCGGACTGGCCCCGTGGTCGGTGTCGCTGTTCGAGGTCGAGGGCGTGACCGTAATCGCCCTCCGGTTTCTCCCGTTCCGATTTCAGTTCATTTTCGGCGCGACGCTGCCTGGCGAACAGCCGTTTCTCTGGGCCTGGCAGGTCGCCGGGTTCCAGTCGTCCACGGAACTCGCGCTCGCGGGCAACCTCGGGGTCGTAGCGCTGGTCGCTTTCCTGCTCCCGCTGGGTCTTAGCATCTACTACTATCTCGCCGAGGACCGCGTTGAGGCGGCTCTCCCGGTCGACCCTGTCAGGGTGTTCGGCGGCTTGCTTGGCGTCGTTGGCGTCCTCACGCTCGCGGCCAGCGGGCTGTTCGTCTCGTCGTTCCCCGGGATTACAGTCCCGGTTGGAACACTCGTCGCGCTCACCTTCACCTACCTCCTGCTGACCGTTGATAGGGCTTAATTGTCGGTTTCCCCGATTTCGGCACCGCAGACGTCATCCTACAGAAAGGTAGTAATATCATACAGACGACATCCACCTGTCAGGGAGTCTTCACTGCTGGCGATTGAACGTATGATAATTTGGCGAGCGGATTTAAGTAGGTGGATACGATAGCAGGTGTATACTCCGGGGAGCGCCGGGCTCGCTCCCCATCCACACACCGATGTCGAACCCAGAAACGCCGTCACCCGGTGATATCGTCTCCGACCCGCTGGGTCACATCCAGTCGTGGCTCTCGCGGACGGCGACAGTACTGAGCGGCTCCGCGGTTCCCACTTCCAACTATGACCCCACCCGTCACGGGACCCTCGTCAGTTTCGACGGGCTGGACGGGTACGACGAAGTCGAACGCTACTGGCTGAACGCCCCCTTCGCGTTCGTCTCTATCAACTACGACCCTGACCGCGACGAGCACCTGTATCACATCGTGGAGCCATCGCTGACAGATACCGAGCATGAGCTACTCGACCGCCTGTTCGAAGACATCCGCATCCCGCTCATCTACCGCGAAGCAGTCGAGACTGACCCAGAGCGAGTCCTTGCTGAAGAACTCGAAGCCAGGCTGGAGGAGTACGGCGTCGTCATCGAACCGGAGACGTTCCACCGCCTGTTTTACTACCTTTACCGCTCGTTTCAGGGCTATGGCCACATTGACCCGCTGATGCACGACCCCGACATCGAGGATATCTCCTGTGACGGGGCGACCCTCCCCATCTTCGTCTACCACGACCGGTACACCGACATCGAGACGAACATCGTCTACGACAGCACCGAACTGAACGATTTCGTCATCCAGCTGGCCCAGCGCTCGGGTCGGCACGTCTCCGTTTCTGATCCCGTCGTCTCGACGACACTGCCAGACGGCTCACGTATCGAACTGGCACTCGGCGAAGAGGTGACCCCTCGTGGCTCCGCGTTCACTATCCGGAAGTACGCCGACGAGCCGTTCACGCCAATCGAACTGCTGGAGTATGGCACGTTCTCCGTCGAGATGCTGGCGTACCTCTGGCTGGCCATTGAATCCAACAAGTCGCTCATCTTCGCCGGGGGGACTGCCGCCGGCAAGACCACGTCGATGAACGCGCTGGCGATGTTCCTCCCGCCCCGGTCGAAGGTTATCTCCATCGAGGACACCCGCGAGCTGTCGCTGTACCACGACAACTGGCTCTCCTCGGTCACACGGGAACGCCTCGATGACTCTGACATCACGATGTACGACCTGCTGCGCTCAGCACTGCGTCACCGTCCCGAGTATATCATCGTCGGCGAGGTTCGAGGCGAAGAGGCGATTACGCTGTTCCAGGCCATGAACACCGGGCATACGACGTTCTCGACGATGCACGCCGACTCCGTCCAGACGGTCATCAATCGGCTTGAGAACGAGCCGATAAACGTCCCGCGACCGATGGTCCAGAGTCTCGACATCCTTTGTGTGCAGGTGCTCACCAGATCAGGCGATGAGCGCGTCCGCCGCGCGAAGACGCTGGCGGAAATCGAGGGTATCGACCAGCGGACCGGCGAACTGGACTATTCGAACACCTACAGCTGGCAGGCGACCGAGGACCGCTTCACCGAGAACAACAGCGATCTCCTGAACGAGATCCGGGACGAGCGGGGCTGGACGCAGTCGGAACTGCTCACTGAACTGCGAAACCGACAGCGATTCCTTCGCTATCTCCAGTCCAGGGGCGTCAACGACTACCGCAAGTTCACGGCGATGGTCAACAAGTACTACGCGGACAAGGAGACGGTCCTGGAAGACATTGACGCCGCCGAGATAGCTTGACATGGCTCTGAACCCGATCGGACTGGCGCCGCTGGCCATCGTTGTCGGCGTCCTCGGGCTAGTGGTGTACAGCACCGTCAACGAGCGGTTCAACCGGAACATTACGCGGCTGTCGCGCCGCCTCTTCGGTCGCTACGTGGGCCAGTCAGCCGATCGGGAACGACAGCTCGAAGCCGCCTACATCGGGGAAACCTACCGCAGTTACGCCGCCAGAACCCTGCTGTATGCGGGTGCCGGGGCCGTCGCCGGCTCAGTTGGCGGCGCATACGCTATCGGCGGGTTCCTGTTGCTCCTCCCAGACCTGGTGACGCTAGCGCAAGGGCTCCCGTCAACGATGGTAGCCGCGTTCGGACTCCGGGACTTCGAACTCGTCCTGACGCCGACAGAGACGCTGTACATCCTCATCGGTGGCGGCGTGCTCTCCGGCGCGGCGACCGCCGGCCTGACGTACCTGTACCGCTGGGAGCGACCACGGAACCGGGCGGACGTTCGGAGCCGGAACATCGACGAGGGGCTGGCCCGCACGATTGCGTTCATGTATGCTCTCTCGCGTGGCGGCATGTCGTTCCCCGACGTCATGCGTGTGCTGGCACGAAATCAGGAGATATACGGCGACACTGCGAAGGAGGTCAGCATTGCCGTCAGGGAGATGGACCTGTTCGGACAGGACATGATTTCCGCACTCCAGCACGTGTCACGGCGAACCCCCAGCGAGAAATTCAAGACGTTCTCGGAGAACCTCTCTAGCGTCCTGCAGAGCGGCCAGTCCCTCTCGTCGTTCCTGTACGAGCAGTACGAGCGCCACCACGAGGAGGCCGCCGAGCGCCAGTCCGACCTGCTAGAGCGACTGGCGACAGTCGCCGAGGCGTACGTCACCGTTTTCGTGGCCGCCGTGCTCTTCCTGATGACCATCCTGCTCGTGTTCGGGCTGACAACGACGGATACGCTCTGGTTGTTGCAGCTGCTGACCTATCTCGTCATCCCCCTCGCCAACGTCGGGTTCATGGTGTATCTGGACCTCAAGCTCCAGTCGCTCGGTATCGGGAGTGGCGGCGTGACGGACCTCCTTGACAGGTACGAGACGGCGTCCCTGGGACAACCCAGCGCCGGGACAGACCGCACCGAGGTGACCGACGGGGGGATGTCCCGGGCCAATGACAACTTGCTCCGACTGCAGTTCTACGACCGGATCAAAACCGTTCGCGACCTCCTGGACGCGCCCATTCAGTCGCTCATCTGGAACCCCGTGTACGTCCTCTATCTCACTATCCCGTTCGCGCTGCTGACGATCGCGGTTCGAGCGCCCGTGGCGTTCCGGTCCGCCACGATCAACGTCCGTGTCCTTGACGACATTGTCATCCAGGCAGTGTTGCTGGTTCTGGGACCGTTCGCAGTCGCTCGATACGCGTACATGCGCCGGCTATCCAACATTGAGGCCGCGACGCCGGATCTGCTCGAACGGCTAGCGAGCCTGAACGAGGCCGGGATGACCGTCGTCGAGAGCCTCCGCCGCGTCCGTGGCGGTGACCTCGGTGTTCTGACGCCCGAGATACACCGCATCTGGGCCGATATCGAGATGGGTGCGAACGTCAACGACGCGCTCGTCCGGTTCGGTCGCCGAGTCCGGACGTCGCCAGTCACCCGTATCGTGACGCTGCTGACCAACGCGATGCATGCGTCCGGCCAGCTCGGGCCGGTGTTTCGCATCGCCGCCACCCAGTCCCGGGCGGACCTCCGGCTGAAGCGCCGCCGTCGCCAGCAGATGCTCACCTACCTCGTAGTCATCTACATCTCTTTCCTCGTGTTTCTGGTGATCATTGTCGCCGTTCAGGAGGTGCTGGTCCCGAGTCTACCCTCCAGTGTGCCTACGCCAGCGTCCTCCTCGAACCGACTCGGCGTCAACGCCGACCAGTTCGCGCGCTTTGGCCGTGTCGACAAGGCTGCCTACACTCTCGTCTTCTTCCATACCGCGCTGATTCAGGCGGTCCTGACCGGCTTTATCGGCGGCCAGCTCGGTGAGGGGACGCTAAAGGACGGCGCGAAACACGCTGCGATTCTCCTTGGCGTCGCCTACGTCGCGTTCATTCTGCTGTCCTCGCCGGTCGCCTCGATGGCCGTGACCAGCCCCGCCGTCTCGGATGACCAGATAACGGTGGAATCGGCGTCGCTCTCCGAGGGCGGGTTCATCGTCGTCCACCAGTTCGAGGAGTCGGGGCGGGCCGTCGGGACCTCGGAGTATCTGCCGGCCGGGACACACAGCGACGTGCAGATTGCGCTTGACAGTCCGCCATCGTCCGGGCAGACGCTCGTCCTCGTCGCCCATCAAGACACTAACGGGAACGAGCAGTTCGACTACCGGTTCGACAGTCGGTCGGGACAGCCAGACAAACCGTACGCATCGTCTACGGCAGGTGAAAACGTCACCACGGAGTACACGACCAAGTGACGCTGGATTTACGGGGACGAATCGGATAGGAAGGGACGATGGAGTTCGCCGCCTTCGCTGACCGCGCCGAGGATATCGCAGCCGAGAGTGCCGACACCGCCATTACCGAGGCGGTGACCGAACTGTTCACAGAAGCGGGTACGGACCTTCCGACACTCGCCCGCTTCGTCCAAGGGCGGGTGTTCCCTGCACACGAGTCCCGGACACTCGACATCGGGCCGCGGCTCTGTTACGAGGCAATCGCCCGTGCTGCCGGGCGAAACATCGACGCCGACGACGTGGAACAGCGGCTGGCCGACATGGGCGAAATCGGGGCTGTCGCGGCCAGCTACGATCTCGGCGGCCAGCAGGGGCTTGCCGCCTTCGGCGAGGGCGGTGACGACTCGCTCACCGTCGCCGCGCTCGAAGCGGACTTACAGGAGTTGGCCGCCGTCGACGGCAGCGGGAGCCAGGGGACGAAAGTGGACATCCTCTTTGGCCTGTTCTCCCGCTGCTCGCCGACAGAAGCGAGCTATCTCGCCCGACTCGTCCTCTCGGAGATGCGTATCGGCGTCGGCGAGGGAACGGTTCGGGACGCTGTCGCGGCCGCCTTCGACGTGCCGGTCGCCGCCGTCGAACGAGCCGTCCAGGTCTCGAACGACTACGGCTACGTCGCCGAGGTGGCCCGCGACGAGGGACAGGCTGGGCTGGACGATATCACTCTCGAAGTCGGCCGCCCCGTGCAGGCGATGCTGGCCCAGGCGGGGACGGTCTCCGGGTCGCTGGAGGACTGGGACCGCGCTGCGGTGGAGTGGAAGTACGACGGTGCTCGCGTGCAAGTTCACTTCGACGGTGAGGATGCGCGCCTGTTTTCGCGGAATATGGAGGAGGTGACCGACCCACTCCCAGAAGTGGTCGACACCGTCGAGTCGACGCTCGACCGACCGGCGATTCTCGATGGCGAAGTGGTCGCAGTCGACGACGACGGTGACCCGCTCCCGTTTCAGGAAGTGCTGCGTCGCTTCCGCCGAAAACACGACGTGGCCGCGGCCCGGGAGGACGTGGCCGTCCGACTCCGCGCCTTCGACTGCCTCCACGCGGACGGCGATGACCTGCTCGACGTGCCGTTCGCGGACCGGCACGACCGTCTCGAATCGCTGTTCCCGCCGGACAGCGACTCTGTCTCGCGGGTCCGGCTGAGCGACGATCCCGAAGAAATCGAGGCGTTCGAATCAGCGGCGCTGGACGCCGGACAGGAGGGGATCATGCTGAAAGATCCGACGGCGGCGTACTCTCCCGGCAAGCGGGGCAAGCACTGGCGGAAGCGCAAGCCCGACGTGGAGACGCTTGACTGCGTTGTGACTGGGGCGGAATGGGGCGAGGGCCGCCGGGCAAACGTTCTGGGGTCGTTCGAACTCTCCGTTCGGACTGACGAGGGCTACGCCACCGTCGGCAACGTCGCGACGGGCATCACCGACGAAGAAC
Organism: Haloarcula sp.; assembly: GCA_042219425.1. Taxonomy (GTDB): domain Archaea; phylum Halobacteriota; class Halobacteria; order Halobacteriales; family Haloarculaceae; genus Haloarcula. Next base: position 3,782 of record JBDGPY010000045.1, on the reverse strand, counting down.
TCGATGACCTGACCGAGCGGTTCGAGTCGCACGTCCGGAGCGAGGACGGCCGCGAGGTCCGTCTCGACCCGGCGGTCGTCTTCGAGGTCGGCTACGAGGAGATACAGGCCTCACAGTCCTACGACTCGGGGTATGCGCTTCGGTTCCCCCGGTTCCTCTCTGTCCGCGAGGTCAAGACCCCTGATACTGCCGATTCGCTGGAGCGTGTTGAGCGACTGGCGGGGTCACAGTAACGCCGCTGCTGCCGACTCGTAACGGACCGACACGCGTAATGGCTGTCTTCGAGAACCACCACACATGACAGTCAGACACGACGGTATCACCGCGGAGTGGCTCGGCTACGCGACGCTACGGCTGGAAGGTGACGAGACAGTGGTCTACGTCGATCCCGGACGCTACGGCGTTCTGGCCGGCGAATGGGAACCGGACACGCCCGGTATCGGCCATCCGCCGACGCAGGACTACGCCCCACAGGACGGGGACATCGTCTGCGTGACCCATATCCATCACTACGACCCCGATGGCATCCGCCGTGTCGCTAGCGAGGACGCGACCGTCGTCGCGTTCGAGGGGATCAACGTCCACGCGACCGACCGCGACATCGACCGTCTCGCCGACCTCGACTACGATGTCCGCAAGGTGTCGATGGAGGCCGACTTGCTGGTCGATGACGTTCCGATCTGGACGATGCCGGCCTACAACCACGAAGACGGCCCGAACACGAAAGACGACGGGAGCCCGATTCACCCGAAGGGGATCGGCTGTGGCTTCCTCATCGCACTGGACGACACCCGCGTGTTCTGGCCCGGCGACAGCGACGTGCTGGACGGCCACGCGGAACTCGACGTGTCGCTGTTCGTCCCCTCCATCGCCCAGAACTACACGATGGACCGCCACGACGCTGCCGAGTTGGCTGCGGATATGGACCCGGACCTCGTACTCCCCATCCACTACAACACGTTCACGTCGCTCGAAGCGGACTCCGGCGCGTTTGCCGAGGACGTTGCCAAGCGGGGCGTACCGGTCGTACTGGACGAGAACTGATCAGCGACCGTCGCTCTCAGTGAACGGTTCTGTTCCACCCTTCCGGATCGCTCCGTGCTAGTGTCTCGGCGGTTGCTCGCACAGTTTCGCCATACAGTATTCGGTGTAGCGTTTCGTGTCCCGGGTCGCCAACGTACACGCAGACAGGTCACACACCTGTCAGACGAAACACTATTCGGGAGCTTCGTACTTATACCGGGTAATGGGACAGTCAAACGAACAATCACGGGACGGCAGTTCCACCCCCTCATTCGGTCATTTGCTGCTGGTCTGGGTCCTCATCGGCTCATCGTTCTGGTCTCTCGGCTTCACGCTGGCCGATGCAACCCAGATTGAGATTCCGTTGTCGAGAATGGATGTTGGGCTGTTATTCGGCACAATTGTCGTTGTCTTGCTCTGGATAGTCGGCTTCCGTCCCTCACTGTTGGCCAGTTTCGGGTACTTCGTTACTGAGCAGGTCATCAGTCTGTTCTTCGTTCTCGGTTACGTGTTCGTTCCAGCGGCTACACCATGGGTAGAAGCCACGCTCCGGGCCACATCAATTACCCTCACGGCCATTCTGGTGTTTACTGATCTCGGTGTGCAGATGCGAAACACGATCCGTCGACACATCTACTCCCTGCTTAAATTACCGCCGCAAGACCAGTCAGCCGATCACAAGTAATGGGCTACCGTACCGACTGGGCTAAACGAACGCTGGATTCGCTACCGCTCAGTCATCCAAGATAGTACACTAACCACGCCCCGCACCCACTACGATCGCACCGACTTTTCACTCGGCAGAAAACACTTACCAGTCGATAGAAATTAGACTGGCAGTGCCCTCCTCTCGTCGGCAATACCTTCGTGGCTGTGTCACGACCCTTGGGCTGGCATCCGCTGGCTGTCTCGGTTCGAACGGGACTACAGAGACATCACCGACAGACACCGAGACAACGACGGAATCAAAGGCTGGTACTGCCACCAACACGCAGATAGAGCAAACAGAACCGTTCGTCGTCTGGCAGCACACACTCGGATCAGAAATTGCGTCCCCTCCAATTAGCACGGGTGACAGTCTTTACGTCGGGACAGGGTCCGGAACCGTCAAATCACTTATAACTGATGACGGGAGCCAACAGTGGTCGTATGACGCGAGCGATGGAATCCTCTCGCAACCGATACACGTTGGGAATAACGTGTTCGTCGTGACTGGGGCAGAAGGGCTGTACAAGGATCACGTCGTCGTGGCACTCGACGCCGAAACCGGCTCGAAGCTATGGACATTCTCTCCCGGAGAGTGGTGGTTGGAGTTGCTTGGCGCAACCGAGGATATGTTGTACGTCGGGACAAACACCGACGAACTTACGAAACGGGGGCAAACGCTCTACGCGCTTGCTATTTCTGACGGGTCGGTGCAGTGGTCCGGAGAAATCGGGGACCAATACGAGGGGCTTCTGAGTAACGGGACGATATACGTTGCGTCGTACGGTCGATTGTATGCGTACGATGCTGAGACCGGTGAGAAACGGTGGGTCAATGACATCACCGACTACTACTCCCAGACGATGGTGGCCACCGACAGGACCGTCTGTTACGCCGCTGATGTGGACGAGACCCGGGGCACGCTCATTGCCGTGGATTCCGACACTGGTGAGACTATCTGGAGCAACGACGAAGGGTTCGTGGCATCGACAACGCTCCACGATGGAACGCTCTACGTCGGTGGTACACGCATCGCTGCGTTCGACCCCACGAGTGGCGAGCAACAATGGCAAGCGGCGCAGTCTGGATACGTCCAACAAGCCCCAGTTCAGAACGGTGTCCTCTATGCAGGTGGTGACATAATACGCAGCTACAACAGTAATAACGGCGAACTAGGCTGGACGTGGGAGCCTGACGTAGACGTTGAAGGTGTGATGCCGGCAGCGGTCGTTTCGAATTCCCTGTACGTGGACTCGTGGACAAGCTACGACCCACGGAACCGGTTCAAGTTCGCACTGGATGAGACGACAAGGGAGAAACGGTGGGGATTCGATGTCAAGAGCGACCTGACTGATTTGTCCTTCGGTGAAAAACGGGCGTACGTCGCCGCTGAAAACAGCACCGTGTACGCGCTGGAGTAACTGAGAGAGCGTCTCGTTGACGCCGTGCCTACAGCACGTCCATCTCGGTGAGCCGTTCGGGCAGATACGTCTCCGTCACGAAGTCAAGCCCGCGCGAGGCCAGTGCCTGCTGTTCGGCCTTCTTTCCAATATCGAGCTGGAGTTCGATCTGTTCCTCCCAGAACTCCGTCTGGAACCGCGGGTCTTCCAGTTCGCTCTCCAGGGCGTTGATATCGGAGTCCGAAAGCGGGTCCGTTGGGAGTTCGTACTCGACGATGTCCTCCGGACGGATGCCGATGAACTGGGCTTCGGGGGTCGCCAGATACTCAGAGAGGTGGGCCGATTTGATAGAGCCGTAGGCGACGGAGCCGTAGATGCGGTACGACCACGGGTCACCGTCAGTGAACACCGTCACCGGGAGGTCGAGTTCGTCGTGGAGCCGCTTGGTGATGCGGCGAGTCGCCCGCGCCGGCTGCCCCTTCAGGTGGACAACAATGACGTTGTACTCCTCGTCGAAGCCGTTCTCGACGAGTCGGTCACGCATCCCACCGGTCTCGACACACAGCACGAAGTCGGCGTCGTTGTCGAGGAACTCGATGGTGTCGGGGTTGTTCGGGATCTGGTAGCCGCCCTCGCCGACGTCCTTCTGGCAGT
>JBDGPY010000100.1:0-23701 GCA_042219425.1 Haloarcula sp. | reverse complement strand
CTTCGATTCGCTTGACTCGGGAAACCGCGCCGTTCACGGCGCGGAGGATGTCATTCTGCCAGTTCTTCCTCGATATCAGTGTGGCTGACGTACGTCGAAACCCGGACGCCGACGAGGCTGATGAGGATACTCGCGAGGATAAAGACAGCAAGTCGCCTCCCGGCCTCCAGGGTGAATCCCTGAATCCGGATGACGCCGAGGACGGTTTGACTGACCTGAAAGGGTGAAAGTACGCCGCCGCGTTCGAGGAAGTATCCGGAGAAACCACGCACGACGAGTCCGACAGCGACCGCCCCAAACGGAAGGTTCACGTACGCACTTCGGACCCCTTCCCGCTGGATGAGTTCGTCCAGCAGACGGCCAATCGAGGCGGTGAGGGCCGCCCCGGTCAACCACGGAACAGAGGCAAACGCGAAGCGGTTCGCCAGCAGGAAGGGACTGATATCGCCCGAGGAAGAGACGCCGAGCGCACCGGCAAACACGCCAACGAGCGAGAGGCCGGCCGCGACGACGTAGGTCACGAGCGACACCTGTCCGGAGTACAGCGCTTCCCGGGTCTGTCCGGGCAGTTTCGAGAGGTACGCATCGATGCCAAGGCCTTTGTAGATGAGAAACACGCCGATGGCAGCAGCGATAGCGCCGACGGCGAGCGTCAGGTTGGTAACGACGAGTAACATCGGGAACGCAAGCATGATGATTCCAACGGGGACCAGCACGGTCTTCCGGAGCTCTTCGTCGGCGAGGAACTGTTTGAGCAGGTAGTACGTCGACTCGATGTCCCGCGCCTGCCGAACGACGACCCTGTCGACGGCGTCGACCATGACACGACTCTCGATGATCGGGACCAGCCGCTCGTCGTCGGCGCTGTCGACGATGACGACAGCCGATTCCGGGCCGTACTCGTCGACGAGGTCGTCTATCTGTGCGGCGATTTCTCGGTCCAACCCGACGCTGTCGCTACCGCCGCCGACGACGGCGACGACGGGGTCCGATCCATCGGCGTCCAGTTCCTCGGTAACTTTGAGCCCCTCAAGCAGACAGTTGACTCGGCTGTCCTCCGGGTCAACGACCCCAGTCTGCGTGATGAGAGACTCGATGGCCTCACGACCGACCACGGGACACTCCGCTGTGGACGGCCCAGCCCTGTCGATACACACCACCAGCGTGGTCACACTACCGGGAAGGCAGTCCCCGAATAAAAAACCACCCGAGGGAGTTACTGGCGAAAGGAGAGGCCGTCGAAGTCACCGCCAACACCGCTGACGATTCCGGCACCCAGTGCGAAGGCGACGTGCTGTGCGCCGCCGCGGATCTTGCTCGCCAGTCCGCGGTCCGGTTCGTACTCCTTGACTGTGACCGGTTCACCGAGTCGCTGTTCGAGGCTCGTTTCCACGTCTGATCGCGTCCCGAGTTCATCGACGAGCCCGCGCTCGGCGGCCGCGTCGCCGAGGAAGATACGGGCCTCGGTGTCTCTGAGCGTCTCGGCGTCTATCTCGCGACCCTCGGCCACGGTGTCGACGAACTGGTCGTAGTAGTCGTCGACGATGCCCTGCAGGTAGTCTCGCTCGTCCTCCGTCATTTCCTTCAGCGGGACGCCGGCATCCTTGTACTCACCGGCGGTGAATTGCTCGTAGGAGAGGCCCAGCCGGTCGGCCAGTTCCTTGGCGTTGACCCGCGATCCGACGACGCCGATCGAGCCGACGATTGAGCCCTCGCGGGCCCACAGTTCGTCACAGCCGGCCGCGATGTCGTAGCCGCCGCTGGCACAGACATCCGTAGTGTACGCGATTGTCGGGCCGTCGAACTCCTCGGCGGCGATCCGGATATCCTCGCTGGGGACGATTTCGCCGCCGGGCGTGTTCAGTTTCAGGAGGAGTACCCGCGAGCCGCGGTCCTCGTCGGCTCGCTCGATCTCGTCGACGATGTCGTCAGCCGATGCACCAACGGGCGGACTGGTGATGCCGCTACCGCCGTCCCGCGTGATCGGACCTTCGACAGCGACCTCGGCGACATTGTGGGACGGAAACAGCGATCCGGCGATGTTGCTGCCGAGACGTAGCGCAGCGAGGACGAGCGCCAGCAGTAACAGGATACCCACCAGTTCTCCCAGGCTGTCCGGGACCACGACGAACAGGAACCATCCCGCTATCGCCGCGACGATGCCGACAAGCACGACCAGTGCCCCGCGGACAATGTCGTCTGAGTCTACCATTACTGGTACATCCCAAGCGGCCGCGCGCTCGTGCTCTGTTCCTGATCCTCCTGGAGTTGCTGTGCGAGTTGCGCCTTGGCTCGCCCGATCTCTTCGGCCTGCTCGACCAGTGCCTCCGTGTCGACCTCGAAGTCGGCGAGCGGGCCGATAGCCGTCTGGAGCAGTGCCCGGGCCGCCTCCGGGTCAGGGAACTGCTTGTCGGCTTCGGTCACCAGAGCGATGCTCCGCAGGCCGATACGCTGGGACTCGTGAACGAGCGCGCCAGTCGGGCCCGTGATCGCGCCGTTCTCTGAGGGAGGATCTACGTCTGCCTCCTCCAGCATCTCCGACCCATCACCCGTCGAGACGCCGTACACCGCTGGCACGCCATCTTTTTCGGCGGGGCGACCGCTGAGATAGATCGGTGTCACGTCGTTGGCCTCGAACCACCCGACCATACAGCCAGCGAACTCCGTGGCGCCGGACGGAGAGATCGGAGCGTCGCTCTGAAGAACGAGGAGGTCGCGCTCCTCGTCGGCGTAGAGTCGGACTGGCGGGCGAACGTCGGGGTCGTCCGTCTCGTAGACCGCGATCTCCGGAAGTCCCTCACAGTGTGCGGACGCGTAGTAGTCCATGTCGTAGGCGTCGATGAGATGGTCGGCAGCGATCTTCCCGACCAGACCGACGCCGGGAAGCCCTTCGACCAGTGTCGGCGAGTCAAGCGAAATATCGTCGCGGTGGACCTGTACGTGTGCCATACCTCAGAGTTCGGTCGCCGGCGGCTTGAAAGCAATGGGCCGACGCCGTCCGAAACCCACAAACCGGCCGCCAGCGAACGCGGGACAATGGAACCACTCGACCGCTACCGACCCATCATCGACGACTTCGAGGCGTTCATGGCGGCATGTGAACGCCCACTTCCGTCGGCCGTCAGGGTCAACACGATCAAAGCCACCGTCGAGCGGGTCCGTCAGGCCCTCGACGAGGCCGGGATTACGTACGAGCCCGTCGACTGGCACGACGGGCTGTTGCTGTTCCCCGAGGACTCCCCCGGCGCGAACTGGCCGTACTTCCACGGCTGGATCCACGGTCAGGAAGAGGTATCCGTGATTCCCGCGACCGTTCTCAACCCACAGCCGGGCGACCGGGTCTGGGACGCCTGTGCCGCGCCGGGCAGCAAGACGACCCAGATCGCCGCGCTGATAGAGGACACGGGCGAGGTCGTGGCGACGGACAACAACCTCGGACGCATCTCTGCACTGCGGACCAACACTGAACGACTGGGCGCAACGACGGTAGCTGTCACCCACGAAGACGGTCGCAACCACTCGCTCAAACCCTTCGACGGCGAGATGTACGACTGCGCTCTCGTCGACGTGCCCTGTTCCTGTGAAGGAACGGTCCGCAAGAACCCGGACACGCTGGAGGACTGGACGATATCACACGTCGAAGGTATTTCCGGGGTCCAAAAGGGAATCCTCAAACGCGCCGTCGAAGTGACCGAGCCGGGCGGAACAGTCGTCTACTCGACCTGTACGTTCGCCCCAGAGGAGAATGAGGCCGTACTGGACTACGCACTCGATGAGACTGCCTGCGAACTAGTCGACTATGATCTACCGCTATCCCACGCACCGGGAATTACCGAATGGCAGGACGAGACCTTCGACCCAAGCGTGACTAAAGCCAAGCGCATCTACCCACATCACAACGACACGGGCGGATTCTTCTGTGCGAAGCTGGAGGTGCTCGACGAATGAGTGACCAGAGTACGGAGTTTACGCGGCTGCCTGCGACAGAGACGGAACGGGAGGACCCAGACCGAGCGACCCGGGCCGAAGTGCTCGATTTCTGGGCGGAGCGTTTCGGCGTCCCACCGGAAACCTTCGGGGAATACACCTTCTGGGAACGCGGTGCAGGCAAACTGTGGCTCTATCACGGTGAGCCATCGTCACCAGTGGATATCGAGGGACTGGGGATGACGTTCCTGCGAACACGACAGGAACACTGGAAGCCGACGCTGGAGGCCGTCCAGCGCTTTGGCGAGCATGCCAGCAAGAACGTCATCCACCTCGACGACGACGCTGCCCGGGCGTTCGTCGCCGGGGAGGACCGTGAGCACGACTGGGACGGCGACTGGGGCTATCTTATCGTCACACACGATCTCGCCGGCGAATCTGAGCCTGTTGGCGTCGGCCTGTACGTCTACGGCGAACTCCGATCACAGGTCCCGAAGGGCCGCCGCCGCGAGGTCTAACGGTTCCTGACAAGGGGGTACTCACGTGTTCTTCGGCGTCTCACCCACGTGATGGCTGGGTCGCTGCCGACCCCTGCAGCTCATATAACTCCGCGTATGTCCCGTCCTGATCGAGCAGCTCAGCATGGCTCCCCTTTTCTGAAACCTGCCCGTCCTCGACAGTATAGATCCGGTCAGCGTTCGACACGGTCGAGAGGCGGTGGGCGATGGCGATGATTGTTCGGTCGCTGTTGAGCGTTTCAACGGTTCGGTGGATGCGCCGTTCCAAGTTAGAGTCGAGGTCACTGGTTGCTTCATCGAGCACGAGCACATCTGCGTCCGTCAGAAGGGCCCGGGCCAGGGCGACGCGCTGGCGCTGCCCGCCCGACAGTTTCACTCCGTCATCCCCCAGTACAGTGTCGAGTCCCTGTGGCAGGTCGTCACGGAACTCTGTGATGAAGGCTTTCTCTGCTACCTCGCAGAGCTCCCGGTCAGAGATATTTCTTCCAGTGGTGAGGTTGTACCGCAACGTGTCGTTGAAGATATGCGGGTCCTGTCGCACCATTGTGACGGATGCCCGCCACTCGTCGAGGTCATAGGCCGAGATCGGCGTTCCGTTTGCCAGGATGTCTCCGCCGTCCGGGTCGTACAGCCGGGCGAGCAGTGAGACGACCGTCGATTTGCCGCCGCCGGACTTGCCGACGATGCCGACAAACTCACCCCGTTCGACCGCCATCGAGAACTCCGTAAGCACCGGCTCGTCTTCGTACGCAAAGGAGACAGCATCGAACTGTATCTCGTCGATACGCTCTGGAACTGGGATGCCGTCCGTCTGTTCCTGCTGGGCTTCGAGACGGTCAATGAACTGGTGAGTCCGGACGAGATGTGGTAGCTCCCCTTCGATAGCGTAGATGGTGGAGTTGAGCGAACTCAGCCGCGGCGCGAGACGGAGCATCGCAAACAGGAACACGCCGAGTTCGGGAATCGACAGTGCCCGGACGCTGATAGCCACGTAGACGAGTCCGAACAGCAACAACGAAACAGAGAGCTGATAGAGGCTCCCGATTGCGACTTCGTTTCGTCGGACTCTGACGCTAGTGGCAGTGTATCGGTCGAGCGTCGCGCGGAAGGTTTCGAGGAGCCCGTCGCGCATGCCGAACAGTTTCACGTCACGAATACCCTGCGTCCCTGCCTGTGTCGTCTCCTGAAGCTGTTCGTTCGCTGTCGCCACACGGTCCCCGACAGTGTACCCGGGTTCGATACCGTACCTGATGAGTGCAGTGATGCCACCGAGAGCGACGGCGGCACCGACCGCCAGCATCGGTGCGATAGCGAGTGCGATACCGATGTAGACCAGACAGAGGATCCCCTGTTGAAAGAACCGGATGATACGACCGATGACACGCCCGGCATAGCGGGTCTGTGTCAGAATCGTGTTCATAATGTCGTCAGACCCCTTGTCGTCGTAGTAGGCGACAGACGCACCCATCGCAAGTTCGTAGGCCCGGTCTTTGAGATCACGCTCGTATGTCTGTGTGAGCTTTGCCGCGATCCACTTGACTGCAAACGCAGCCGTATACCGGACCACCATCACGCATGCGAGCCCAAGCAGAAGGAACTCAAGTGTACGTGGCAGTCCAGCAGCGGCGTACGCCGACAGAAACCGGCCAGTGACACCGTCCGCCTGAAGCGGCAGCCCCTGGCCAGTCTGGGCGGCGTCGAGTATCGGGAACAGGAACGAGAGTCCAACACCCTCAAGCAGCATCACGAAGAGACTGGAGACGACGATACCCCCTGTCAGAGCTGGGCGGTACAGCGCCACGCGACGCAACGACGCGTATTTTTCACCGGCAGATGGGGGATCGGTCATTGTTCCGGATGCGTGTTCTGTGTGGCATAGTTACCGACTTACTACCAACAGCTAGAGCGGATCGGAAGCCAGTGTATAACGGCTGTATCGACCTGCATTGCGGGGAAGACGGACCATAACAAACACCGTGAGCGTCTCCGCTCTGTCCATGGTAACGATAGATTCTGGAACGACTGTCGTCGCAACCGACAACTGTGTGGCCACGACAATCGATAGCGATGTAGTGCTTCTCAACAACGAGACGGGGCTGTACCAGAGCCTGTCAGGAGTCGGTCCGGACATCTGGGACCGCATTCAGGAACCGACGGAGCCAGCGGAAATCGTCTCTGAACTGGTCACAGAGTACGATGTCGAGCGGGAGCAATGTATGAGCGATGTCGAAAGCTTCCTGGAAACGCTTGCAGCGGAGCGTCTCATCGAGGTCGATGCGAACACGACTCCGTGAGTTCGGATCGTTGTCCCGTCAGCGGCAACTACTGCTCTGTGAGGCTACGGTGCTCATCGCTTCGAGCAAGGTGATCCTTGCCGTAACTGGACTCGACGTTACGGAGCGATGTCTCGATGTCTTGCGGCGGTTTTTATTATCCCCGAGGCGAGATGCGTCTCCGGCGTCGGTCTGCTGGGCAGTGTCCACGGCAGCATCGCACTTCCCGGGGACCTACGACTGCCTCGACCGAGCACTCGCTGGGAGCGTACTGCTTGCGGCCAACGGCTACCAGCACCATCTTCGGCTCGGCGTGGATACGACGTCAAGCGAATTCGAGGCCCATGCGTGGATCGAATCGGACGGAGAGGTGCTTATCGGGAACGTCGAGGACTTCGGACGGTTCCGGGAGCTCACACAGCGAGAAATAGGTGGCTAACCGGTAGTAAGAACGCTATTCTAGTACAATTTATACAGAATGTATCTTATAACAAATACACATATATCTGTAACCGGAAATGGGTTCAACCCATGAAGGAATACGAAGCGCCGTCAGTCGAAACGTACGGAACTGTCGAAGAAAAGACGAACTGGTGGGACCACGACGACGGATACGGGAAGTGGAGTTAGCGGCATAACCAGTTTGCCAATCTGATTTCGTCTTTTTCGCTTCGGGACTCTCGGCGGTGTAAACTCACCCGTACACAGTAGCTCCAGGAGCGTTCCGTCTCCGGATTCTCATACGTGTGTGACAGGTGTAGAGAGTGTATTCTTAATCCCCACAGCATTGAACGCGGCTGGTATGAACGAAGGGTGTCGGAGGCCAGGTGTGACACACCGGAGCACGAGAAGTCGCTGGACAGCTATGCAGAGACATAGAGGGAGGTAACGCGATGGCTGCCACAAACATGCCGACGTACGAAGCCTTTGGATTGACCGTCAAATCGGATTTTGCTGTCCCGGAACTGCCACCCGTCGAATCGGTGGACGTGCAGGCTGACGTGACTATCACCGAGGAGCGGATCCCACGGCCACTGTCCGCAGACCCGGAGTCGACCTTTCACGCGGTGAGCGAACGCGAGTACTACCTCATGTACGACGCCGCAACCGTCCGTATTCTGGATGGGACATCCATCGCTGTGGACCCAGCTCCGGATGTGCCTGATGAGGTTCTTCGGCACGTATTGATTGGCCCGGCACTGAACCACTTGCTGGACCAGCGCGGGTACTTTGTGCTGCACGCCAGCACGGTCAGTGTCGATGGGCAAGCGGTTGCGTTCGTCGGGAGTTCAGGGGCTGGGAAGACGACGACAGCGATGGCCTGTTTAGTGGAGGGCCATCGCGTGCTGAGCGATGACGTGGCTGCGATAGCACTGGATGACAGTGGGCCGGTGGTTCGGAGCGGCTACCCCTCGATAAAACTGGATCCGGCGGTAGTCGAAATGTTCGACCCGCCAGTTGAGCCACCGGAGCTGATCCACGATGGACGTGACCGGCACTTCTACGGCCTGACGCACGACCAGCCCGAAGCGCCGGTTCAGCTAGAGCGCGTGTACCTACTTGAAGACGGGCCGAGCATCGATGTGCAGACAGTCTCGCCTGACAAACAGGTCATGGCGCTCGTCGATAACACGTACACACTTGGCACGCTAGGAATGGACGGCCACGCCGCATCCAATTTCAGTACCTGTGGATCGGTCGCCGATGCAGCGGATGTGAAACGGCTCCGTCGGCCCCGCGATCTCGATGCGCTCCCGGAAGTAGTCAAACAGATTCAGTCTGACCTCAAGAGCGCACCATGCTGAGTGGGGCTGAATCCGAACTCCAGTTGGTTGTTGACTGTGCACGCACTGCCATCGTTGACAGCGCTGATCCTGACCCACCAGCACCGAGCGAACCACTGGACTGGGATCGCGTTCTCGAACTCGCCCGATATCACGGGGTGGTGCAGCTCCTCCAGCAGGGGCTCGAATCGATGGCTGGCACGGGCGATAGTGGGTTCACGGTGCCCGAGTCAGTTCGGACACAGCTTGGCGGTGCAGTACAGACCAAACGGATGCAGAATCTCGCGTTTACGAACGAGCTACAGGAGATAGTCGACGCCTTTCGGTCGAACGACGTGCGCGCGATTCCGTTCAAAGGACCGGTGCTGTCCGCTGCAGCGTACGACGATGCGACGGTGCGTGAGTACAATGATCTTGACCTGCTCGTCCACCCGGAGGATATCTCAATAGCGGCAGACATTCTGGAAGCGCGAGGGTATACGTGGCGCGATGAAACACCGCGACTGGACGATGCCGTGCTGTTGGGCGGCCCCATGACGAAGGCTATCGTTCACGAGTACGAAATGACAGACCCCGATTTCAACGTGGAACTCCGCTGGCGCGTCGGCGACGCTGAGCGGCCGTTTTCCCCACCAGCCGAGGAACTCTGGGATCACCGAGAGACACTGGATGTCGGCGGCCAGCAACTGCCGGCGCTTGCCCGGGAAGACCGGCTGCTTGTGCTTGCGTTCCACGGAACCAAGCACCGTTGGTATCTCTTGAAGTGGCTCTGCGATTTCCTCGCGGCGCTTGATTCGACGACGGCTGACTGGGACCGCATCCTCGACCACGCACAAGCGAACGGGGTCGAGCGGAACCTGCTTCTCGGGGCCGAACTTGCCCGTACTATCTTCGAGTATGACCTTCCTGCGCCGATAGCTGAGCACCTCGAAACGGACGATAGCGCCACCAAATTAGCCGAGGCTGTCGTCGAGACGCTGGCCGCGGGGACGCCACAGTCACCCGCACGGGTTGAATCGGCCAGGTTCTTCATAGCTGCCAGTGACTCGCGGACTGCACTGTTGCGGTTCCTGTTGCTGTATTCACCGCTCCACCCCACCTATTCGGAGTACCGGTTCTGCCCACTTCCCGGTCCGCTGCATCCGCTGTACTACGTCATCTGGCCGTTTCGACTCCTTCTCGAAAAGCCACAGTGGCGACAGCAGCAGTCCGAGGAGCCACAGGATAAACCGACCTGACTCTCGATCGATCTGGCCGTCGAAGCTCGGTTCTGCCATATCGCAAAAAGCGCTCATCCTACGGTGTTCGGAAGGCTCCCTCAATCTCTCTGTTCGATAGTCCCACTTCCCAGCCCTTCCCAGGCGACGCGGTATCCGAGGCGGGCAAGGACGGCGCTATCGTCCTGGATCCCATAGTCTGCAAGTCGGTCGGCTGCCGTCTCATAGGCCATCCCGGATTCGATTTCCTCGGCCAGTTCGGCTATCACATCTGGTGTGACGAGTGTACGGCCAACCCGCTCGTGTGCCGGAAACGCCACGTCTTCGAGCGCTTCCTCACTGACGCCATACTCCATGGCAAGGTCGGCAATCGAGATAACCGATGCGTCAGGCCGGAGTTCAGCGGGGATATCGGCAGCACTCTCGCTGACCAGTCGCTGCTCGTAAGGCCGCAGTGCGTCCCGCACGTCTTTCACCCTGACCGTTCCGGAGTACGGTATCGCACGGTTGTCCGTTGATTCGATCTGTTCGCTGACGCCGAGGGACTCGTCTACGGCGACCAGCATCTCAACGTTCTCTAGAGAGTCAAGGCGAGTAAGCTTCTTTTCGACGTACTCCGGCGTCCAGAAACCCATTATTTCGAAGAAGACGCGAAAGCCCCTGTCATCGCTGGCCTCGCCCTGCTCTGTATCCCGACCCGTATCCCGAACTCCAGTGTCAGCGCCGGGTCGCCATTCAAAGGCGAAGTCCGGGATGACGACGTGTTCGCCGGCTTCCAGGGGTTCCGGCTCGCGGATCAGGTCCCAGTCCAGATCGAGCGTAGCGAACCGGCCGGCGAAGTCAGCTTCGACGCCGCTGTCATAGCTGACCTCGGCCACGGGCTCGACACCGGGAACAACGACGTCCCCCGTAGAGAGGACGAGTTGCCGGTCTGTTCCGTTATCGTCAATTGTCGCTGTCAGCTCCCACTCGCTCGCGGTTGCGACAGTTCGCAGGAGTCGGGCGAACCGGGTCCCGTACCGGCGCGTATTCGAGAACAGGGCGTCCGGCCCCGTGACGACGACCTCTCGGTCGCTCCCTGTCCGCCGAATCTCGTACATAAGCCGAAGCCGCTTGACCGCCGAAACTAGGGCCTTCGGGTCCGACGACTGGACCCTGACTTCTGTGGCGTCGAACAGCGCTGTTTGTGCCAGCGAGAGGTTGTACTGCGTTCGCAGTTCGGGCGGTCCCCAGCGGGAATCAACGTCAGTGAGTATTTGCTGTGATTCCCGGTCGGCGTACAACGCATCGGCCAGCGCATCGGTGTCTGTGCCGAAGTGGTCGGCCGCCTCGGCGAGCGCCCGCTCGCGCTCGTCTTCGGTCACGACGCCGATGTCCGCCGCGGTCTCGAACACTCGCCGCCGTGCCCGGGCGGGGTCCACCGGGGCTCGCGTCTCGAAGGTCGCCTCCCGCTCGACGAGTTTTGCGAACCCGCGGACCAGTTTGAAATCGTCGGCCTCGCGCTCCAGATCTGTTAGCGCCGCCGCGAGCGTCTCCTGGGACTCTCCGACGTGACCCTGGTATACACCGAGCACGCGAGCTGCCAACTGCTCCGCGCCAGCGTCGGCGAACTGCAGGTGATAGCCACCGCCCGCGCGCGAAACCCGGAGGAGGTCCTTCGTCAACACACCGGTGTGTCCGCCGCGGAGTGACAAAAACACCGGGAGTCACAGCAGTTCGCTCGACACGCTAGCGGCTGGCCCGAGCCACCCCGCCAGATGTCTGTCCTCGAGCGTGATCGCCACAGTGACGTCGTCTTCGACCGGCCGACAGCACGTTCAAGCGACAGGACGAGCGTGGTGGCCTGTGGATCGATACGCATCGGCCCGCAGACGATGGCAGTGCCGACGCGCGACTGCACACAGACCCGCTATCGCCGCCGTCTGGCGACCCGTTCCTCAGCGGTTTCCTCGGTGACGACCTCGTACAGCAGCGCCCGTCCGCCGTCGTCTTTCGGCCTGAGAATCCGGCCGAGTCGCTGGGTAAACTCCCGCTCAGAGCCGCTTCCCGAGAGGACGACAGCGACGTTCGCGTCTGGCACGTCCACTCCCTCATCGAGGACGTTAGCTGTCACTACTCGGGAGTAGGTCCCGTCGCGGAACCGCTCCAGAATCTCCCGACGCTC
Organism: Haloarcula sp.; assembly: GCA_042219425.1. Classification (GTDB taxonomy): domain Archaea; phylum Halobacteriota; class Halobacteria; order Halobacteriales; family Haloarculaceae; genus Haloarcula. The sequence goes on along the minus strand of JBDGPY010000100.1, from coordinate 11,818 downwards.
GCTCGCGCCGGTTTCGTGGGTGATGGCCGGGATGAGGAACCGCTCCGAGAGCCGGTACACGAGGTCGGTGTAGGCGGTGAACACGATGACCCGGTCATCGCGGTGGTGGTCCAGAATCGTCGCCAGCCGGTCGACCTTCCGCTGTGCGTTCATCATCACTTCCCGGGCCCGCTGTTTAGCCAGCAAGGCCTCGCGGGCCGCTGGATCGTTACCCGAGCGTTTGACCAGTTCCTGATAATCGCTCCCTGACCGGAGCTGGATGCTGGACTGTTTCAGGTAGTCCGTGAACGTCCCCTGGTACTCCTCGTAGCGGTCGCGTTCGTCCGGCGTGAGTTCGACCTCGATTCGTTTGATGTCGTAGTCCGCGAGGTGTTCGCCAGCTAAATCGTCGACGCGTACCTGCTGGACCAGCGGGCCGACGAGTTCCTCGATGATCTCGTGGGCCCCGTCCGAGCGCTCGAACGTGGCCGTGAGTCCCAGTCGCGCCGGGGCAGCGAGGAGCCGAGCGATATCTCGGTAGCCTTCCCCACCGAGATGGTGGACTTCGTCGAAGACGACGAGCCCGAACCGATCACCAACCTCGTCTGCCCGCAGATACGCTGAGTCATATGTCGCGACCGTGATGTCGTCCACGTGCTGTTCGCCCCCGCCCATGCGACCGATGAGCTGGTCGAACTCCCGCCCTAGCTCGCGCTGCCACTGCTCCAGCAGGTCGATGGTTGGGACGACAACCAGCGTCGGTACGCCAAGCGCGACCATCGCCGCGATGCCGATGACGGTCTTACCGCTCCCCGTCGGTAGTTCAAGACAGCCCCTGTCACCAGCAGCTTGCCAGTCATCCAGCGCAGCCTGCTGGTACTCCCGGAGGTCATACGTCGACGTGAGCGACAGCGACGGAAGCGCGCAAACGCGGTCCTCGAACTCTAGTCCCCGGTCAGCCAGTGCCGCTGTGAGATCCGAGTAGCGGTAGGCCGGTGCTCGCGCTGTCTGTGAGCGCTCGTCGTACTCGATGCCGGGCAGGTCCGACGGCGGGTCGCCCGTCACGCGAATCGTCCCCGACTCGTACGTCAACTGCAGCACGGTCGGGCGTTCGCCGCTACGGCCGATAACGCTTTCGCGCGATGGTCTGTCAACCCTGGTTGACAGTCCGAGCTGCCAGCAACTAACCCACGGTCTGGTCTGCCAGCAGGACAGTTTACATCCGCCTGCGTTCAACAGTCCCACAGCCGGCGAGACGCTGACCGTCAACCAAGACGGCACTGCTGACTACCAGTCGATACAGGCCGCCGACAGCGGAGACACCGTTGAGGTACGTCCGGGAACCTATTGCGAACAGGTCATCACCAACGACAGCATTACTCTCGCTGCCCCAGACCGGGAGATACTCGACAGCTCGCGGTTCACCAACGGCACGCGATAACGGTGGCCGACACAGCCGAAGCCGACGTTTCGTGGTTCACGATGCGGAACTACCGCTTTGTCGAGGTTGGCGGAGACGGCGTCGATGCGTCCGGAACCACCGGTGACTGGACAGTGACAGGCCTAACAGTCCAGCAAAGCGACACCGGTTTCGTTACCGCCGCGTCCAGTGGCGTGTGGACGCTCACCGCCGCCACGCTTCCGGATATCGGTGTGTTCACCGTCAGAACTACCGGCGCATGGTCGATCCAAGGCACAACCATTGAGAGTAGCCAACAGGAAATTCACGCGGTCAAGACGAACGCGCTGTGGACTGTCAGCGAGTGAGGACTGGTCGCTTACCGACGTCACCATCGATAGCTCCGGTGTCGATGTTGCCGAGTGAAAGCGCATGCTGATAGTGCCCATGCCCCCTGATTTCGCCCCACTGCGCCGTCCCGAAAACGAAGGCCTTAATTAAAACACTCCCCTCTCCCCAAGTGCGGGACCGTGGGGTAGCGGTATCCTCGGCGCATGGGGTGCGTCGGACCTGAGTTCGACTCTCGGCGGTCCCACTCAAGCTTTTACGTGAGGAAGGATCGGAGAAGCACACCGAGCCCACACACCAAGGCGACAGATTCAGCAATATGCACTTGCGTGAGCGTTAACCCGGTGAATTGATAGAGAAGACCCTCGATGAGGACACCGACCGTAATGAGGCCGAACCCGACTGTGGCGTCACGGAGGTATCGTGTCCGTTCTCGGCGGTAGGCACGAAAACTGATCGCAGTCGTCGCAAGGCCTACCACGAACAAGAGGATACGGATGCCGACTAACGCAATCTCCCAGTAATCGGTCACGAATCCACCTCTTGATTTGCTTGCTGGGGCATCTGACCGTACAGCGAGTACAGGATGACGAGCATACCCACCGCGACGATGGCTGTCTGGATGGTTCCCGCCAGGAATATCGACAACCCCACGACGTCGAACAAGACACCTTCGATGACCGCACCGATACTGATGAACAGGAAGCCGATGGCGACGTAGAGCATCGGCTCACTGCCGTACGTTCTGTACCCTTTGTACGCCTGATACGTTATCAACAGCCCCAGTCCAACCGTGATGAGCTTCGCGATGACGAGTTCGATGTGCATGGTTAGGTCTCCCGAATGTCGCTCCAGATGCGCGAGAACCGCTGGGCAGCATCTTCACGAACGTGCACCTGAACGTCGATGGCACCGTCGACGATATCAACGTCGAGATGATCGATGTTCGCCTTGTAGACGCTGTGGTGACTTCCGTCCGATTCGATCCGTGTCCGTTCGATGAGCAGGTTGTGGGTGGTCATATCCTCGACTCGACGATATATCGTCGAGAGCGCGACGTCACACTCCTCGCTTAGCTCTTTCGCCGAGAGAGATTCGCGACTTGTGGCCGCCAGAATCTTCCGGACACGCTTTTCGCCGAGCAGTTCTAGGAGCTCGTCAGAGCGGTCTGTGGCCACAGCTGTTCCTCACACGATTGAGTACTCGCTCGAAGATACTTAAATGAGGAACAGTTTTGCGCCGCGTGCAAAACAGGAACCCCCCCTATGTCCCCCGCTCTCCTATCTTGAGATGTAAGGTGACCGGTAATATGAACCATTCGCGGCTCACACGACGACGGATACTCGAAGGAACCGCCGGGCTGGCAGTTACTGGATTGGCCGGCTGTATCGGGCCTCAGAGCGGCTCACCCACAGGCCAATCGGAAAAGGTGCAATCCGGGGGAGACAGCCACCCAGGACATGGGCAGGAGGCGCACGGCCATGACATGGTGAGCGAACCCAGAGAGTCGCGCGAAGTGGTGGTCAATACGGCACGGTTTGAGGATTCGACTGAGTACCACTTCGACCCCCACGTCACATGGGTCGATGTCGGTGGGACGGTCACGTGGATGCTTGAGAGCGGCACCCACACCGCGACCGCGTACCACCCCGGTAACGATCAACCTCGCCTCGTTCCAGAAGGGACCGAAGCCTGGGACAGCGGAATGATGTCAGCAGAAGGTGAGACATTTAAACACACCTTTGAGACCGAAGGCGTCTACAACTATCTCTGCAAACCCCACGAACAGTTCGGAATGATCGCCACGGTCATTGTCGGGAATCCCCACCCCGAAGACCAACGGGCGCTCCAAGTGATGCCGGACAACAAGCCCGAGGAGGTCCACGCGAAACTCAGGGAACTCAACACGATGGCCCGGGAAATCATGGGTGACGGCCATCACGAGGGAGACGATCATCACGAAGAGGGTACAACTACCGAGGATGATCATCATGAAGAAGAGGAGGACGGCCACCACGAGGAAGAAACCAAAACAGAGACTGATCACCATCACGAGGAGGAAACCCACACCGAAGGTTAGGTAGTAGAGACGGGACCGGGATCCCACAGGAATAGCCTGCCAGCAGCGTTGACAGTGGTAGAACGGCTTAAATACGCGGCCCCGCGAATGGATGGCATGCATCGTGTGACACTTGACACTCGGCTGGACGGGTGTCCGCTGGGACGGGCAACTGCCGAGCACGATGTGACCTTCACCACCCCATACTGGAACGTTTCCCCGGAGACTGGGCGCTGGGAACTCTGGATAGCAGCAGCTGCTGACGAGCGGCCGCAACTCGAATCGGGACTCAGGACACTCAGAGACGCCGATACAATACAGTACTTTAATCTGAAACGGAAGCGTGGTGCAGGCGCGACGGCTCACGTCGTGCTGGAGGAAGCTGTCGCTATCGACCCGGTCCTCAGGAACGGCGGGGCAGTCGTCGGGCCGTTCACCAACCGAGATGGGCGGGAACGCTGGCATCTTGGATTCGCCGACGCGACAGCCGTCGACACCGCACTCGGACTGCTCGATAGCCGCCACGAATACACTGTTGTCGACAGAACGGCTGTCGACGGAGCCAGAAGGGATAGCGTCTTTCAGAACTTCGGCGCGGCCTCGACGCTCGTCGACGGCTGCACACAGCTCACCGAGACCGAGCGGCGCGTCCTCCAAACAGCGGTCAAGCACGGGTACTACGAGACGCCTCGTCGCGAGTCGCTCGCGACGCTTGGTGAGCGGTGCGACGTTTCGGACGTTGCCATCTCGAAGACGCTCCGCCGGGCGGAACGGAAACTCCTCGGGGCCGCAGTCACTGCACTGGACGACCTCGCCGAATCGAGCGATGAGTCGACCCGCTCAGGGGGACGTTAGGATACTAACGTCCAGACTCATCACGTCTGGGAGGGTGGGTCTAGACGGATGCGGGCATCACTGTCTACCCATCGGTACTGGAACGCAGTCCGCTTCGTCGTCCTGGCGGCGTTGTGGGGCGGGACGTTTCCCGCGGTTACGGTGGGTCTGGAATCGTTTCCACCGATACTCTACGCCGCACTCCGACTGTACCTCGGTGCGGCTCTCCTGTTGCTGTACGTGATGTGGGCGTTCGATTACTGGCTGCCCCGCGAGCCACGGGACTGGCTGGCCGTCTGTGCGGGCGGCGTCCTCACGCTCGCGGGCTACAGTGTCTTACAGAACGTCGGGCAGCAGATAGTTCCGAGCGCCATCGCGTCGGTACTCACGGGACTCATTCCGATACTGACTATCGGATTCGCGACCGTACTGCTCCCCGAAGAGCGCTTCGGAGCAAGCGAGGCCAGCGGTGTGGCCATCGGATTCATTGGGGTTGTCGTCATCACCCGGCCCGACCCATCATCACTTCTTGCGGGAGACACAGTTGGGCAGGGTATTCTGGTGCTGGCCGGGGTTTCGTTCGCGCTGGGCGGGATACTCACCCAGTGGGCGAACACTAAAATGCCATCTGCCCCGAGAACAGCGTGGGCGATGCTACTTGGCGCGGGCCTGACGCATCTGGCGAGCATCGCCAGCCCGAACGAGTCGTGGCGACTGGTCCAGTTGTCTCCCGAGGGACTCATCGCACTCGCGTATCTCGGCGTCTTCGTGAGCGCAGTCGGGTACCTCATCTACTTCGCTCTCCTCCCACAACTCGGCTCCGTGGAACTCAACCTCGTCACGTACGCCATCGCGCTGTTCGGAGCGGTGTTTAGCTCGCTCCTTTTCGCTGACCCTGTGACCGTCAGTACGCTAGGTGGGTTCGCACTCATCCTGCTCGGCTTTGGACTGCTCAAGCGCGACGAACTCTACATGGCATACAGGGAGTACGGGATCGGCTTCGAGACGGAGTGAAGCCGCGGTCGCAGCGGCGTCTGCCACTGTTTGCGAAGCGAGCGGCCACCGAGTGCGATTAGCGTGAAACTATCGCGGGATCGCTCGACGGGCAGACGCGTCATCGCGCTTCCGACAGCGGTGCGGTATAGGTTGGCGTGTGGAGTCATAACACCCGAGTATGCGGACCACGTACCAACAGGTGTGTCCGAAACGTACGTATGTTCCCAGTGCCAGGCATCCGTCGAGCGGAGCTTCGAGGTGCGGTCTATCATTCGGACCTGTTCCGAGTGTGACTCGAACGGCCGATTCCTGCATCGCTCTCTCGTCGAGTCATTATCGGAAATCGCGGCCGAAAACAGGCCGGACGGCTGGGAGCAAATGTCATTAGACGAGCGGTTCGAGGCGGCCCTTCGGCAGGGCCTCATCACAGTTACGCGCAAGTGAGCGTCCAAAATCTGAGCCAGTGCCTGCCGGAGGGGTCCGACCCGCCTAATCCCACTTCGCGCCGGGATTCGTGACCGCGCCGTTGGATGCTGATCCGAACGTCTGCTCGTACTTCGCCAGCACACCGTTAGTGTACGGCGGCTCGGGTTCGTCTCGCTCGTCTAGACGCCGTTCGATCTCCTCATCGGAGAGGTCGACCTCCAGCGTTCGCTCGGGGATGTCGACGCGGACGTGATCGCCGTCTTCAAGCGCGCCAATCGGCCCGCCGACGTACGCCTCGGGGGCAACATGGCCGATCATTGGGCCGCGCGTGCCACCCGAGAAGCGCCCGTCGGTCAGGAGCGCCACGTCGTCCTCGTGGCCGGCTCCGACGACAGCGGCAGTGACGCCGAGCATCTCCCGCATACCGGGGCCGCCGCGTGGTCCCTCGTTGCGGATGGCGATCACGTCGCCGGAGGAAATTTCACCGGACTGGACGTACTCCATGGCGTCTTCTTCGTTCTCGAAGACGCGCGCGGGTCCTTCGTGGTGGAACTCGTCGTCGCCGGTGACTTTGAGGACGGAGCCGTCGGGTGCGAGGTTCCCTGTGAGAATCCGGATTGCGCCCTCTTCCTGATAGGGGTCAGCGACCGGGTAGAGGTAGTCGGCCTCGATCTCGTCGTCGTCGGGCAACACGCCCTCGTCTTCGAGGTGGGCGAGTTCCTCGGCGACAGTGCGACCGGTCACGGTCATCGCATCGCCGTGGAACAGGTCGGCTTCGAGGAGGCGGCGGATGACGACCGGAACGCCGCCAACCTCGAACAGGTCGTTCATGACGCGCGTGCCGCCGGGCTGGAGGTTCGCAATCTTCGGCGTACGCTGGGAGATTTCATCGAATTCGTCGATGGTAAGATCGATATCTGCCTCGGCGGCCAGCGCGAGCAGGTGCAACACCGCGTTCGTCGAGCCGCCGATGGCGACCTGCAGGGCGATAGCGTTCTCGAACGACTCCTTGGTCAAGATATCGGAGGGGCGGCGGTCGTTCTCGATGGCATCGAGGACGAGTTCGCCAGCGTTCTCGGCGATGTCGTAGCGGCCCTCGTGTTCGGCTGGCGCGGCGGCCGACCCGAGGGGTGCGAGCCCCAGTGCCTCTGAGATAGAGGCCATCGTGTTCGCAGTGAACATCCCGCCACAGGAGCCAGCACCCGGACAGGCGTGGCGCTCCATCTCATCGAGTTCGTCCTTGGACATATCGCCCTCGGCGACCGCACCGACGCCTTCGAAGACGTTCTGGATGGTGACCTCTCGGCCGTCGTGCTCGCCGGGCATAATCGACCCGCCATAGAGGAAGACGCTGGGCAGATCCGTCCGGATGGACGCCATCATCATTCCGGGCATGTTCTTGTCACAGCCGCCGATGGTGACGATACCGTCCATGCGCTCGCCGAAGGTGACGAGCTCAACGGAATCGGCGATCATCTCACGGGAGATAAGCGACGCCTTCATCCCCTCGGTCCCCATTGAGATGGCGTCGGAGATGGTGATTGTGCCGAACTCTATCGGCATCCCGCCGGAGTCGTCGATGCCGTCGTAGGCGGCCTCGGCCACGTCGTCGAGATGGACGTTACAGGGCGTGATGTCGGCGGCAGGGTTCGCGATCCCGATCATCGGTGAGGAGAGATCCTCGTCGTCGTACCCCATTGCGCGGAACATCGCGCGGTGTGGGGCCTTCTCGTATCCCTCCGTCACGTCGGTACTCCGAAGGTCCGGGTCTTTTTCGGGACGCTCTCGGTGTTCCTGCTTGCTCATACCGAACCGTCGCCATGGGTAACCTTAAATAACTTGTACTCGCGGTACCGTCCCACATAGACGCGTGGCGAAACCGACCGGTGGCAGTAGGTTCTTTTCCGTCGGGGGCCTTCGCTGCCGTATGCCGACGGTCACGACCGCCGCGCGACTCCACTTTGGCTTCCAGAATCTCTCGCTCGCCCATGAGCGCCTCTATGGCGGCGTTGGGCTCGCGCTCGACGAGCCACAGCTGACCGTCGAGGCGACTCGGGCTGACACGGTCCGTTGTGACGACACGGCGACGGAGCCGTACGTCCGGCGCGTCGTTGACGCGCTCGACGTACCCGGTGCGGAAGTCTCAGTCGAGGAGCGGTTCCCGCGGCACGTCGGCCTCGGGAGCGGAACGCAACTCACGCTTGCGACTCTTATTGCGGTCGTCCGGGCATACGGCCAGACTGCCGACGTACGAACCTACGCGCCGCAACTGGGACGTGGTGGTCGGAGTGGCATCGGCGTCGCGGCGTTTGAGGACGGCGGCTTCGTCGTCGACGGCGGCCACCCGACCGAACAGTTCACCGCCGAGCCACCGGCCGAGGGCAACTGGGACGTGCCACCAGTGCTGGCCCACCACGACGTCCCGACACACTGGCGCTTCGTCGTCGTCGTTCCGGACACCGAACCCGGCCAGAGCGGAGCAGCGGAGGACCAGAGCATGCGCCAGGCTGTCGAGCGGGCCGACCCCGGGATCGCCGACCAGATTTCGACGCTGCTGACTCGGCGACTGCTCCCTGCCATTGCAACCAGAGATCACAGCGACTTCGGCCACGCGGCGGCGCGTCTCGGCCGACTCAACGGCGCGTGGTACGCCGACGAACAGGGCGGCGTCTATCGCCCGCCGGCCGGGTCACTCGTTGACTCGCTATCCAGCGCTCCGGTAATCTCCGGAGCCGGTCAGAGTTCCTGGGGCCCGACCGTGTGGGGCCTGACGACGGCGGAGTACGAAACGGACGCTCGAGAAGCCGGCGATGCGGCCCTCGATGAGGCCGGCGTCGAAGGGATGGTCCGCGTGGTCGCGCCCCGAAACACGGGCGCGTCACTGACGGAATAGCTGCTTGATACAGGCCAAGCGTTTAAGCGACCCCGTGGGTGAGTGGGTGTATGGAACGAATCCCGTTCGGGGTCCGGCAGCTCGACTCCATCATCAATGGTGGTGCTCCGGCCGGGAGCGTCGTCCTGCTCTCTGGTGAGGCTGGGGCTGGCTCCCGGGAATTCATGCACACAAGTGCGCTCATCAACGGGCTACAAAAGATCGACGAGGAGCGCCACGATCTCTATTACGGTGATCTTTCTGCCGACGCTGTCGCCCCCGACGAAGTGCACTACATCTCTCTAACTACCAGCGAGTCACAGCTCGTCCGGGAGATGCAGCTGGCGATGGACGACGACGTGGTCCAGAAAGGAAGCGAGGCGATCCAGTTCCACGACCTCTCCGAGCGGTACTTTCACATCAGCCCGGTTCCCCGGGACTGGTACGCGGCTGAGTCATCCTCGATTACGGACCTCCGCGCGCGCCACGAGCGGGAGGATCTACTTGGAACGCTCGGGATGACGCTGAGCGAGATCGCAGAAGGAAACCTCGTCGTTATCGATTCGCTGTCCGACCTCGTCAGCGCGATGGGCGAGGAGATCGGCTGGTCGGACATTAGTTCCCTCGTCATCGGACTCCAGAAGGCGGCCCACGAGTGGGGCGGGCTCATCCTCTTGCACATCGACCCCGATACGCTCTCCGAAACCCGGCACGGCCAGCTGGTCGACGCCTCCCACGGCACGATGGAGTTCGCCTGGGAGTCAAGCGGCTCCTCCCGCGCACGGACCCTCGTCGTCCGGCAGTTCAGCGGCGTCCTCTCACAGATAGAAGACGAAGACATTGTCCAGTTCGAGACGGAACTCGGCGACGCCGGCTTCGACATCAGCGACGTGCGAAAGATCAGATAGAGAGACCTCAGGAGCGGTAGGTACTCCATAACTGGGACACTACGGCGGTAGCCGGGACTGAACTGGCCGTCCGTCTCTCGATTTCTGAAACCGACGGTAAACCCTTATCAGTCTCGTTCGTTAAGGACGTCATAATGTCCTCCGAGCCGACGGATGACGGGGGGGTCCGTGTCGAGCTATCCGCGGATCTGGACGAGTGGCTGACCGAGCAGGCCGATACGCTCGGGATTCCCCGCGGTGCTGTCGTCGAGCAACTGCTGGCCTCATACAGGGCGACGGCTGAGTTCGACGACGAGATGGCCGATATCTTCGAACACTCGCCAGACGAACTCGACGCCGTCGTCGCCGCAACCGTCGACGAGAAACTAAATGGCTCGGTCGAAGCCGCGACCGAGGCCGCCCTGAGTGCTCGCCTCTCGGATATCGTCAACGGCGTTGAGCGGCAACTTGACGGCCGGTTCAACGATCTCGACGAGGAGTTCCAGACCAAGATCGAAGACATCCGGGAACGAGTCGTGCAGGTCAAACGCGAGGCGGACTCGAAAGCGCCTGCTGATCACGACCACGAAGCGTTCGACCGCCTCGACGCGCTCCAGCGGGAGATAGACGGGCTCGACCGGGAACTCGCCGAACTTCGCTCGGAAGTCAGCGACAGCCGCGAGTCGCAGGAAGCGACGGTCCGTGACATCGACGACCGGCTCTCGGATGTCGAAGACAGGCTCACTCGCGTCGCGTGGGTCGTCAACGACCTCCGTGAGGAACAGGGTGGCCGCGACGCGAACCAGAAGTCTGTTGACCGGCTGAAACGCGCGGCGGCACAGGAAGGGATCTCGTCAGCCCGATGCTCGAACTGTGATGAGCAGGTCGAGATAGGCCTACTGACTGAACCGAACTGTCCGCACTGCAACGTGACGGTTTCAGACGTGCGGCCGGAGGGCGGCATCATCCGCTCGAAGGCGAAACTGGTCGCCGCGGCACAGCTCGAACCGGGTGAGGTCGATGAGTGACGACGAGACGGACCCGTTCGAAGAACTCGACGCGGTCGACGACCGGGAGGGCGACCCCTTTGAGCGACTCGCAGAGGAGACGGGTGCCAACGACCGACCAGCGGACGACACGAGCGACTCCGACATGCAGTCCTCGGACGTCTCGGCCGCTCCCGAGCAGTCTGGAACACCCTCTGAGTCACGGAACCCACGTGACGATGACTGGCCGGGAATCGGGAACGAGGAGGTGGCATCAGCTGCGTCGGGCGAGTCAGATCAGGGGAAGTCGGACCCCAGTGACGACATCCTCTCGGCCATCGACACCGAGGAGTTCCGTTCTGAGCAGTCGACTGACCCGGATGGTCCACTCTCCGGAATGGACGACCGCGGCGAAGATCCCTTCGGGAGCGGCGAGAGCGTGTTCGAACGGGTCGACGTGGACCACGTCGACGCCGATCAAGTGTGGGCAGAGTTAGCCGAGGACGCCACCGCTAGCGACACCGAAGAGAGCCGCTACACGGACGTATCGAAACACCGCTACTGCGAACAATGCGAGTTCTTCTCGGAGCCGCCCAACGCCCACTGCACGAACGACGGAACCGAGATACGGGAGTTTATCGACATGGAGACGGTTCGGCTGCTGAACTGTCCGGTTGTCGCCGAGCAACACGAGATAGACGGTGAGCAGTAACGGCTATCTGACTCGGTGTCTGAACGACTGATATGCAGTTCTGCGACGACTGTGGCTCGATGATGCATGCAGATGGTGACGAGATGGTCTGTCAGTCCTGTGGCGAGCGTGTCGCCAAAGACGAGGACCGCGCAGCCGAGTTCGTCACCACGGACGAACAGAGCGGTGACGAACTGATCGAGACCGAAGAAGGGGCGAACTTCGAGGGGAAGCCGACGGCTGACGACGTGACCTGTGAGGAGTGTGGCCACGGAAAGGCGTGGTACACTATCAAACAGACCGGATCGGCCGACGAACCGCCGACGCGGTTCTTCAAGTGC
>JBDGPY010000104.1:0-24183 GCA_042219425.1 Haloarcula sp. | reverse complement strand
TCTCTTGCCATACCGCCGGATTACCCCTGTTTGGGTATAAACGGTTTGGAATGACGCAGGCCGCAGCTGTCGCAGCTGTCGGCCTGCCGAGCGGACGTGTCCGAAGTCTCCGGCCAAGCAGTCTCTGGCACCCCAGCTTTCACGGGTCGCCTCGCTGACCGTTCGAGTCCCCCGCGGCACGAAGTGTCGCACACTCGCCGCGTGCCGCATCGACTTCTTCGTAGAAATGCCGACGCCAAACAGCGTCGGCCACTCGGAGACAAATCAGCGCGACGTAGGGGAGGGTGAGTTATACCGTGGTCGAGGCATTCCCTGTTCGGAACAGATATCCGAGCGTGAGCTTCGACACGGCCAGGACCGTAACAACCCCGAGAACAGTCGTCAGACTACCGAACCCGGCGATACCGCTGCCGAGGTTGAACAGGAACGATAGCACCAGCACAAAGAAGAGGAAACCGACACTGCGGGAGTAGATATCTGTCCGAAGCGCCACGACGCCAAACAGGCCGAACCCAAGAACAATTCCGAGAAAGATTCCTGGGAGAAAGAACATCACGACATCTGAGAGTCCCCCAGCCAGAATCCCTGTTGAATAGCCGAGCGACGCGAGCGCCATTATCGCCATTGTAACACCTCCTATCACGGCAAACACGGCCCCAATTCGAGGGAGCCACCGACTTCGACTCGCTAAGCTCGGATACATTCCGAGTAAACCGACGAACGAGGCAGTCCACGCAGCGCCGACCAGGGCCTGACCAAACGCCGCTGGTTCCGTCCCTGCGGCCATGTGTGACGACAAGAGCACCAGGTCAGCAACAAATATCGCGCCGCCGAGTAGAAACGCCGTCGCCCTCCATTTTTCGAACGATTCTAGCCATCGATTGTTAACACTTGCCATGAAGACTTGTCACGTCATTCACAAATAATGCTTTGGATGGTGATACAACGGGTAATAAACACCGTGGTGAGACCATCCCCACAGTTCAAGTGAGCTTGCACTAACCACACAGATGTGGCATTCTCGTTCGACCTGTTCGGGACGCTCGTCGCGGCAGACCGGCCAGCGGAGCCGTGGGACGCGGTTGCCGAAGCGCTTGCGGCGCGGTCGGTCCGGGTGCCGGACGACTGGGAGGACGCCTACCGCTCGGCTCACCGGGACTACGACCGGGGGCGAGAAGCCCCGCTGGACGAGCACGTCCGACTGGCGCTTGCCAGTCGGGGCGTCGAGATTAGCGAGGAGACTGCAGGCGACGCTGTTCTCGAAGCGTTCGATAGCCCTGTCACAGTACGTGACGGAGCTATCGAAGCACTGGACGCCGCAGCGGCGGCGGGGCCAGCTGGTATCTGTTCGAACTGCAACGTTCCGGGGCTGGTCGAGCGCACGCTGGAGCGAGCCGACATCGAAGCGGCGAGCGGCCGGACGTTCGACGCCGTCGTCACCAGCGTCGGCTGTGGCTGGCGAAAACCGCATCCCAGCATCTTCGAGGCAACCGCCGACGCACTCGGTGTACCGCTGTCCGCTCTCGTCCACATCGGCGACGACGCGCGAACGGACGGCGGTGCAGGTCGTGCGGGCGCACAGTCAGTACTGCTTGACGAGCGCTCACTGCCAGCGATAGCTGCGAACCTCCGAGAGGGAGAGCGATGCTGAGTGCGCTGAGTGTCGCCGTCGCCGGAGGGCTGGAACTCGCTGTGGGTGAACCACCGACGCGGCTGCATCCTGTCGCGTGGTTTGGGCGACTCGTCGGGGTGGTCGACCGCGAGTGGAGCCGACCGCTTGTGATCGGGGCGCTCGCGGCGGTTCTGTTACCACTTGGAGCCGCAGCGGTTGGTGGCGCTGCTGTCGCAGTGACGAGAGCCATCGAACCGGGTGCCGCTATCGCGCTCGCTGGCCTCGCGCTGTTCCTGACCACGAGTCTTCGCACGCTCCTGTCGACTGCCAGGGGCGTCATCGCCGACAGTGACACTGCACTCCCGGCGGCTCGGGAGGGGCTGCTCGCCCTCGCTGGCCGCGACGCTGGCGATCTCTCGGCGGGGCAGGTTCGGAGCGCCGCCGTCGAGAGCGCGTCGGAGAACCTCGCCGACGGCCTCGTCGCGTCGCTTGGCGCGTTCGTCGTGGGTGGGATGGTCGCGACAGGGGCCGGCCTCTCACCGCTCCCTGTCGCCACCGGGGCGGCGGTGTGGGTCAAGGCCGTCAACACGATGGACTCGATGCTTGGCTACCATTCAAAGCGCGTTGGAACGCCAGCAGCAAAGCTCGACGACGCAGTGATGTGGCTGCCGGCCCGAGTGAGTGCGCTCCTGCTCGCCGTCGCCTGTGGCTCACCTCGTTCGCTAGCCCGTGCACAGGACTGGCTGGACAGCGTTCCCTCACCCAACTCCGGGTGGCCGATGGGGACGGCTGCCGCGGCGCTGGACGTTCGACTCGAAAAACCCGGCGTATACGTCCTGAACCCCACAGGACACCTTCCCAGCGTGACGACAGCCCAGCGGAGCGTGACGCGGGTCGGCGTCGCCGGAGTGCTGGCGTATCTGCTTGCTGGTCTGGGGGTGCTTGCATGGTCCTGACTGCGGTCCGCGGGGCGCTCGGGTTCCTCTCGCGGCTCCCGGTCGGGCACAGCGAACGGGCGTGGAACGCCTTCGTCACGACGCCGACAGCGTTCCCGCTGGCTGGCTACGTCGTCGGTGGCCTCGTCGCGCTACCGTTTCTCGCCGCTGGCCTCATCCCAGCGCCGGTCATCGCTGTGGCGTATCTCGTGGCTGTCGTTCTCGTTACCGGTGTCAACCACGCCGACGGCCTCGCTGACCTCGGCGACGCCGCTGTCGTCCACGGCACCCCCGCGGAGCGGCGCGAGGTTATGAAGGATACGGCCGTCGGTGTCGGGGCTGTACTGGCGCTCGGGACCGTCCTCATAGCACTCGCGCTGGCGGCCCTCGCTGCCGCGTCACTCCCGCCACTGGTCGCCATTACACTGGTCCTCACCGCTGAAGTGGGGGCGAAGCTCGCGATGGCGACGCTGGCCTGCGTTGGCCGCCCGAGTCACGACGGGTTCGGAGCGGCAGTCATCAGCGGGAACAGCCCTCGTGATCTCCTCGGTCCGCTCGCCGTCGCGCTCCCGGCCACCGTTCTCGTTGTACCGGTGACAGCGTTCACAGTCCTCACCGGCCCGGTGATCGCATTCGGGATCTCACGCTGGGCAGACCAGCAACTGGACGGTGTCGGTGGCGACGCCTTCGGCGCGGCCAACGAACTTGCGCGCGCCGTTGCACTCCACATCGGCGTCGCAACGTGGTCGCTACTCGGCGGAGACGCGTTACCGGCGCATCTCAGCTGGGGGGTGGTCGCGTGGACGCCCTCGTGATGTGTGGTGGCCGCGGGACACGGCTAGACAGCGACGTCGAGAAACCCCTCTTTCGAGTTGGCGGCGTCCCGATGGTCGACCGAGTCATCAGGGCCATCAATGCGAGTTCTATCGAAGAAATGTACGCCGTCGTGTCGCCACACGCCCCTGAAACGGCGAGTCACCTCGACGTGCCGTGTATCGAGACGCCGGGCGACGGCTACGTCTCCGATCTCGACGCGGCGCTGGCCGACGACCGGGTTTCGACGCCGGTTCTGACCGTCGCTGCCGACCTCCCGCTGCTGGACGGGGAGATACTGGACCGCGTACTCAACGCGCATTATGAGGGATCACTGATGGTGGTAGTCCCAGCATCACTGAAGCGATCACTTGGCGTGAGCGACGATACAACATTTGTAGACGACGGTCTGGAGGTCGCGCCGACGGGTGTCAACGTCGTTGGGGACGGTCCGGACAACGCCTGGCACACCGAAGACCGCCGCGTCGCGGTCAACGTCAACACGCTCGCGGACGCCCGCGTAGCCGAGCAGTGGCTGTAGTCAACGGTTTACAGGCAGACACCAGGTCGCCGCGAAACTTTCTCCATACCGCCCGCCGTAGCACCTGTCCATGGACCCGGACACGGTCGACGGCTTGCAGGCGAGTGGCGGCAATGGGGCCGAGGACGCCATCGGTCCCGACGGGCGCGTTCCCCACGGTAGCACGGACGAACCGGACGTGCTCGATTTCAGCGCGAACACGAATCCCCGTCTCCCGCCCGGAACGAAAGCGGTTTTTCAGGAGTCGTTCGAGGCCGCCCGGTCGTATCCGGCGGACGGATACCCTGCGTTCCGGGCGGCAGCGTCGTCGTTCGTTGACTGTGACCCCGAGCAGGTGATTCCGACCGCCGGTGGGCTCGAAGCGATACGCCTGGCAATCCAGACGACAGTACGAGCCGGCGACTCCGTTCTCGTTCCACATCCGAGCTTCGGTGAGTATGCCCGCGAGGTCAGGCTCCAGGGTGGAACGCCGGAGTTCGTCTCGCACGATGAGCTGCTTGACGCCGATCCGACGGGACACGCACTCACCATCGTCTGTAACCCAAACAATCCAACCGGGGAAGCTGCTGACGCGGCAGCACTCAGAGCGTTCGCCGACCGCTGTCTCGCGGCTGAGACGACGCTGCTGGTCGACGAAGCCTTTCTCGGATTCACCGACGAGACGTCGCTCGCGGGCCGGGAGGGCGTCATCGTCGCGCGCTCGCTGACGAAGCTGTTCGGCCTCCCCGGCATCCGGATGGGCTATGCCGTCGGGACGGGTGACACCAGGGACCGACTCGCAACGGCGCGGCGCGCCTGGTCAATGAGCGAACCGGCAGCCATGGTCGGCGCACACTGCTATCGCCAGTCCGCGTTTGTCGCCGAAACCAGAACGCGGGTCGCTGACGAGCGAGCACGCATGCGTGATCGACTTGCGACGCGGTTCGACGTGTTCCCGTCCGACGCCCCGTTTCTGCTGTTTTCGGTCCCCGATGACGCCGTCGACGACTTGCTGGCCACCGCTCGCGAGGCTGGCATCGCGCTCCGGGACGCCCGGACCTTCCGCGGACTCGATTCGCATATCCGCGTCGCCGTCAGGACGCCATCGGAGAACGACCGGCTGCTAACGGCGCTAGATGTTTGAGACGACCGTCCGGGACGGCATCTGTCAGATTCGCCGGGAGGGAGCCCGCTGGCTCTCGACGGCGTGGGACGGCGGCTACCGGGACGCGGACGCAGTCTACAACGTCACCGTTCCGGACGGGTTCGAGCGGACGGACCTCGGTGTCTACCGCGAGGAGCGACTTTCCGACGTGGGGTTCCCCGTCGGGCCGTCACTGCTCACCGGCGTCCACATGGAACACGCTCGGTGTGCCCGGAGCGACCCGGTTGCGGTGCTCTCGACGGCTGGTCTCTCGAACCCCGCCGCGTTTCCGATGACGGAAGGGACGACAGCGGACAAGGCCACCAATCCGGTGGACAGCCCCGACTGGCGGCCCGGCACGGTCAATCTCGTCGTCGGTGTCGACCGTGCACTCGACGACGGCACGCTTGCGACGCTGCTCGGGACAGTTGTCGAAGCGAAAGCCGCGACGCTGCTTGACGCGGCGGGCGTCCCCGGGACAACATCGGACGCCGCCATCGTCGGCTGTGTCCCGTCAGCCGACGCTGCGTCCTTCGCCGGCAGCGCAACCGAAATCGGAGCGGCTGCCCGCGTCTGCGTTCGAGACGCTATCCGGGCGAGTCTCACCGCCAGATACGACGGCGATGACCTGCCGACCGTCGAAGGAGCAGACTACGGCGTCGTCACCGACTGCGATACCGACCTGTTCCAGCCGTGAGGGATGGAGTGAGAGAATCGGCTATCTATATCTGTAACCGATTGTGCACCCACAGTCGACAGGACTGGACGGAGCGACGTGCTGGTGGAAAGGAGCTGGCTCAAGCACCAGAGCGAAGAACAGGAACCACCGCCAGCACCCGAGGGCTTCCTGGCTGCGCAGGTATACACCCGGACACGAGTCATGCAACAGTCTCGTTTGCTGACTGACCGGGAGAAATCCTGTTGCCCGGGAATCAGTAACAGGTGTGTTGAACTATTCGTGTCCGGGTGTATAGCTGTTCCCAGACGCGGTTCGTGGAGTCCAAACGGCTAAACGAAACACGGCCGAACGGAGTGTCATGAGTGACAACACGGCCGGACCGACAGCCGAGCCAATCAGTCCGAGCGCGCCAGAGGAATTCGGACTCGTGCAGGCCTGGTGGGGCGACGGCAAGGGTAAGACAACGGCCGCGCTGGGGATGGCAACCCGTGCTGTCGGCCACGGCTACCGCGTCCACCTCTTGCAGTTCATGAAAGGCGGAACCAGCACCGTCGAGGACGTGCGTGGCGAGTACAACGCCATCGCTGCGCTTCCGGGCTTCTCCTATGAGAACGCCGGGCACTACGGCTGGCACGGCTTCCGCGATGGGAGCGAGGACGACGACCACGAGGCCCGTGCGAAAGGGGCGCTTGACCGTGCTCGGGAACTCATCCAGGCCAGCGGCGAGGCCGACCTTTCGACACCGAGGGACGCCGACGGCCCGCCGGAGGACGGTCTCAACATGCTCATCCTCGATGAGGTCCTCTACGCCGCGAACCGCGGCCTCGTCGATCCGGAAGATGTCGTCTCGCTAATCGAGGCCAGGCCTGACGACCTCGAACTCGTCCTCACCGGCGGCCACGAACAACCCGAGTTTCTGCTCGACCATGCGGATCTGGTCACGAAGGTCACAAAGGAAAAACACCCCATTGAAGCCGGACAGGGCGCACGGAAAGGAACAGAGTTCTGAATTGAAGAGCGGTGTATTCCGAGCGAGAGGCGTTCTGACGGCGGTTATTCGTCTGGCAAGCACCTGTCGACGATGTCACGAGCCGCTGCAACATGATCGTCAGCAACCGCGTCATCCGTTCCGTTGACGTTTGCCAGAATATGCGCTATCTTTGCAAGCCGCTCAGTGAGAACATCATCGGCGAGGTCACCCGCAACGAGGTCAGCGGCGACGGCCTCCGCTTCTCCAAGCCACCGACTGGCCGTGCGTTCAACCGGGCGCTCGGCAGTCGCGGCGAGGTGATCGTGGAGGGCCTGGAGTTGGTCGTCGGTCACAGGGGCAGTAGGTCGGGGGATCGCAAAAAGCCCTGCCGAACAACTCATGGGTCCGGCGGTTCCAGGATGGTGTGATGGCCACCACGCTTCTCGTCGCTGGTACGGCGAGCCACGTCGGCAAGTCGACCGTTGCGGCCGGGCTCTGTCGCTATCTGGCAGACCGTGGCGTCTCGGTCGCGCCGTTCAAGGCCCAGAACATGAGCAACAACGCCCGGGCGACGCCGGGCGGGGAGGTCGGCGTCTCGCAGTACGTTCAGGCCCGCGCGGCCGGCGTCGCGCCAACAACCGACCACAATCCGGTGCTGTTGAAGCCACGGGGTGACGGCGAGTCACAACTGGTTCTCGACGGCGAGGCTGTCGGGCATTTCGAGGCCAGAGGATACTACGACGAGCACTGGGAGGACGCGCTAGAGGCCGCCCGTGCAGCACATGGCCAACTCGAACAGGCCCACGACGTTATCATCGCCGAGGGGGCCGGCTCCATCGCCGAAATCAATCTACACGACCGCGATCTGGCGAACGTCGAGACGGCACGATTTGCCGACGCTGACGTGATGCTGGTCGCTGACATCGAACGGGGCGGCGTGTTCGCCTCGCTGATCGGGACACTCGAACTCGTTCCCGACGACATCCGGGAACAGGTGGCCGGCGTGGTCATCACGAAGTTCCGCGGTGATCGCTCATTGCTGGCTCCGGGCATCGAAGAGTTCGAGGACCGGACCGGCGTCCCCGTTCTCGGCGTAGTTCCCCACGACGATCCGGGGCTTCCCGAAGAGGACAGCGTCGCGCTACCACCGGTCGGCGAGCGGTCCGTCGTCGGTATCGACGATGGCGTGCCGGATGACCAGTCCGTGACCGTTGCAGTCCCGCGACTCCCGCGAATCTCGAATTTTACAGACCTCCAGCCGCTGGCTCGCGAACCCGGCGTCAGAGTCGCCTACGTCCCGCCCGACGCCACACTCGACGGAGCCGATGCGGTGGTCCTCCCGGGGAGCAAGAACACGGTGGACGATCTACTGGCACTCAGTGACGCGGGCTTCGATACTCGGTTGCAATCGTTCGAGGGACCCGTGGTTGGTCTCTGTGGTGGCTACCAGATGCTCGGTGAGGAGATAACAAACGCCGCTATCGAGGGAACAGGCGAGGCGGATCAAATCGACAGCATGGGACTGCTTCCAGTGACCACGACGTTCTCCACATCAAAGGCGGTCCAACACGTCCAGCGCGAGCTCCATGGTATCGGCCCGCTCTCGGGGGCGAGCGGGACCGTTGAGGGCTACGAGATCCACATGGGCGACTCGACACTGACTGGCGACGCGGCCCGGCCGTTCGACGGCGACGGGGCCGCAGTTGACAACGTTCTCGGAACGTATCTCCATGACCTCTTTGTCAACGACGTGGCCCGAACAGCCTTCGTGGGAAATACGTTCGATGCTGCCGGTATCGACCCGCCAGCCGAGGGTGAACGGGACAACGGCGACCCGTACGAACAGGCGGCGGCCCTCGTCGCCGACCATCTCGATCTCAAACCGCTCGGACTGGACGGGTAGTGCTTTTTTAATCTCCGTCTGAATTCAGGAATTTTATATACGCAAATATCGTAATATTCTCCAATGGTCGAAGTGTTCGCGGTCGCCAGTGGCAAGGGCGGGACTGGCAAGACGACGAGCACCGTCGCCCTCGGGATGGCGCTGGCTGATCGGTACGACGTGACGGTGGTCGACGCCGACACGGGCATGGCGAACCTTCTCTTTCACGCTGGGCTCTCCGACGCCGAGACGACGCTGCACGACGTGCTGTCCGACGACGCGCCGGTCGAGGCGGCCACCTACGACCGATTCGGCCTGACCGTCGTCCCCTGCGGAACGAGTCTGGACGGTTTCAGGGACGCTGACCCGGGCCGGCTTCGGGACGTGGTCGCCACACTCGCGAAAGGAACGGACGTTATCCTCCTCGATTCGCCGCCGGCACTCGACAGTCGGACTGCCGTGCTCCCCATCGTGCTGGCCGACCGCATCGTGATTGTCCTCCAGCCGACGATTCCGGCGATCTCGGACGGCCTGAAAGTACAGGAGTACGCCACGACGTATGACACGGGCGTGGCTGGTCTGCTGTTCAACAAGGTCCGGGAGTCCGAGTCTATCGAGCAGGTCTCCGAGAAGACTGAGCGGTACTTCGACGGCCCGACGCTGGCCGCGGTTCCCGAAAGCGAGCGGGCCCGCGAGGCACGTCGTGCAGGCCGACCGCTCCTGGCACACGCACCCGAGTGTGTGGCAGCGACGGCGTACCGACAGGCCGCCGATGCGCTCACGGTGCAGGAAGGGGCCGCCGCCGACGCCGCCGACCGGTTCCGAAGCGCCGTCATCCCGGAGTCGCTATGAAGCTCCCTCGCGGCCGACTCGACAAGTCCCGCGTCGTTGCGGACCCGCGGGATACCCTTGCCGATGTGCTCGACCGCGAGATGACTGGCTATGCTGTCTTCGAGTCTCAGGAGACGCTGCTACTCGACGGAGAGGGGCGAGGGATCATCACGTTCACTGACGGCGTGCCAGTGCTTGCTTACTACACCGGGACAGACCGCGGTGGGCCGCCAGCGCTCGCTGACCTCGCTATCCCCGGCCCGTACCACGTCTCACTGTACGCGCTTGCTCCCGCGGACCTCGAAACGGCCCACGAGGCCAGCGAACTGCGAGTCCCACCGGGAATGCCCGCCGAGCGCCTCGGTGGTGACCCGGCACTGGCCGACAGTACACGCCGAGCAGCGCCCGACAGCCACCTGCCGGCGGCAGATGACACGGAAGCAACTGAGGACGGGCCCGCGGAACAAAGTGCCGTCGAGGCGTTCCTCGACGACGCGGAGAAAATCGAAGCTATCAAAGATCAGGCACGTTCTGAGGCCCGCGAGCGCGCCCAACAATGGGACTTCTGCGAGAATCAGTGATACCGATCTACAACGGAGCGTCACAGCCCCGTGCCAGTGTCTCCCCAAGGCAGCGGAGAGTACAGAGTGTTATATAGGTGGACGTGTTGACCCCTAAACATATGTACGGAGCCGGCCGATCACTGCAAAGCGTCTCCAGGCGAGCGGTTCTGGGGAGCGGAGCGGCCGGACTGGCTGCGTCGAGCGGGTGTATGCAGCGCCTGCGGACGCTCGCTGGACGCAAAGAATCAGACGCACTGTCACTCTCGATAAAGACACGGCCGCCAGACGAGGACCCTGGTGCGATACACATCGCACAGGAACTAGAAACGTGGTTCGACACCGCCGGTATCGACACGACTGTCCAGCCAGTGACCGCTGAAGAACTGTACCGCCAGACGCTGTTCAACCACGAGTTCGACGCGTTCATCGCCCGGTATCCCTACCGACAGGTCACAGCAGATTCGCTGTACTCGTGGCTCCACTCGTCGTTCGCCGCCGAGCGGGGCTGGCAGAACCCCTTCGGGTTTTCCAATCTCACCGTTGATGAGCTACTGACAGCACAGCGACGGCAGTCTGTCGACGAGCGGACCGAGACAGTCGAGACGCTCCAGAAGCGGTTGGCTGACATGTGCCCGTACGTCGTTATCGGAACCCCAGATAGCATCCGGGCAGCCAATACGACGCGGTTCAACGATTGGAGCGGTGCGTTCGGACAGTCCCCGCTACGGTTGCTGACCCTTGGTCAGGCAGAGCCGACCGCAACGACGCTACGACTGGTGACGACTGACAACCGAGTGACGCGGAACTGCAATCCGTTGATGGCCTCATTCCGCCGACGGGGACAGATAACCGACCTCATGTACGACTCGCTCGCCCGCCGGTATCGTGGTGAACTGATTCCCTGGGCCGGGGCCGACTGGGAATGGGACGATACCGAAGGGGGTGACCCGGTGTTGCGGGTCACGCTCCGAGAGGGACTCCAGTGGCACGACGGCGAGCCACTGACCGCGTCGGACGTGGCGTTCACCTACCGCATGCTGGCGGACACCTCACTCGGGACGTTTGAGCAAGCAGTGGCCCCAACACGCTACCGCGGCCGCTCGTCGCTCGTCGCATCGGCCGCTGTCGTCGACAAGCAGACGGTCGAGCTAACCTACGGAGACTGCAGTCGCTCGGTGGCGACACGTGCGCTCACCGTTCCGCTTCTGGCCGAGCACGTCTGGCGTGATCGGGCGGGGCGGGCGGATATCGGTGGACTCGACATCGGTGCACCGACCACTGAGGCGCTTGTGACGGACGCCGTGCCGCCGGTTGGGAGCGGCCCACTCCAGTTCGATACCGCGAGCGACCGCGACCGGATCCGGCTTACCCTGTTCAGCGAGCACTTCAGCGCTAAGACGGACGCCTCGGATACCCCTGCTATCACTGCTATCAACCCACCGTTTAACGCGGTCGAGGTGCAGTTCGTTGGCTCGGATTCGACCGCCGTCGAACTCGTCGCAAACGGCGACGCCGATGCAACCGCCGTCGGTGTCGGATCAGACCTGGTGCGATCTATCGGTCGAGCGGACGACGTCACGCTGTTGCTTGACCAGAGCGACGCGTTCTATTTCCTCGGGTTCAACGTCCGCACGGCCCCGTTCTCGAACTCACGCTTCCGGAACCTGCTGTCCCATCTCATCGACCGAAAACACCTCGTTGACGCCGTCTTCGACGGGTACGCGACGCCAGCGGTCAGTCCGCTGGCGGGCACGGGATTGGTTCCGTCAGAACTACGGTGGGAACCAGGTGGTACAGCCACGCCGTTTCTCGGAACGGACGGCCGACTCGACACAGCCCAGGTCCGGTCGGCGTTCAGAGAAGCGGGCTATCGATACGACGACGCAGGAAACCTTCTCCAGCCATAACGTATGGGGTTGCTCTCTGTCTTTCTCGAAGTCACCGTCGTCGTCTCGGTCCTGCTCGCCGTCGGAGCCGTAACCATCGTCGGTCCGGGCCGGCTCCAGCAGGAATTCCCCGAGCTTCGGGCGCGACTACAGAGCGCCGTCCGCCCGTTTCTCCTGCTGGTAGCCGTGCTGGCCGTCAACAGCGTCGTCCGCGAGATCGGCGTGGGCCTGTCCTGGCTGCTTGGCAACAACATCACTGGAGCGATATACGCGATCGAAGGAACAGTTGTCGCGACGATCCAGTCACTCTCACCGGTGTGGCTGACTATGTACTTGGGGTTCGTGTACGTGTACGGTTACGCGTTCCTCCTGGTGTTTCCACCGCTTGCGACCCTGCTGTTGCCAGAGGAGCAACACCTCCGAGAGACAGCAGCCGCCTACACCGTCAACTACGTTGTTGGACTGGTCTGTTACGTGCTGTTCGTCGCCTACGGACCGCGCAACTTCGCCCCGGATCTCGTCTCCCCGCTGCTGTACGACACGATGCCACGATTCCAACTGGTGACAAGTCAGGTCAACGCCAACACGAACGTCTTTCCGTCCCTGCACACGTCCCTGTCAGTGACGGTGGCGTTCCTGGCGTACCGGACCCGGGACTACTACCCGCGCTGGCTCCCAGTTGCAAGCTTCCTGGCGATCTCCGTCATCCTCTCGACGATGGTGCTAGGAATTCACTGGGCGACTGACGTGGTCTTCGGGATCCTGCTTGGCATCCTCAGCGTCCGCGTGGCAACACACCCCAAAATACAGTCGAGTGCGCTGTGGTCGTGATCGAACGGCCCCAATATTCAGTCCGTCCGCACCGGAATCCACCACACTCGCGAACGACCCCCGACCTTCTTGCTCGTGATGTCCGTTTCCGACTCAAGATCGTGGAGCTTGTTCAGTGCGGTCCGCCGCGAACAACCCAGTCGGTCTGCGACTTCCGACGCTGTGAGCGGCTCCGCGTAATCGTCTCGGCTCTTGAACACCTCGATAACGTCCGATTCAGTGTACTGGACCTCGCGTCCCGGCGGAGACATACTTCTGTTAACGATTGCCATATACTTATATTGTTGTTATTTTTCCTTTCTCACAGTCCGTACAGATAACATACAGACTCACGGATCTGCGTGCGGTCTCTGACAGACCCGACTCGGGAATCTCGGGAAGCGTGTTACAGCCCCTGTAACGTGTATCGTATCCGAGAACAATTAACAGCAAATAAATATAGACCGCTCACGCCGTAACTCCGGTTCGGGGATTGAGTATCCGCCCTCCGGAAAGTACTGGGTCGGTGGCACGGCGACTCAAGTACTCGCTTCGGCCCTTCCACGTACTTCTCCTGTAAGTGAGCGAATCAAAACGTGACACTACGACAGCGAGATAGCCGCCTCCAGCGGCTGTGACCGCTGCAGATGACGGTCGAACACCGACACTGCCCAGTCGTACACGGCAACCGTATCGGACTCAGCTATCGCACGGAGGTTGTTCCGTTCGTCGTAGCCAGCCAGACAGACACGAGAGCTATCGATAGCGAGGCCGATATCGAGTGGCTCCTCGTAGACGTACGTGCTGATGTACTCGTGTTCGATACTCCGTTCTAGCGCTGTCGAGAAGTCATCCTCGGACTGTTCGAGCACGCGATGATCGATTATCAGTTCGATGTGGGTCCCCGATTCGAGTAACTCCACCGCCACGTCGTTGAACAGTGTCGTGACAATTGGTGAGATCGCCCGGATGTTGCCGTCGACCTCACGCATCCATTCGGTAAACCGATTGATAGCGGCGAACGGGCTTTGCTCGGAGCTAGTCGTGAGCGTCGTCGGGTCCAGTAGCTCTGGTGGGACATCGTCACCGATAGGACCGAGATGTGCGGCCAGCGGCCCAGCCGCACGGGCTCGGTCGACTTCCTCTATGAGCGTCCGGTACTGTTCGTACACTCGCCGCCCGGTCAGCGTGAGTTGATATTTGCCGTCCCGTTTGACGACCCACTGTCGCTCGGAAAGTCCCGCCAGTATCCGCTGAACCGTGGTCCGTGTCGCGTCCACCGAATCACACAGGTCAGTTGGCCGTGCTGGACGTTCACAGAGGGTCGAAAGCACTGCGAACCGCTGTGGCGACCCTGTCAGGAACTGGCAGTCTTCAAGAGCAGTGTCGCCCGGAACGTCCGTCATTGGCCGTTAGTCCGTGTGCGAGCATCTTATTCTCTTTGCTGATTGTCAACACTACTCGATTTCGCGGGGAACGGCGGCCAAGCGCCGATCACTGGGGGGTACCAGTTCGAAGATTCGTCGCTACGGCCCATCAGAGGTACCGATCTACGCCGGAGATGGGATGTTGGCCTTCAAGCGGGCAAAATTACAGACAATCGCATTTGAGACAGTCGCTCAAGGTGTTCTGTCACCGGGGCCGTACTCCTGTCCGCTCACAGCGGCGGCTCTTCCGCGAACAGTACACACCCCACGGTGTCGAGGCATACACCATCTCCGGGCAAATCGTTCGTGCCGCTCATCGTTCCGACCGACCGGTCGTCTCCAGTACCACAGTCACAGTCGATTCACCGCGCTCGGTCGTCGTCGCTACGTCCAAACCGACAGCAAGAACGTGAGTCCGTCCCAGACGATCCTGGACGACGACGCCGCGGTCGGCCACACAGTCTCCGAACTGGCGGTCCGGCCCGCCAGGGCAGTTGGCATCTTTCCACTCCCGTGCCGCAGTTCCGTTGTAGGTTATATTGTAGTGAACACCGCCCTCGATCCGGGATGTCTGAAGACGGTCAATCCGGGGCCGTAGCCCGCCGCGAACGGCCGTCACCGCCGACGTGTTCGCTACCCAGGCGTACTGACTTGGGGTAGACGCACTCTCGGTCGCGACGGCCCGTTCGAGGACCCGAAGGGCGTCAGCTGTCGGATCGTCGTCGTAGTCTGCAGTCGCATGCACGTCATCGTGGTAGCCCAACTGGAGCGAAGCAAGGACAATCGGGACGAGCGCAACAGCGATCAGCGTGGCCGCCACGAGGACGAGTTGCCCGCGCCGAGTCATGCGTACCACACCGTGACTTGGACACTGCCGTATCCCGTCGGAATGGTTGCGGTTCCGGTGCTGACGCCCTGTGGTGTCGGCGTTCCGACCGATCCGTGCGGTGTGTCAACGCGGAAGAGCACATTCTCGGGGAGGATGCGAGCGACACGGTTTTCGAGCGAATCCCGTTCGCGTTCGAAGGACTCCTGACTGGACACGACTTCCTGGAGCCGTGTCGCCCCCTCGTGACGCGGCGGATCATTGGCGAGGATCGCTGCCGTATCGGAAGCGTAAGCATCGAGCTGTGGCCCCTGTCTATCTGGCGCTGGCGTCCCGAGCGCGAACCCGAGCGCAACGCCGAGTATCAACACCGTCCCGAGCGCGACCTCCACGAGCGACAGCGGAAGCTGGGCTCTACGCATCGACGGTCACCACCACTGTTTCCTTCGTCGACCGTGGTGCGTCGTAGTCGATCGTCACGTTCCCCGACTCAAGTTGGCCGGCGCGCTGGAATCGCAACTCCGTCGTCTCGTATGGAACCAGCGGGATCTCGTAGGTCCCGTCCAGTCCGCTCCGGTTGTGCAGGACGACCCGGTCGTTGGCGCGGACTGTCCAGATAGTCGTCCCGGACGGCGGATCAAGCGTCACCGTCGCCTGTGCGCTCCGACGAGGAAGCGTCACTGCGTCACTCGTCGAGAAGTCGGGAGTGAGTGTCCGTGATTCGCGGGACTCGACCACGACGAGTCGGCTGATCCGTGTCCCACCGCTGGTGGATCCGCTACTCGCTATTTCTTCACCCGCCAGTTCGACACTGACCGCGTGCTCGCTGACCGGCGACGCACTCTGTTCGAGGGCCACCCTGTCAAAGTCGTCCACGCGGGAGCGGTTGAGGACGTTACTCCGGGCAGCAAGCGGGCCGTCCGCCGCGACGAGCCGGTCGGCGATAGCAGCCGCGACCCGCCGCTCGTCCGGGGTTCGGTCGGCTCCGGTAATCGCGGTGTCCGCCATCATGATGCTCAGACCGGTGACGACCGTCAGGAGCACGAGGGCGATACCGAGCGCCGGCAGCGTCGTCTGGGCTCGCGGGTCGCGGTGGCT
Source organism: Haloarcula sp. (assembly GCA_042219425.1). Classification (GTDB taxonomy): domain Archaea; phylum Halobacteriota; class Halobacteria; order Halobacteriales; family Haloarculaceae; genus Haloarcula. The sequence goes on along the minus strand of JBDGPY010000104.1, from coordinate 8,187 downwards.
GTGGCGCTCAGCTTGGGTCATCGTTCCGCCTCCAGCACCACCGTCACGTTCCCCCGCGTCCCGGAGACTGTAACTACCGCTGGGCTTCCACTCTGCCACTCTCCCTTGAGGGAATTGACTCTTTCGGGCAACACCGGCTGCGTTCGCCCGCCGATAGACGGGTCAGGATGAGAAAGCACGAGTGCATCGCCATCGGTCCGAATGCTGTACCCCGTTCCGTCGATGGTACTGGGGATGGATACCCGAGCAGTTGTCAAGACAGCTCTGGCATCTGGGGGCACAGCCTGTTCGACGCGTGCCGTCGCTTCGGAAAGCGTTCGCTCACCGAGTTCGGCTCCGACGGCCGACTGATACGCCGGGATAGTGCCACCGTACAGCGTGGTCGTTATCAGACCGATATACAGCAGGACAAGTCCGGTACTCAGTAGCTTCTCCACGACGGTACTGAGGGCGCGATTATCCATGGCTGACCTCCGTCCGCATGTCGTGGCGGACCAGATACAGCGTCCGCTGGCCGGGGAACGACGCCACAACGCTTGGCGTTCCGTCACCATCGATATCCGTGACCCGCGTCGATGCGCCGACGCGCTGGAAATACGCAGTGAACGGGCGCGGCGTCTCCGTTTCGATAGCCACGCTGTAGTTGTCTGCAGGGAGTCGCTCACGCTCGTGGCTGATGTTGTGACGGATGCCGGCAGTCACCCCACCAGTTCCCGACACCGACCCACCGCTTGCATTGATTACCGGGGCACCGACGATGACCGCGCTGTCTTCCCGCGTCGCCGTTACTGGCGGATCAGTTTCGAGCCACGCGTTCCCCTGTGTGCCACGGACGACACTCCCGCCGAGGAACCGGACGCGGTTGTCGTCAGACTCGTACATCATCGCATCGATGGGAACCGTCCGCTGAACCCCGGAATCATTGCGAACGCGGAGTTCCCGTTCCACCGACGTCAGCCGACCATCAGTAAAGCGGACGCGAGCGGTCCGGTGGCCCGTCTGCTCGACCGGCCGGAACGCCGTCTCGAAAGTGTTGGCGACGCGTGTCTCATCGGCAGTCGCCGTGTGGCCGTCAACAACGGTTCCGACGACAGCCGTGAGACCACCGAGGGCGACGAGTGTCAACCCCAGCAGCAGGACCACGCCGACGACGTGGGACTGGGCATCGGCGTCAGAAATCAAATCAGACCAGCCCCCGCAAAGACGACATAGCCGATGAGCACCAGTCCGGACGAGTGAAGTAGTGCCTCGTAGGTCCCGCGACTCGCCGTGCCGGCGAACCAGCCACAGGCCAGCATCGTCGCCTGCGTGACGACGTAGAACCGGTAGCGCTCCCGGGCCGGTTTAATCGCGCTCGGGTCGAAGGCGATGTTCGTACCGCCTGAGACTGTGGATAGTTGCGCGAAGCTATCGAGAACGTAGACGTTGACAGCCACGGTGATACCGATGACCAGCAGCGCTGTCGTCCAGCCGACAGCGACGTAGACGAGAAGCGCTGAGCGGATCGATTTCCGGAGATGGTAGAGCTGTCCGATCTCAGTCTGCAACGTTTCGAACACGTCTTCAGCATCACTGCCCGTATCCAGCGCACCGACGACCAGCCCGATGGTCTGCTCGGCCATCGGTGTGCCGACGCGGTCGACGAACTGGTCTAGCGCGGCGGCCCGTCGGTCAGCCGCAGAGTCGCCGGGCGTGTCACCCAGAGATAGCGTGAACGCAAGCGATTGCACGTCACTGGTGAGTGCGCCGAGTTCGACATCATCTGCGACGCGCTGAACCGCTTCCGGGAATGGCCGACCGAGTGCGACGTGGCCGGAAACAGCGTGGACAAAGTCCTGTATCTCCCGGTCTTTCGCGTCGTCAGCTCTGGCTCGACGGACTGTCACCGTGCCGACGGGAATACCCACCGTGGCGTATGACAGGATCGCAACGTTGACCGGCCGGTAGCCAAGCGACCAGAGCCCGACCGCGACGACGCCGGCCAGCGGGAGACAGGCGACGAGCGCGCTTGCTGGATTGGTGGTGATAGTAGTGAGCACTGCAATGGGGCCGTCCGGCAGGTTATAGCTCGGTGCAGCCGTGTTTCGTGGTCTGAGTGCTGCGACGGCGAACGCCGCAAGCAACCCGGTTGCCATGACAAACGCCGCGTTCCCGTAGACGATGATGGCACGGACGGATATCTCGCCGAGCGGTGTAGCGACTGGCTCGGAAAGCCCGGGCGCAAGAATCCCCATAACGGTGACGATGAGAACCACGAGGGCGGGCAACACCAGCAACACAACGAACAACTCGGCTAGCAGTTCGAGATAGCCGGTGGCCCGTTCGTGCTGACGGCTCTGCTCGTGTGAGAGCAGGCGTCCCTCCATCTCCAGATACCCCTCAAGAGCCTCCGCGCTCTGGTTTGCGTGTTCGCGGAATTTCAACAGGAACGGCGCGAGGAGGTCCCGTGAGGGCGTTTCACTGGCGACGCGCTCGATACCGGTGTCGAGACTGCCGGTGAGAATACCCTGATTGAGCGCTCGGCGGAACGCGACCGCTGTCTCGCCGTAGGCGTCCTGTTCGGCGACAGCCCGCAACATCTCGCGTCGGTCGTGCGTCCCCGACGCGAGGACTCTGAGATAGCGAACCGCACCGGGGAGTGTCACAGCGATGTCCGCACTCCGCGCGCTGGCGGCCCACGAGAGATACCGGTTCCCGGCGAGAAACACAGCGCGTTTGAGCGTGAGACCGACAACGATTCCGAGGACGGCAGCCACCACGAGACGAGGGACCACTGGCAACGCTAACCGATTGACGACGGGGAGTCCTTGCTGGAGAACTCCGACAAACGCATCGAAGGTCGCCTGCGGAACCAGCAGGGCCACGGTTCCTGTCCCGACGAGGCCAAGAACGAGTGCGAGCCACGACAGGCCGTACACTCTGGCGACATAGACGCCGAAGCCAGCACTCGGATACGCGGCTCGGTAGCGGTCGCGGGTGGTGGCGTGTCGGTCGTCCTCGGCGTGGTGGGCGAACAGGGCGTACAGGCCACGGTCAAGCAGGCCGAGCGTGCCCTTCTCAGTCGTCACCTGTACTGACCTCCAGTTGTGGGTCGTTGACCGTGCCGGCCTGCTGACGGAGTCGCTCGACGGTCGCCGCCTCGTTGGTCTCCAAGTCTGCCAACACGCCGAACAGGTCGTCGAAGTCGGTCAGATCTTCCTGAACAAGATACTGAACGTAGCGGTGGCGGCGATGGAACGCATCCTCGACGGCCGATACCGGTTCGTCCCGTAGAGTCGAAAGCCGGTCGAAGATGCCGGTGCCGACGCGCCGCTGGTCGTCTCCGAGCTGCGGGTGATCGTACGCGAATTCGAAGCCTCCGTCCGGCTGTCGCCAGCAGACGCTATTCCAGTGGATGGTTGTCCCATCCTTGTGTATCGTCCCACTCCGGTCGGATCCGCTGTCGACGACAGACGGGTCAGTGACGAACTCCACGACTTCGCCGACGTAGCGCTCTCCGCCGACGTGCCGGGGGAACACAACGAGATCAATCTCTTTGAGCAGGTAAGTCGGTAACCCCTTCTCGATAACGCGGTTGACTAGCGACTCGATGTCGTCGGCGTGTGTCGTCCCGATTACCCCATGGCCAGTGTTGAGCGTCTCAGCAAAGGTTTCGAAGGACGCGGGAGTGTTGATTTCGGCGATGACCTCCACGTCAGGGTTAAGGTAATTGCACTGTGTCATCAGATCGGCCATCGTTACCCGGCGGTGGTCCCGCTCGTGCTCTCTGGTGGTGAGCGAGACGCCGGTCTCGTGGGGAATCCGGACCTCACGTGACCCCTCGTCGATGCTGATCGGGCGATCACGGTATGGGATGAACGGCATATGTGAGTTCATCAGGGTTGTCTTGCCGGCCCCGGTCGGACCGGAGAAGAGGACAACACCATGGGCTTCATACAGGAGCCACAGCAGGGCAACCAGTTCCGTCGGCAGCGAGTCTCGCTTGACCAGATCGACTGGCGTCATCGCGTCGCCCGACTGTTTGCGGATAGAGATATGCGGCCCGCCCTCACTGATAGTTGGCAGCGCGACCGCACAGCGGATGGTGTCGTCGGCATCGTGGAGCCCGTCGCCGTCGGGGTCAATGTTGACTTTCGCGCTCGGGTTCGAAGCGTTCAGTTCGACGCCATCGTCCGCCGCTAGTTGCGTGACGACATTGACAAAGGCCGCTTCCGAGTCGAAGGCGAGATTGGTCGGGACGCGGCCGTCATGGCCGAGGTCAGCCCGTGGCAGGACCTTCACCCGCTCGTCGACGCGGTTTGCTTCGATGTCCTCCAGCGTGTGGTCTCGAATCGGAACCGTGAGTTTGCCGTAGCCGACCAGATCACGGAGGACGTAGTACAGCAGGTCGTCGAGTCGGTCATCAGCGAAGCGGTGATCGACCGGCGGCACCGCGAGGTCGAGTTCAGCCAGTGCCGACCGAACTCGATACCGGGCGGCATCGACCCACTCGGTCGTGTTGCGGACGGTCAGCTGGCGCGCCAGCAGCGAGCGCGCACGGTCCCGGACGAAATCGACGCGGTCCTCGACGACACCGTCAACGCCAGTCTCCCAGACACGCTCCTTGCACACCTCGATGAGTTGCTCGTCGCCAGGCAGCAGGTCCGGCTCCCGGACGGCATATTTCGTCGTGAACGGGTCCGCGCCGAGCAGGTGCTCGCGGTAGACGACGACCGGGATCTCGAACCCCTGGAACCGGACTGTATGGCGTTCGACGCGTTCGCTTGCGAATCGGTTGAGGTACACCGGATCCGGGCCAAGCTCGGTCTCGGCCGGAGCGTAGTCATCGGTGTGGACCACGACGCCATCGTCGGTGACGTCTGCCACGTCGATGCGGGAATCCAGCGTATACGGCGTCAGATCGTCGAAGCACGCCAGCGACGAGAGGGCATGGTACTCGATACGACGCCGGCTCGCCGGCGACGCGTCGACGAGGCGGTCGATGACCCGGCGGTGTTTCGCATCGAACCCCCCGTTCATCCGCTCGACGGCCCCCTCGCGTGTCCGGGGCCGCTCGATGTTTGCACCGGCGAAATGCGACTCGACTGTCGACAATGCGTCGGCCTCCGCCGCCGAGAGGACCGGATCGCGCACGTCGTAGCGGAACCCGCTCGTACCCCGGCGGACAGTCACGACAACGCCGGGGTACACCTCGTCTTGCTCGCGAACATCCGGCGCGTACCAGGCGTCAGCGTCGTCCGGCGGTGTCGGCGCGGGAACCACCGGGTCGATGCCTGTTTCGGCCTCTGCAGTCATACGCGCTTTTAATCCAGGAGTGCTACTTAAATTTGTGCATTTTATTTCTCGTAAAAATTCACAGAATGTACTCTGGTCACCGGGACTGATGTCCGTTACGCATGAGATCGCCAGCTCATCAGCAAGCTATCGATATTCGAAGCCACGGGGACCATGCCGGACCGGAGTCGGAGAAAGTGGTGGTTCACACACCAGGTCCTGTAACTACTCGCACCAGCACGGACGGGAATCTGGCTTGCAATCGTTATAAGGATGGCAGCCGCAGGTGTATCCATGATAGATGAGACCGTGCGACAGATAGAGGAGCTACAGACCCAGAGCTCCTCGATCGTCGCCGTCAAAGCCGCCAAAGCGCTTCGCGAGCTGACCGACCGCGAGTATCACACGGTCGAGGACTTCGTCCGCAACGTCGAGCGCAACAGCAGCGCCCTCCAGCGAGCGAACCGCTCACACGCGCCGCTGTACACGACACAGCAGCGGATCGTCACGGATCTGAAGGAGTCGGAGCCCGATACCGTGGCGACGGCCAAAGAGCGGTTACGCGCCACTATCGACGAGGTCGTCACAGAGGTCGAGTCCAGCAAGGACCGCGCCGCGGAGCGGGCGTCGAAACTCATCAACGATGGCGACGTGCTACTGGTTCACGCGAACTCCTCGACGGTTCGGGAGACGGTAGAGCACGCGCTGGACGACGGCAAGGAGCTTATCCTGTACGCGTCGGAGTCGCGGCCGAACTTTCTCGGACGACGAACCGCCCGGCAGTTGACAGACCGAGACGGGATCGACGTGACGCTGATCGTCGACGGCGCCGCTGGCCACTATCTTCAGAAGTGCGACCGCGTCTTCATCGGGATGAACTGCCTCATCGAGGACGAGGTGTACAACCGTATTGGGACCTACCCAGTCGTTGCAACAGCGAACGACGCGGGCGTGCCGGTCACAGTGGTCGGGTCGTCGGTAAAGTTCATCGGCGGTGGATTCACCTTTACCAACACCTTCCGCCCGTCGTCTGAGGTGATGCTCGAACCAGCGGAAGGGTTCGACGTGGCGAATCCGGGGTACGACGTGATGCCGACGCGGCTACTTGATACAGTCGTCACGGAGAACGGGATACTGGAGTTCTGACCACCACCTAGCGGATGGTTCTGTCGGTGACCTGACGGAGCCGATCAGCAACGTCGGAATCGAGTTCGCTTTCAGTCACCCGCCACTGCCAGTTCCCCGTCGCCGTGCCCGGAACGTTAAACCTGGCGTCGCTATCGAGGCCGAGCAGGTCCTGCACTGTCGTCATCGCGACGGCAGCGTTGGAGTTCCACACTGCTTCGATGATGTCCCAGTTTATTTCGCTCCCGTCGGTACCGAGATTGTAGTGGAGGCAGTCGCGCTGCCGGTCGGAGAGGTTGCGGTAGTACCCCACGATGGTGTCCGTGTCGTGCGTGGACGTGTAGCCGACCGCGCGCTCCCGGTAGTGCATCGGCTGGTACATATGTCCTTCCTCACACCAGTCGGCGTACTGTGGGACGCGCATACCGGGAAAATCGAACTGGTCCCGAAGCTCGACGATACCCTCATCGAGGAACCCGAGGTCCTCGACGAAAAACGGGAGGTCGCCGAGCCTGTCCGCGACCGTCTCGAAGAAGTGCGCACCGGGTCCGTCGCGCCACTGCCCGGCGGCCGGCGAGTCCGCGTCAGCCGGGATCGCCCAGAACTCATCAAAGCCCTTGAAGTGGTCGAGGCGAGCGACGTCGACCAGGTCGAACAGGCGCGCCAGTCGGTCAATCCACCAGCCGTAGCCGTCCGCACGCAGGACGTCCCAGTCGTACACTGGATTGCCCCAGCGCTGGCCGTCGTCGCCTGGATTGGGTGGCACGCCAGCCACTTCTGTCGGCTGGTGGTCGTCGCCGAGTCGGAACACGTCGGGACACGCCCAGACGTCCGCCGAGTCGAGGCCGACGTATATCGGCAGGTCACCAACGAGGTCGATACCCCGCTCCGTCGCGTACTCGTACAGAGACTGCCACTGGCTGTCAAAAAGCCACTGCACGAACTTGTGATAGCGGACCTTGTCCGAGAGGGTGTCCCGGTATTGCTCCAGGGCGTCCGGTTCGCGCGTCTTGATGTCATCCGGCCACTGGGTCCAGCTCGCGCCGTCAAGTTCCTCTTTCAGGGCTGTGAACAGGGCATAATCGTCCAGCCATCCGGACTCACGCTCGGTGAACTCCGCGAACGAGTGCTGGTCAGTCTCGCTCGCGCTCTCGTCGAACCGTTCGTACGCGGACCGGAGCCGCTCCGTCTTGAACTCGGTTACGCGGTCGTACTTGACTCGGCGTGACGAGATGTCCGACGGAGGTTCGATGTCAGCCTCGGTGAGATAGCCGCGGTCGACGAGGTCACGAAGATCAATAAGAAGGGGATTCCCGGCGAAGGCAGATGACGACTGGTACGGGGAGTTCCCGTGGATGCTTGCAGTCGGGCCGAGGGGGCAGAACTGCCAGAGCGATTGGTCCGCTCGGTCGAGAAAATCGACGAACGCCCGCGCGCCGGCACCGAGGTCACCGATACCGTGTGGCCCCGGAAGCGACGTCTGGTGGAGAAACACGCCACTCTGTCGTTCGAATCGCATACGCCACTGTTCCTGTGACAACCATTTCAAATGATAGGGTCCCGGCGGTGGCTTTAGCGGATTGCAGGCGCTAAGCCCCCTCCCTCAAGGAGCACCCCAGTCCGCGAAGCGGACAAGGAGCGCAGTAGGGAGGGGATACAGCGTCATCAGAAATCTCCGATTTCTGATTGGCAGTCAGATTCCAGGAATCTGACGACGCCCGTCATCGTCTTCTATTTAGAGTCGAAGAGGGACAACCTTACAGTGTTGACGACTCGTAGACTAATCAA
>JBDGPY010000130.1:0-24434 GCA_042219425.1 Haloarcula sp. | reverse complement strand
CTAGTGGTACGCCAACGCTACCTGGATACCGCTGACCGTGAGACAGTGCTACTGGATGAGGGTGTACCTGAAGACTACCAACTTGACGGCAAGCACGACTATGTCGAAGCTCAGTTCCAGAGGCGTCTTGAGAAAACCGTTGAAGATCGCGATATCGTCGAGCTGGGGACGATTGTTCACGACGTCGTCGTCAGATCAGAGGACGTCGCGGTACTGCAGGTCGCCGTCAAAGACACGTTCGAGGATTTCCTCGATATCATCCTGGCGAGTCTGCCGTGGGTTGCCGGTGAGGCTGCCGTCGTTGAGCGCGTTTTCGGCGAGTTCGGGGACAGCGACGGGATCGGCAGCGGTGTCAGCCAGTGTTTCGGGAATACGGACACTGTCGCCGAGTTCGCGGGCCGCGCGGACGGCCTTGTACGCCTCGCGGCGGACGGGCGCGTCATGATCGATGTCTTCGCCGAGCGCCTCGGCGACGGCAACCAGTTTCTCCGGGACTTGCGGGACGTTGTACTCCATCACGTACGGAAGGACGATAGCGTTGATGAGACCGTGTGGAAGGCCGAACTTCCCGCCGATCTGGTGGGAGATAGCGTGGACGGCCCCGAGCCCTGCGCCATTGAACGCCATGCCGGCCTGCGAGGAGGCGCGAGCCATCTGCCCAAGCGCCTCATCGTCGCCGCCGCGGTACTCGACAGCGTGGGGGAGGAACGTGCCGACCTTCTCGACGGCGTCGAGCGCGAGCGCCGAGGTCTGGCTCTGTGCGTTGATGGAGACGAGTGCCTCGACGGCGTGGGTCAGCACGTCCATCCCGGTCGCGGCCTTCACGGGGGCCGGGACACTGGCAGTCAGCTGTGGATCGACAAGCGCCAGATCGGCAAGCAGTTTCACGTCGCCGATTTCCTCTTTGATGTCTGTCTCGCTGTCGCGGACGATGCACCAGTTACCGACCTCGCTCCCGCTACCGGAGGTGGTTGGCATATAGATGGTCGGCGGCGTGTCGTTCTCGACGTTGTCCGACCCCGTGTAGTCGAGAATGTGGCCGTCGTTTGTCGCGAGAATGGAAGCGGCCTTGGCGGTGTCCATCGACGATCCGCCGCCGATGCCAATGAGCATGTCGGCACCGGCCTCGTCGTAGGCGGCGGCCGCCTCGTGGACGACCGTATCGGTTGGGTCGGGAACGACGCCGTCGAAGATAGCATACTCTTTCCCGGCGTCTTCGATGGCGTCGAAGACAGGGTCTAACACGCCTGCGGCGCGGACGCCCTCGTCGGTCACGATGAGCGCGCGCTCGGTACCGAACGATTCGAGATATTCGCCCGTTTCGGCTGCTGCGCCGTGCCCGAACAGTACGCGGTTCGGGACGTTCCACATGTGGAGATCCTGAGTCATAGTTTCGTTCCATCCGGTCTTTGAAATAAGGCCGGCGTCTCTGTCTAGTACAACTCCCTTCAGGGGATACCGATTCTGCCACACACCTGCGAGTATTTAAATACGGAGTACAGAAGTTTCGCAGTCAGGCGTCCTCGTCCAGCGGATAGAGCGGCCGAGGAACGTGAACGTAGTTGAATTTCGAGAGGTCCGGATGACAGAGACCCGGTGCCTCGACCTCGCGGCAGGCACCGACGAGTGGTTCGAACGCCGCGCGGTAGTGGACCGTGCTCTTGAGCACGAGCACGCGCTGACGTTCGGGCGTGATACCCTGACTGCGGAAGGCCTCGGGGTCGTATGGCTGCTGGCGGTGCGAGCCGACCACGACGTCGATGCCGTCAATTTCGAGGACAGCAGTCCGGCCAAGGTTCACCTGGAGTCCGCGGGACATCGGTCCGTAGTTTCGGTAGGAGCCGTCCGAGACGAGCCGTACCGTTCCTTCAACAGGGAGCGGTTCACCGTTGTCTTCGATGTGGCCACCGAGGTTGACGGCGACAGAGTTGCCGACACCGGCCTCAACCGCAGCGTCGACGGCGCCAGGGTCGACGATGAGCGCGAGCGCGGCGTCCTCGACACCAGCGTCGAGCAGGGCTTCGAGGAGAACTGTTCCGTCCTCGGCGCTCCCACCACCGGGGTTGTCCGCGAGGTCGGCCAGCAACAGCGGGCCGCCCTCGGCGTCGGCATCCCATCCAATGGCCTCGTCGACGGCCTCGTCAACGCTCGTGTAGTCGTGGTCAAACTCGTGGCGGCGCTCATAGGCCGACTCGGCCAGCACCTCGCAGGTCGCCTGCGTCTCCTCGGCGACGCTCTTGTCAGTCACTCCGACAACCGAGAACCCGGCTTCTTTGACATCGGCATAGGCGAACCCGCCGAAGACGGAGACATCGGGTCGGAGCTGCGATTCGCTGGCGGCTGCCTGCTGGAGCAGCGAGTTCATGGGTTCGACATCGGTCTGCAGCGGCGGTAGCGGCGGCAGCAACGGCGCACGCTCGACGACAATCCGGGGGTCGAGATCGCCCGAGAGAGTGTCAGCCATCGCACGGGCCGCCGTCTCGCCCGTCTCACCGATGTCGACGTGGGGGTAGGTGTCGTAGCCGAAGAAACCATCAGCATGCTCGACCATCCGCGAAGAGATGTTGGCATGCAGGTCGAGGCTGGCCATCACAGGCACGTCGCCCGCAGCCTCGCGCACACGCTCAAGGACGTATCCATCGCCGTCCGGGTAGTTTTCGCTGACCATCGCGCCGTGGAGCGCTAGCAGGACAGCGTCGGGGTCAGACTCCTCGATTCCAGTGAGCACCTCGTCCAGCAGGGTTGAGAGCGCATCTGCAGTAACGACACCACCCGGCGTTGCGTCGGCAGCAACGGTCGGGACGACATCCCAGTCTTCCTCGTCGGCAACGCGGAGGAACCCGCCGATGGCGGTGTTCGACTCGCGGAACTCCGGCAGGATGTCCTCGCCGTAGTGCAGCGACGCGTCAGCGAACTGCGTCAGGTCGGTCGGCAGCGACGAGAACGTGTTCGTCTCGTGCTCGATCTGCCCGACAAGAACGGTGTGGCTGCTCATCGGTAGCCCTCACCCATATCACCGTGCTCGACGACAACGCTGTCGACGGTGGTGAACGCGTCCACGCCTTCCAGCCCCCCCTCGCGTCCGATACCGGACTGCTTGTTGCCACCCCACGGGCTCTGTGGCATCGAGACCGGGAAGGTGTTGACCGAGACGAGGCCGTGGTCAAGCTGGTCGGCGTACTTCGTCGCGTCGAGGCTGTCGGTCCAGAGGCTGGCCGCCAGTGCAAAGTCCGAGTCGTTCGCCACCTCGATAGCCTCCTCGACAGAGGAGACGGTGATGATCGAGAGGACGGGACCGAATATCTCCTCCTGAGCGATGCGCATGTCGTTAGTCACGTCGTCGAAGACGGTCGGCTCGAGGAAGTTCCCATCCGCGAGATCAGGGTCGTCGGGCTGCTTCCCGCCAGTGAGCAGCGTTGCACCCTCCTGTTTGGCGACCTCGACGTAGTTCAGCATGTCTTCGAGAGCGTCCGCAGAGATGACTGCGCCCATATCCGTCTCGGGGTCCATGCCGTCGCCGAGGGTGATGGCTTCGGCCTGTGCCACGACCTCGTCGACGACCTCGTCTTTGATGTCCTCGTGAACGATGAGTCGGGACTGGGCAACGCAGTTCTGTCCAGTGTTCGAGAAGATACCTGTGGCGACGCCCACAGCGGCGTTCTTCGGGTCCGCGTCCGGAAGGACGATAGCCGGGGCCTTCCCCCCGAGTTCGACGTCGACCGGAATGATATGCTTCGCTGCGGATTCGAGGACGTGCTGCCCGACCATCGTCGATCCCGTGAAGCTGATGGCGTCGATGTCGTCGTTGTCCGAGAGTTCCGCACCGACCTCACTGCCCGGGCCAGAGAGGAGGTTAAAGACGCCATTCGGGAATGCTTCCAGCAGGTACTCGCCGTACCACATCGTCGAGAGTGGGGCCTGACTCGGTGCTTTCGCAACAACGGTGTTGCCCGTCGCCAGCGCGGCGGCGATGGAGCGCGAGCCAAGCAGGAGGGGGTAGTTCCACGGGACGACGTGAGATGTGACGCCGTAGGGAACACGCTTTGTGTAATTGAATCGACTCGACGGCGTCGGAACCGTGTCGCCGCGTACCTTGTCCGTCACACCCGCGTAAAAGCGGAACTGCGCGACTGTCTCAGCGACCTCACCCTCCGCGGTAGCCAGGCACTTGCCCGTCTCGCGACAGAGAAGTTCGGCTATCTCATCCGCGTCGTCCTCGATGCGATCCGCGACGGTTTCCAGGGGTTCCGAGCGCTCGTCCGGGTCGCTGTGACGCCATTCTCTGGCCATTCGTTGGGCGGCTACAATAGCCTCAGCAGTTTGCGCTGCCGTCCCGCTCGCGACGGTCCCGACTTCTTCGCCTGTAGCCGGGGCGTCGACTGACAGGCTGTCCTCGGAGTCCACCGTCTCACCGTCGATCAGCAGTCCGTAGTGCATGCCAAACAAGGACACGTCGTCGGGCCTAAGCCTTCCCTGCGTGATGTGGGAGTGTTTAAGTGTCAGCGGTCAACTCCGGGAAGCGTATGCGCCCGCAAGGTTTCGCTAGTCGCTCTGACCATGACCACTAATGACGGACCACATAAAAGCGGTCCCAAGTCTACGGGCCAAGGATTAATCTCTCCGCTGTACCTGTATGGATATGGTTTCCCATGACAAGCTCGACACCGTCCGACTGGTGTGGACTGACCTGAACGGCGTGGCGCGAGGCATCTCACTACCGGCATCAGAGCTTGACGACGCCGCTGAAGAGGGAATCGGTTTTGCAAACGGCGTCGCAGAGCTGACCCTTGAACCCGGACTGCTCGACAACCCGAAGTACGGCCCACAGCACGGAGACATGATGGCCATCGCCGACCTCGACGCGGTGACGCCGCTGTCTTGGCGGGACGACACGGCCGCCGTCTTCACCGAACTGACGAACGTCGACGGCAAGCAGTTCGATCTCTGTTCGCGGAGCGTGCTCAAGTCGGTCGTCGAGGACGTTCGGGAGGCTGGCTTCGAGCCCAAGGTCGGAGTCGAGATGGAGTTCTCCCTGCTGGCACCAGGCGATGACGATGACTGGGTGCCGTTCAACCATCGCTGTTCGTACGATATGGACGCGCTCGACCAGAGCGCCGACCTGATGCACGCGTGGTCAGACGCCATGGATGCTGGTGGGTACAACGTTCTGGGCATCCATCAGGAGTCCCAGCCGGGCCAGTACGAGGTCAACATCGAGTACGACGACGCACTCACGACCGCCGACGGAGTCATGTTCTTCCGGCATATGGTGAAGGCCCTCTCCCGGAACGAGGGGCTGAAAGCGACGATGATGCCCCGTCCGCACTCCGACGAGGACGCCAACGGCTTGCACTACCACCTCAGCCTCTGGGACGGCAACAAGAACTGCTTCGCTGGCGGCCCAGACGCCGACGACCTCGAGTTCCCGGCAGGCAAGCACCCCCACGAGGCCGGTATCTCCGACGAAGCGCGGTACTTCATGGGTGGTCTGCTCAAACACATGAAGGCACTGACAGCGGTGTGTGCGCCGACCGTGAACTCCTACAAGCGGCTCATCCCCGGTATCTGGGCACCGGTCAATATCGCGTGGGGGCCCGATAACCGATCCACTGTTCTCCGCCTCCCACCGGAACTCGGACCTGCGACCCGCATCGAACACCGCGTCACCGACAGCGCGGCCAACCCCTACCTCTCGATGGCAGCGACGCTGGCCGCTGGGCTGGACGGCATCGAGAACGAGATCGACCCCGGCGAGGGGACCCTGCAGAACGCCTACGAGGAGGACTATGAGAACCTCCCACGGACGCTCCCGGGCGCACTGGCACATTTTGAGAACGACGACGTTCTGCGTGATGCGCTGGGCGAGGACCTCGTGACCGAGTTCTGCAAGCTCAAGCGCGACGAGTTCGACCGCTACCAGAACCACGTCACCGACTGGGAGCACGACGAGTACCGCGACGAGTTCTAGGACAGACGCAACTTTCTCGAAGTTGAACTGCGAATCAGACAGTCAGGTCTCGGCGCTACGCCGTTCCTTCTCCTCGCCCCGGTCCGGCTGACTCAGCAGCGGCGCGGCGGCCTTGAGGATCTTCGACTCGGAACGGCGGAGGTGCTCGCCGACTGTCGAGGTGTTCGCGGAGTCCTGTTCGGCGAGATCGGCGATGTTGCACGCCCGCGGCGAGTCGTAATAGCCCTCGTCGATGGCGCGGCCGAGCACCTCGCGCTGGCGCGGCGAGAGGTCCTGAACGGCCTGTTTCACCTCTGTCAGCCCAGTGAGGACCCGGTCGAGTTCTGGCGTCCGTAGCGAGTCGACCTCGACGCGCCCGATCTTCTGTAGCTCCTCGTGCGTCTTGCTGACCTGCTCGTGGTTGGAGGCGATGACGCTCCAGTGTTCACGGCCACCAGTCACCGTCGCCGGGACAGTGGGGAAACAGCGGTTGCGAAGCAGCACGTTCAGCACGGGCTCAGTGTCGGTCTCGTAGTCACCCGCGAGGCTGACGAACGCTGTCTTGCGGTCCGCATCGTAGCTGACCAGCTGGGCGGCAGTCATCACTTCGTGCCCGTCAAGCCATTCTACGAGCGCGTCAGCGTCGGCGACGTTCGTGGCCTCGATCATCGTGATCGAGATCCCCAGCAGTCGGTAGGAGTAGATTATCGTCGCGGAAACGTCTGGAAAGCGGTTGTCTAGCTTCTCCGTCCAGCACCCCTCGTGTCTGATTCGGAATGTGTACTCAAGCATCGGTCTGCTCACCTGGCTCTGATATGAGATGACAACACGTGCATATACAAGTACTGCCGTAAATATCCGGTGTGTAAAAAGATGACAGGGTGGTCAGTTCTCCTTCACTTCCTCGCGGTACTCGAAGATGACCGCGCCGACGACGAGCAGCAGCGAGACGTAGAAGATAAGCGATGCCACAGCGGGTACCACTGGAGTGAAGCCCTGGGTCATCCGCCCGTGAATCCAGGTGGTAATGGTACTCTGGACGCCCGAGAGATACGAGACGATGTAGTAGTTGTTCCACGCCAGGACAAACGCGAAGATGGCTCCGGAGACGACGCCGTCCTTGATGAGCGGGAGCACGATCTTCGTGTACAGTGTGACCGAGTCCGCGCCGAGGTCCCGCGCGGCTTCCTCGACGTTCGGGTCGACGCCCAGCGCCGTGATAGAGACGACGAACATCACGATAGGTGAGATCCAGACGAGTTCGCCGACGATAGCCGGCAGGATGCCATAGCCCAGACCGACGACGCTGGCCCACATCGACATGCCCAGTCCAAGCAGAATAAGCGGGAAGAAGATGGGAAGCAGCGCCAGCAGTTTGAATTTGTCCTGATACGGGAACTCGTGACGCGTGTATGCGATGGCACCGCCGGTACCGATGACCGTACTGAGGATGGTCACCGGGACAGCGATGCGCACCGTGTTCATGAACGCCGAGCGAACGCTGCCGGACCCGAGTGCCGCGCTGTACCAGTCCAGTGTGAACTGGTAGTCAACGATAGAGAAGAACCGGCCGTCGTAGAACGACGCGATGACGAGGCTCAACAGCGGCAGGATGAAGAACAGTGCCATCAGTGCCACGTAGGCGTACCACGAGCTGGCTTTCAGCTTTCTGACGAGCGGGCTGGCCTGACCGGTACTCATCGCTCACCACCCCGGGAGGCGATTTCCTTGAGATCAATGGTCCGGAGAATAACGATTCCGGCCACGACGGTGATAATGAGCAGCCCGACGGCCTGTGCAGATCCAAGCGGCCAGTTCTGGCTGTATCCGAACGAGTAGTTGATGTTGCTCGCCATGGTGAAGACGGAACCACCGCCAAGAATCTGCGCTTCAACGTCTGCGCCCAGACTGAGCACGAACACGAACAGCGAGCCGATGATGATGCCCGGCATGCTGAGTGGCAACAGAATCTTGCGGAACATCGTTAGCTTGCCTGCACCGAGGTCTGCCGCCGCCTCGAAGATCGTGTCCTCGATGCTGAGAAGCGACAGGTAGATGGGGAACAGCATGAACGGCATGTAGACGTACGTCGTCCCCAGGATGATGGTCCAGCGCTGGTACATCATCGAGGGGTAACTGGAGATACCGAACAGACTGGTGATGCTGTCCAGCACGCCGTTCTGGACGAGGAACAGCGCCCAACCGAACACGCGGATGTTGACGCTGGTGAACAGCGGGATGATGAGCATCAGCAGGAAGACGAGCTTGTACCGCTCAATCTTCCGCGCTAGCGCGTACGCCGCCGGGTAAGAGAACACGAGCGTCGTCACCGTCGTTACCGCGCTGATAACGACAGTGTTACCCATGACCTGGCCGTAGACGCCGGACCCACCGCCGATGCTCGCGATGATCTCCTGGTAGTGGGCGAGCGTCCACATCGCCGGGTTCAACGAGATGCTGTTGCCGGTCTGGACCGAGAACAGCACGATTGCGACCAGCGGTCCGATGAACATGAACACCAGCAGCACCGCCAGCGGCAGCATGAACAGATACGGTGGCCGCAGCAGCGCCATCAGGGGGTTGCTGCTTTCGGAGGCGTCGGAGAACACAGTGCGGAGTGACTCTATCGTCGACATTATTCTGGCACCAGGATAGACTTGTAGGCGTCCCACTGGAGGTAGGCGGTGTCACCGACCTCCAGTTCGACGCTCTCGAACGCTTCGAAGTCGACCTCGGCGACGTAGTCTTGATCAGTGTCGTCGGCCGACCCCTCGATGAGCACGGTGTTCCCGCGAACGAGGATGTTATCGACGTGAACCTCCTTGCCGAAGTCTTTCCGGAGATCGGGCTCGACGATGCAGTCGTCGTAGCGGACGACGAGGTACTCCGGCGGGACATCAAGATGCGTGTCAAGCGTTTCCGCCCCCTCAAGTTCGTCGCTAGAGACCTTAACAGCGCTGTCTGTGACATCCTCTGCAGTCACAGTGAAGACATTAGCGTCGCCCATGAACTCCGCGATGAACTTGTTGTTCGGCTCACGGTAGATCTCCTCGGGCCGACCCGTCTGGATAGTGTCGCCATCATCGAGGACAAACAGCTTGTCGCTCATCACGAGCGCCGCCTCAAGGCTGTGGGTGACGTAGATGAACGTCATGTCCAGTTCGACGTTGAGGTCGGCGAGTTCGCGCTGCAGCCGCTTCTGCAGGACGTAGTCAAGCGATGCCAGTGGTTCATCCAGCAACAAGATGTCCGGATCGTACGCCAACGACCGTGCCAGCGCGACCCGCTGTTTCTGTCCCCCGGACAGTTCGGTCGCCTGCTTGTCTGCGTGCACGTCGGGATCAAGTCGCACCTGTTCGAGCAACTCCTCGACCTGCCCGTTGACCTCACGACCCGTGTTCTTGATGGGGAACTCGATGTTCTCCCGGACAGTCATATGCGGGAACAGCGCCCACGACTGGAACACCAGGCTGGTTGGTCGATCCTCCGGCGACGTGTAGGTGATATCCTGTCCGTTCAGGCTGATCTCTCCCGATGTCGGCTCGAGGTGACCCGCAAGCATCCGCAACAGCGTCGTCTTTCCGCAGCCAGACGGTCCAACGATAGTCGCGAACTCGCCAGTTTCGATCTCCAGGTTCACCTCGTCGACTGCGACGAGGGATCCATACTCCTTCCGTAGATTTGTGGCCGTTAACATTGGTATCAGTACGCTTCTGAAACCCCCAACTGCGAGGAGAACAGCTCAGATTTTTGACTTCGCTTTCCGCCAGATGGGTTCGAACTTGTCCAGGTCCGGGATGCCGGTGTAGAACACCGACCGGTCGAGGATATCCGGAATGTCGTCGACCCTGAGCACTTCCCGCTGCTTGTCGTTGTAGTTCTCCCAGGCCGTCTTGTGCGGCACGACGTTCGTCCCGCCAGAGGTCGGCCAGGAGAGTTTGAGTGCGTTCTCGCCTTTCTGCATGTACGCGAGGTAGTTGTCCGAGACAGTCGGCTGATCGCCCTTGACGAACGCCGTCGTCTCGACCCAGATGACCCCGCCCTCTTCGGGCACGCGAGCCTCGAACTGGAGGTTACCACCTCGTCGTAGAGTCCCGTTGATCCAGTTACCTGAGATGAACCCGATATCGATCTCGCCGGATTTCAGCGCCTGGTTCATCGACGCGAAGTCCGGCAACAGGGTCTTGGCGTTCTCGAACAGGTCGAACGTCGCCTGCCGGACCTGGTCTATTTCCTCCTGGGTGTGCTCTTTGTACGGGTCGATCCCCTCCCGAAGCATGATGATCTGGATACCCCAGAACATCAGGTCGTATACACCCACATTGTACTCCTCGGACCATGCCGCGTCGTAGGAACTGGCGTCGCTATCCGAGACGGTATCCTTGTTGATTGCGAATGACGCCCACCCGAACCGCTGGGGTGCGCCATACATCTTCCCATCAAGGTCGAACGTGTAGTCGTCCTCGTTGACGAACGCGTACTTGTAGCCGTTCTCCTTCTGGAAAATGTCGATATACTGATCGAACGTGTATGGACGCCACTCCTCGTAATCAATCGGCCGGATAAGCCCTGCTTCGGCCAGCCGCGGAATCCACGCCATGTCGAAGGTGGCCTGGTGGAACTGTTTCCACTCGCCGGATTTGAGGCGGTTGAATGCCTTCGGATTCGACGTGAACAGGTCCAGTTGCGTGTTGCAGTTGAACTGCTCACGGAACGGGTCCTGCACGTTCGACGCGTCGTATCCCGTCCAGGTCAGGTGGTTGACTGTCTCGCCGGTCATATCGTCGTCACCCGGCGAATAGAGGGTGTTGAAGTCGCTAGCAGGCACCATCGCCAACTCCTCAGTTCGCCAGCTCTCGCCACCCCCTCCACTGCCACTACCACCACCGCTGCTGTTACCACCACTGCCGCCCTCGCCGCCGGAACAGCCGGCGGTTCCTGCGACCCCGGCAGCCATGGCAGCTCTCATGTATCGTCGTCGGGTCAGACTCGTTTTTTCAGACATGGTTTCACCGTGTAATGTTCACTCCGGATGGGATCCGTAGTATATCGCCGTTGTCGGCCGTTTTCTGACTCATCACGAATTTTTATGATTTAGTGAGAGGCATTACCATTCTGCCGGTCACATGCGGTGATTTATAAGGGCCTCTACTATGACCGCCGGCGTTTAGCTGAGCGCGCCAGATCCCGTGCAGAAGACCTGCTCGCTCACGGCTGTCGCCGTTCGCTCTTTGAGGGGAGGGCTTCCTGCTTCCACGACGCGCTTTGCAGATACAGGTGTATCCACAGAGAGCGCAGTCTCCACAGGTCGTTCGAAAATCGAAGGTTTTCGTGATCACGAGAGACGAAGTCTCTCGGACGACGTGGATTCGGAGTGCCCCACTCCTACGTCTTGCAGACCGCGAGAAAGGATATTCCACGCCGTCGCAAAATCGCGTGCGATTTTGCTTCCCGTCAGACGTAGTCTGACGACCGCGTTCGCGTCCCTATCTGCCTCGAACCCGCAAGCAGGACAGGAGTGTTCACGGACCCACAACGGCTTCTCCGGCTAAATCAGAATTAGTCCTCACCTGTGGGTACTGATCCAGTGCCACCGGAGCGCGACGCCATCGTTTCAGTTTCGGTTCGGTCTTTGTATGCGATCCGCCAGCCAGTCAGTCCCATGAGCAGCAGAACAAGCGGCGAGAGGAAGCCAAAGAAGTAGTATGGCGCATATTCTAGCGTGGGAACCCCGAGTGTCCCGGCCATGAACAATCCGCCGCTACTCCACGGGATGAGTGCACTCGTTGTTGTTCCTGACGCTTCGATCGCGCGCGAGAGATTCTTGCTCTTCAGTCCCTGCTCGTTGTACAGGTTCCCCAGAGTCATCCCCGGCACGACGATGCTAACGTACTGCTCTGCTGCGAGCACGTTCATCGAGACAGCGGAAACTGCAGTCACACCCGTGAGGCTCGCAACATTGTGGCACAGCCGTCCGAGATGGTGGGCAAGAACCGCCAGAACCCCAGCACGTTCCAGCAACCCTCCCAACGAGAGTGCGGCAATCGCAATCGTCACGATCCAGGCACCGCCGGTTAACCCACCACTCTCCAGAAGTCCGTTCACCAGTTCCATCCCTGTTTCCGGCGCTGTTCCGGATTGTGCAGCAGCCCAGGCAGCACCGAAGCCAGTTCCCTGAACGGCCATCGAAGTCGCGACACCCGCAAACACGCCTGTCCCAAGGGTCGGCAGTGCAGGAATACCGTACAGCGCAAGTCCAAACGTGAGCACTAACGGAACGAACACGACTGGTGAGACAACGTAGGTGCTCTGGATCGCTGTCTGGATCGATTCAACACGTCCGGCAGGAATGTTTCCAGACGCTCGCAGCCCAAGAACAGCGTACAGTATGACTGAAATCGCGAACGCGACGAGCGTGCCAGCTCGCATCGCATTGATGTGCTCGTACAGATCCGTATCCGTCACACCAGCAGCCAGGTTTGTCGTATCTGACAGCGGTGACTGCTTGTCGCCCGTATAGGCCCCGCTAAGGACAGCACCAGCCGTCATCGGGGCAGGAATTCCGAGTCCCGACCCGATCCCAATGAGCGCCACACCGAGCGTTCCAGCCGTCGTCCACGATGACCCAACCGCAAAGGAAATTACCGCACCGAGGACGGCTGCTACCGGAAGGAACACTTCAGGTGTGAATAATTCCAGCCCGAAATACATCAGACTGGGAATCGTCCCTGCCTGAATCCACGAGGCGATGAGGGCATAGACAGTGAACATGATGAGAATCACTTTCATCCCCATGAGGATACTGCTTGAAATACCGTCGTACAGATCCTCCCACGTCAATCCAAGATGGTAGCGGGCGAACAAACCAGTGAATGCAATTCCCCAGAAAAGCGGGAACTGTGGATCCAAGTCGAAGGCAATGAGACCCACACTGAGGAACACGATCATCCCTGCAATTGGGACTAACGCTGCACCCAACGACGGGCGTTCAGCCGGATCGATATCATCGAACAAACGGGGTTCAAATTCGACCATCAATAACCCTCGTTTCCTGCTATTTTATCGAATGAAACGCACGATACGATACGGCTCCTTCCGCCAGATACTACCAGGCCACTTCCCATATTTATCCGACCAGTAACCAGAGGCGATATAAAACAGACTCCATTTCCGTGTGGCGAGAGAGCCTACGGCCGTCTGCCAACGATATGCGCATCCGATGGGTCGAACCCGACTGTCACGGCCCCATCAGGCGGGTTCTCGGTTCGCAACAGAATTTCCTGGCCATCCCAGTCCAGATGGACTCGCGTCGTCTCGCCGAGGAATTCAGCGCTCGTGACCGCTGCCGTCATTGCGTTCCGCTTGCGGTCAACGGTGAGGCGCTCCGGCCGGATGCAGAACGTGAGTCGGTCGCCAGTGGAAACGGTGTCATCGCCGGTTTGTCCGTCGAGAGCCACCGAGAGAGAGGTATCGTTGACCGCCACGTCGGCAAGGCGCTGGCTGCTATCATCGGTCCACCGCACTGCCCTGACTTTGCCGCTGAGGACGTTGTTGTCGCCAACGAACGTCGCGACGAACTCCGTCGCCGGTTCGCGGTAGATAGTTCGTGGCGGCGCGACCTGTTCCGGTGTCCCGCCGCGCATGACTGCCACACGGTCAGACACCGCCAGCGCCTCCTCCTGATCATGAGTGACGTAGATCGTGGTGATGCCCAGTTCCTGCTGTATCTCACGAACCTGCACGCGGAGCCGTTCCCTGAGTTTGGCGTCAAGGGCACTCATCGGCTCGTCGAGCAACAGGACATCAGGACTGGGCGCTAGCGCACGGGCCATCGCCACCCGTTGCTGCTGCCCGCCCGAGAGCGTGTCGGGGTCTCGGTCCTGCATCCCGCCCAAGTCCACCAGGTCAAGCAGTTCGCTCACGCGCTCTTCGGAACTACCGCCGCCGGGCGGGTCGGTGAAAGAGAGTCCGTAGGCGACGTTCTCCCCGACGGTCATGTGCGGGAACAGGGCGTAGTTCTGGAAGACAACGCCCACGTCACGGTCCTCCGGCGGGACGCCGGTAATGGACTCGCCACCGAACCGGACCGTGCCCTGTGTCGGCTCCTCAAAGCCAGCGATGAGTCGGAGCGTCGTTGTCTTCCCACAGCCAGAGGGACCGACTAGCGTAAAGAACTCGCCCTCGTGGACGGGCAGCGACAGGTCGTCGACGGCAGTCGTCTCGCCGTAGCGTCTGGTGACGCCGTCGAGTTCGACGGCCGGTGAGGAGTTCTGTTTCGCGGTCAGCGACTCGTTAGAATCCAACGTGATCACCGCCTAACCGGTCGATAAGTAAGAAACTCGCGCTTGTGACGACCAGCAGGACAACACCCATCGCCGTCGCAGGACCGAGACGGCGGCCGATGAACCGCTCGATAGCGATGGGCATCGTGAACTGGTTCGTGCCCGACGCGAGGACGATAGTGGCCGAGAACTCCCCGATGGAGATGGCGAAAGCGAAGGCAGCGCCGGCGACGACTGCCGGCCACACAAGCGGGAGTTCGATGTCAATGAGCGCTCTGGCCCGGGGCGCACCGAGCGCGCGAGCGGACTCGACGAGCGTGTGGTCGATGCCTTCGAGGCCGGGCGCGACCGTTCGAACGACGAACGGGTAGCCAGCGACGGCGTGGGCGGCGACGATGGCGAGGCCGCCGCCGACGGCGATGCGAGTGCCGCCGATCTCAACGCCGAAGACGAGGCCGCGGAGCAATCCGAGGCCGACGATGATACCCGACACCGCGAGTGGCGCCATCGCGACGGCGTCGACGATCTTTCGGCCGCTGTAGTCACGCGTGGTGAGGACGGCCACGATGACGCCCATAGGGAGTGCGACTGCGAGCGAAGTGACGCCGAACAACAGCGAATTCCGGACGGCGTCCCACGGCTGGACCTGGAACGAGGCCCCGGTTGCCTGCCGGTCGATGAGGAACTGATAGTTGGCCAGCGTCAGCCCCTCTGGACCGCTGAGGCTCGCGAGAATCATGCTCGCTATCGGCGCGACGAACACCGCCAGCGCGACGACAGCGTACACGGCGAGGCCCGCCCGCGGGAGCAGCTCCCGGATTGACAGAGATGGCGGCGTCAGCGGCCGACGCGGAAGCGGCCGAATCCCCCGAGACTGGACCGTGTGTCGCGCCTCGTACCGCAGATAGGCGTACAGCAGGCCCAGCGAGATACCGAGTTCAAGCAGCGCCAGCGCGGCTGCCTCGGCGTACTCGAGGTCGCGGATGAGTCGGTAGACGAACACCTCGACGGTCGCCAGCTGGAACCCGCCCAGCGCAAGGACGATGGGGAACGTACTGAAGGTGAACACAAAGGTTAGCGCCGCGCCCATCAGCACCGACGGGTACAGTTGCGGCGCGACCACGTCGCGAAACGCACGGAGCGGACTTGCGCCGAGACTCCGCGCCGTCTCGACCGCGCTGGCGTCGACTGACTCCCATGCCGCGGTCGTCACCCGGGCCACAAGGGGGGCGTTGTAGAATGCGTGGGCGACGATGACTGCCTCCAGTGTGAACAGAAGGTTCACCTGTCCGAGTCCCAGCGCGCCGAGAACAGCGTTGAGGGTTCCGTTCCGGCCGAAAGTGGCGACGAATCCGACCCCGACCATTATTGACGGGAGGACGAACGGAAGGATCGTCAGTGATCTGAGTGTTCGGCGGCCGGGGAACTCGAAGCGGGCCAGCAGATACGCCGCTGGGAGGCCGAGCGCGACACTGGCGACCGTCGAGAGCGCCGCCTGGTACGCCGTGAAGCCGATGACGCCCAGCCGCCGGTCCGACGAGAGGATACTCTCGATGACCGATCCTGGCGAGGCCCCGGTGAGCAACCGCGCCGGCTCGCCAAGATAGAACGGGTCCTGCAGTACCGAGACAAACACCTGGCCGGTCCAGCGCCCGTCGACAAGGACGCTGTCGATGAACACCGTCGCCACCGGGTAGTAGAAGATGCCGAGCAACAGCGCGATGGTGGCGATTGCCAGCCCCAGAACTCCCTGTCGTTCGAGACTGTTACGGATGCGTCTGCGCCGCTCGCGCGTCGCGCTACCCGTCAACCTGCCGTCGACTTCGCCATCGGTATCGCCGCCGAAATCCCGAGCCACGGTCCGGTGTCAGTTCGAGGCGAACTGTCGTTCCCAGTCGGAGATCCAGCCCGAGAGAGAGCCCTTGAGTTCGTCGTAGCCGAAGGTGACCGGCTCTGGCGGCTCCTGGGCCAGCTTCGCGTAGTCCTCGGGGAGGTCGGCGGACTCAGTTGCCGGGAACTGGACGTTCCGAACGGCGATCTCGCCCTGGATCTCCGGGCGCAGCAGGAAGCCCATGAACTCCCGGGCAAGGGCAGGCGTGTCCGCGCCCTCGAAGACGGCCATCCCCTCGGGATTGGCGTAGCCCTGGTCGTTCAGGAATCGGATCTGATGTTTCTCAAGGTTGGCGTCGTTCTGGTCAGCGAACACCTGATCGGTGGAGTAAGAGACGACCATCGGGGCTTCGCCGCTTGACCACGCGCTGTAGGCGTCACTCCAGGAGCCGAGTACGCGAACGTCATTGGCCTGCAGGTCACTCCAGTAGTCCAGATAACCGTCCGGTCCGAACTGCTCAATCGTGTGGAGCAAGAACGCCCGGCCGGTAGCCGAGCTGGCCGGGTTCTGTGTGATGAGGTCACCGGCGTGTTCCGATTCAAGGAGGCCATCAAATGTCTCCGGTGCTGTGGTCGACGTCCCGTCGAACACGAGGCTGATGTAGCCAGTATCGTATGGGATCGCCCGGCCGCCAGGATCGAACTGCAGCCCTTCCTTGATGGAATCTTGGCCCGCAATGTCACCGATATCGGCGAACAGCGCGTCGTCGAGGTTCTCATCAATCCGGACGAGGTGACCAGTGTTCAGGCCGAGATACATGTCGGCCTCGATGTCCACACCGGCGCTTCGGCGTTCGATGTAGTGGTTGAGTTCGTTGCTCGGCGTCTGCCAGATGATCCTGGCGTCGAACTCCTCCTCGAAGCGCTGTTTCAGCCACGCCCCCGGACTCGTCGACGGCGAGTCGATGAATGCACTGTAGGTGCCGACCACGAGCGTCTCGTCGGCACTGCCCCCATCGCCGGTGCTCGTCCCGCTCGTGGTCTGGTTATCCGTATTCGACTCCGCTGTACTCGCTTCGTCACCGTCGCCCAATCCAGCACAGCCGGCAAACGAGGCGGACACCGTCGCCCCAGCCGCTGTCAGAAACGAACGTCTATCCATTACTCCGTGGTCACACTCAGTGGTACTTAATATCCCGGTTCCTGAACTGTACGGCCACAGCAATGGACCTTGTCGGTAAGTGCCCGCCGACGCCGGACGCACTCGCCGTAGCGGCCGAACGGGGCTTTGACAGCGTCGAACTTCATCTGTGTCCGTCCGCTCTCGAAACCGTCAAGACGACTGCCGAGGCGGTCGAACGCTCTCCGGTCACGGCGACGTCAGTCCAGTCCACACCCGCCCGGACAGCCCCGAACCCTTCCAGCGGAGCAGCGCTCTGGCCGACCGCCTTGACGCCTATCTGGTGGTCCACAGCCAGTACGCCCAGCACACTCACACGGAGCAGCTGGATTCCTACGACTTCACCGCACCGTACGGGTACGAGAACAATCCCGGTATGAGCGTGCATTCGCTCCGGAACCTTATACTGGACCGCGGTCACGACCTCGTCCTCGATACGGCGCATCTGTTCATCGCCGAACCGGCGTATCTTGACGCACTATCCTCGCTGCTCCGGAAGTACGGCGACCAGATCAACGTCGTTCACTTCACCGACGGAACGCTGCTGGACGACGGGCTTGCGTTCGGTGACGGTGACATCCCTCTCGAACGGACCGCTGACATTCTCGACACCCACTTCGAAGGGGCCGTTGTCCTCGAAGTGATGCCTGATGATCAGGCCGACGCACACCGCCCCGATGAAACAGCGCCACGTTTCGCCCACGGGTGAATCGCTGGGGGGTCCCACCGGAGGCGGACACAGCTTTTTGACCGTCCTCTTCGAGTGTAGCGGTACGACATGTCAAAGGACGTTCTCGACCGCGCTCCCGACGACCGCATCCAGGCGCTCAATCCAGACGGTGAGATCGTCGATCCAGCTCTCATTCCGGACTTAGGCGACGACGAACTGGTGTCGATGTACCGCGACATTCGATTTGCCCGCCAGTTCGACGAGCGGATGATAAGCCTCCAGCGCCAGGGCCGGATCAGCACCTACTCTTCGCTGGCTGGACAGGAAGGGTCCCAGGTCGGGTCCACGTACGCGCTGGCGGATGAGGACATGATATTCTATCAATACCGGGAAGCTGGAGCCCTTGTCGCCCGCGGGCTTCCCTGGGAGTACGTACTCTACCGGATGGGCCACGAGGTCGGCAACGCTGCGATCGGCGATGTAAACGCGTTCCCGATGAACATCTCTATCGGGGGGCATCTGCCACACGCTGTCGGCTGGTCGTGGGGCGCAAAGCGCAAGAACGACGAGCGGGCGGCCATCGCGCACTTTGGCGATGGCGCGACAAGCGAGGGGGACTTCCACGAGGCGATGAACTTCGCCGGCGTGTTCGAGACGCCGACAGTGTTCTTCTGTAATAACAACCAGTGGGCCATCTCCTTGCCGCGGGAGCGCCAGACCGCCAGCACGACGCTGGCACAGAAGGCCAACGCGTACGGGTTCGACGGCGTCCAGGTCGATGGGATGGACCCGCTGGCGACCTACACCGCCACGAAAGCCGCTCGGGAGCGTGCCGTCGGCGTCGACGGCGGGGACCCAGAGCCGATTCTCATCGAGGCCGTCCAGTACCGCTTTGGCGCACACACGACCGCCGACGACCCAGACGTGTATCGGGATGAAGTGGAGGTCGAGCGCTGGCGTGAACGCGACCCATTAGACCGTATGGAGCAGTTCCTCAGGAACTGTGGTCTGCTGGATGACGAGCAGATTGAGGCGATGGACGACGCTATCAGCGAGCGTCTCGGCGAGATTGTCGACAAGGCCGAATCCCACGCCGCGGACCCGACAGACCTGTTCGCCGACGTGTACGCCGAGTCCACGCAGAACATCGACGAGCAGCGCGAGTATTTCGAGGCCCTCCGCGAGCGCCACGGCGACGAGGCGCTGCTTGGCTCCGAGTAGCGGGATCGAGCCTGTTATTGCCGTCCCGCCGTTTCCTTCCGCTGTGACAGGATGGCCACCGGTGGATCCAGCCGACGCGACAGCCGTCGCACAGCAGCGTGACGAACTGGTCGCGGCGGTCCGGGACCACGCCGGACAGGTCGCCTACCAGCTCGCCCGCCTACAGGGCGGCGACTACGGACAGGCGACCGTCGAGACCGACCGCGGCGAGTGGACCGTCAAGTACGAAGGCGGCGACCTGGAGTACCTCCGGTTCTCGCCGCCGCGCGGGTCTGACACGTACGTTATCTCCACGAAGCAGCCGCCGGAGCCGGAGCCGCTGGCCGTCGCGCTTACCGACTACGACGCCTTCATCGAGGGGTTCAACGACTACGTCGCGTCGCTGGACGGCGTCCTCGACGGCATATCGACGGCGTTTCCCGACATCGCCACGACCGACGGCGTGGTGGCCGAGCGCGACCGCGCCCTCGGTCGAATCCGCGAAATCTGCGACCAGATCGCCCGCGAACTCCAGCGCTACGAGGGTGGGGACTACGGGACCTTCACGAGCCGTATCGGCGGCACGCGCTGGGAACTGAAGTGGGACACTGACGGGGCGTCGTATCTCCGTGTCGGCGGTAGCAACGGACTCTATCTGCTCTCACAGTACGAACCGCCCTCTGCGGCCGATATTCGGGAGTATGCCCCGAAGTTCGCCGATTTTGTCGCGGCGTACAACGATCACGTCGATGACCTCGAGTCGGACCTCGGGACCGTCGAACTCTAGGTCGAAAGAGCGCTGTCGATGTCGGTAGCATCCTCTGCTCAGATACGCTGCCACGAAGCCCGCGAGCGGTGTTCGTCAACGACACGACCATCCCGTTCCAGCACGAGACCGCCACGACCAGCCGGCTCACCGAGTACTGCAGCGGAGTGGACGCGGCCGTTCTCAACGCCTTCAATAGCGACGAGATGGGCGTCAATGACCCCGTATCGCGGGCCGAACGGAACGCGCTCGACCGCCTTCGAACGTGGGCCGACCGGACCGTTGCCCTGTCGTAGCGTTCCGTTCGCGCCACGAATCACGGCCGCCCTGTGCTTTCTCTCCGCTGAATCTCGGCGGTGAACCAGCTCCGGTCGCAGGTGTCACCAGCGGTCCGCTCTGTCGTCCCGCTGGCCCACAACTGCCATCTGATACTGCCAGCTGTCCGTTCGGACAGCTATTCGGCACCCCGCAGCCGTTCGAAATGGGACAGCCGGTACTGTCAGAAGAACCACAAGCAGCGACCAATACTGCAGGAGACGCTTGCTACCGGGGGTGTGTCCAACCTAAAGTCGAGTTCCAGGAGAATTATCAAACCTTCTGACGACCAGTATAATACTCGGACGACTGTATCCACGCGTTTGGATTCGCCGGATCGTATACGTAGAGCGTTCTATCATCTAACTCTAGCTCAGCGAACTGTTCCTCAGTATCAGTGTCTGTACTGTCGTGCACCATGGGTGTTTCTAGTGGCGACTTGGGTGGCGTCCAACCGACCCTCGTTCTGTCATGTGTCGCCTACTCATTTATTGAACTCCATCCATTATATATCTATTTGATGGTATTTTATTCCATAATGTTAGTTTAATCTGAATACAGTTCTATAAAATCCTTCAGCTGCCTTCCATAGTCCAACCTATTTCGAGAGCCTGCTTGCGGAGAACATAACCGAAAGAAGAGAGCATCGCTTCGGCAGCCGTGGTGAATCGCCAGAGGGAGTTTGGGTTCACTGTCCACAAACTCGGTGAGTTCCTCGGCTACGCACCACCATCGCTGTTAGAACGGCTGATCGAAGACGCACCACCCAATACTGGAAGAGGCGCTCGCTACCGCTACCCAACCGAAGGCCGTGGCTTAAAAGGAAGACGAATGAAGTCGGGGCGCTCGTGGAGCATAGCGCGCTCATCTCGAATACCCAGCATCCAGACGACATTCGGCACTGGACCCGGTCGATGTCTACTGATCCCACTCGTAGAACCACCACGCGCCACCGAGCACCATCAGTCCGATTCCGAGCGTGGAGGTCGCCGGCTCCGGAATAATGAGCAGCACGAAACCGATGAGAACCATCCCGACCGGTTCGAGTTCGTCGATGTGCTTCTCGATGTGCTTCTCGAAGTCCATAGCTGTCGGTTCACCTGCCTGCGGTATAGAAGTTCGTCCGGTATCGGTGGCAGGAGTGATCTGAGTACAGCCGACGAAATCACCGGAAGCGGAACGTTTCGAGGTTCTCCGGGGCGAAGGTTCGGATGTTCTGGTCGTGGTAGAGCGACGACGAGAGGTCCTGTGTGGCGGACTCGTCGCCATGGACACAGAGAATTTTCTCGGGACGGGGGTTCATCGTCTTGACGAAGTTCTCTAGCCCCTGTCGGTCAGCGTGCCCGGAGAAGCCGTCGACTGTCTCGACAGTCATGTTGAGATCGATCGTCTCACTGCGGCCTGTCCCCCTGACCGGGAGTTCGTCCCGACCGCTCTGGATACGGCTTCCCAGGGTCCCATTGGCCTGGTAGTCGACGAAGGTGAGCGTCGAGTCCGGATCGGGGCCGAGATGTTCGAGCCAGGACATGACGGGACCACCGGTGAGCATTCCGGAGGGCGAGAGGATGATACACGAATCGCCGTCAGCGATCTCTTGACGCTCATCATCGCCGCCGTCGATATGGTTGAACTGCTCGGCGAGGAACGGATTCTCCTCTGTGTCAAAGATGCGGTCCTGGAGACCGTCGCGCAGGTAGTCGGGATAGGTCGTGTGGACGGCTGTTGCTTCCCATATCATCCCGTCAAGATGGACCGGCATTTCGGGAATGTCGCCCTCCCGCATTGCCTCCTCAAGGACGAGCATGAGTTCCTGCGATCGGCCGACTGCGAACGCCGGGATGAGGACTTTGCCGTCGCGGTCGTAGGCGTTCTGGACGATCTGCTTTAGCTTTCGCTCTGAATCCTTCTGGTCGGTCTGATAATCGTTGCGACCGCCGTAGGTCGACTCCAGCACGAGCGTCTCGACCCGCGGGAAGTCATTGACCGCGCCGTCGAACAGGCGTGTGCTGTCGTAGTGGATGTCTCCCGAGAAGGCGACGTTGTACAGGCCGTCGCCGACGTGGAAGTGACACACTGAGGACCCGAGGATGTGCCCGGCACTGTGCAGCGTCAGTTTGATGTCCGGCGCGATGTCGGTCACATCGCCATACTCCAGCGTGATAGTGTGCTTGATCGCCTCGCGGACCATCTCGGAGTCGTAGGGCGGGCTTCGCCCCTCTTTGGCAGCGACGTCGAGGTAATCCAGCGTCAGCAGCCCCATCAGGTCCCGCGTCGGTTCAGTACAGTAGATAGGGCCGTCGTAGCCGTATTCGAACAGCAGCGGGACCAGCGCGGAGTGGTCTAAGTGTGCGTGGGTCAGAACAACGGCGTCGATGCCGTTGGCCCCGGCACCGAACGCTTCCGGAATCTCCAGATACGGCGTTTCACTTTCCGCACCTGGCTTGTCACCGCAGTCAATGAGGATGCGCGTATCGGGTGTCGAGAGAATGAATGCGGCGCGGCCGACCTCACGGCAACAGCCAAGCGTCGTGATGCGAACGTACTCGTCGTCGGACATCGGTTCGCGATGGATCTGTCGCCCGACACGTTCGAGGATATCCCGACGGTCCTCCCGTTCCTGCTTGAGGAAGTTCCGGACGTTATCGACCGTTGCGGACTCAATGGGTGGCGTCCGGACAACCTCCGCCGTCCAGCCGACCTCCTGGGTGATGTCACGCAGGGTCGAGCCGTTCCGGCCGATAACGACACCGGGCTTCTCGGCCTGGATGACCACTTCTCCGGTATCTGTCTGGAAGTTCAGGTCCATCACGTTGGCTTCCTCGGGAATGATGTCCCGAATCGTCTCCTCGGCCTCGGCTGGCTGGGTCAGCACGTCTGGGTCCGGACGGACGGTGATACGCTTGCGGAGTTTCGATGCGAGCCGCCGGACGAGGTCGCCATTGGCCGCAAACTGCTTGGGATTGCGGGTGTAAATGACGAGTTCCGGCCCCTCGTAAGTCACGTCAGAGACAGTGATGTTGTTCGGGACTTCGTTGTCAATCGTTGCCTTCACGTCTTCGAGTTGCTTGTCTACCGTGCTCATAGCTCAGAAGGGGGGCTATCCCGACAGTGGGAGAGGCCGCTGCTGTTGCGGACCAATCCGAGACCAGCGGGATAAACGCTCTGTAATAAACTCATACAGTTATCAGTGAGTTGCCTCCGGACGTGGAGAGAAGTCCGGAAAACCGATCTCTATTCGTGATTATCCCCCCAGAATTATAAAAGCCTTCGCAATACGAAGGGCACTGTTACACGGTCGCGGTGACGGGAATACCCCGCTATCCACAAGGAGTAAACACGCAGCGTGAGAGTGGCCGGCATGCATCTGACACCTGCGGTCGTCGGCGAGGAGTACGAATGGGTGCAGGACCGCGCGACCGAGGTCGTGCCACTAATAAACGATACGCGGGCGCATCTCGGCGACCAGTTCGGCGTCGACGTGGCCCCGCTTACCGACGATGCGTACGTGGCCGCGATAGACGACGTATTCGCTGACGGCGACCGTGCGGTTAACGTCGCCGCCCTGGTCCGCCTTCTCCGGGACCTCGACGTGGCGGGCGACTACCCGGGGTTCGTCGTTGATGAACTCCTCGGCCGCGAACTGGCGGCGATGATCGCCGGGGAGCAACCGCTTCGCCTGCTCGCGGAAGCGACGTTCCACGTTGCGGACGTGCGGACCCACGGCGGCGACGGGGAGGCCGCTGGCGCGGATGATCTCGATGCAGCACTGGCGGCAGGTGTCCAGACTCGCGTTCCGGGCTGGCCATGGCAAGAGTCCGAGAGCCCGTTCTCGGTGGAGTGACGCCCCGTTGAGGAGGGGGCGACCTGTATGCTGCCACCGCTGTAGACGAGGAGTATATATTTTGATAGTAATATCATAATTGTCAGATAGAGAAAATCATATTATCAGAAAGGGGGAAGGGACAACTGGGTGGACTGTTGTATCATATGACTAGTTCTAGGGTGCCAGGACAGTGTCCGGTGTGTGGGTCGGTAGACATCAGGGTGGTCAAGGTCGCTCCTCCCGAACACGATCAGGGGGACGGATGGCGCACTCGCGCCGAATGTGACGACTGCAAAGACTACACCGAATGGTTCGAGTAAACAGCCTCGGGCGCGGTGGCCCGAGGCTTTTGTTGGTTCCCTCAGCTGTGCGCTAGCACTCCCTGCTCGGCAAGCGAGCGGGATGAGGTTGGGCGGCTTAC
>JBDGPY010000042.1:0-24964 GCA_042219425.1 Haloarcula sp. | reverse complement strand
ACGTCGGAACGCTCGTCCTTCGCGGGAAGGGCGGGATTCTCTCGCTGAATCAAGACGTGGATTCAACAGCGAACCCAACGCAGAGAACGTCGCTGTCAGAGCCGATCAGTTACCGGTACTGTTCTCTGCGTCGCTGCTACCGCCCTGCTGCTCAGATAGCCACTGGTTGTACTCGTCCTGCGGGACGACTTCCACCGTGCCGAGCATGTTGGAGTGGCCCGAGCCGCAGTACTCAGCGCAGTAGAGCTGGTAGGTTCCGGGGTTGTTGACGCTGGTCCGGATGCGGTTGTACTGGCCGGGGAAGGCGTCGGATTTCAGCCCGAGTCCGGGAACGTGGAACGCATGGAGCCAGTCGGTCGAGGTGACGCGCAAAACTACCTCCTGATTCGCGGGCAACTTCAGGTTCGTCCTGGTGGTTACCGACGCCTCTCCGTCCCAGCTAGATTCGTTGTAATAGAACGTCCAGCCGTAACGTTGGGCCTCCACAGTCACGAGTTCGGGGTTTTCCGCTTCCAGCGACGCCTGGTCGCCAGCCGCTGCAGTGACGTGCGGGCTGGCCATCACCTGATAGGACGCGACACCGACGAACAGGAGGATAATCGCCGTCGCGATGGTCCACGTGACCTCCAGTCGACGGTTCTCCTGTGTCGGCAGCGGTTCCTCCTGGTTACGGAACCGCCAGACGGTGTAGATGAGAATCCCTTCGACGAGAACCGTAATCGGGATAGCGACGTACATCAGGTTCATGTTCAGCCCCCAGATGAGGCTCTCTGTCGTCGAGTCCTGAACCTGTGCGGCGGCCGGTTCGACAGCCAACGCGAGCAGCGCGGCACCGAACAGAACGACCAGACCGGCACGTTTCCGGGTCATAGAAGCGGCTTAGGATTTCGGGGATAAATAACTGCTGTCTTCGCCGCAGTCACCCGATTTCGATAGAAAGGCAGTACCCGTGCGTCCGGTCGGAGCGGCGGGAATCGCGGGGTCTAAGTGCACAGCACCGAAGCATACGATAATGGCAGAGAGCCGGACGTTCACCGGACTGCTCGCCGCGACCGCCGTCGGGGTGTATCTGCTTGTCCTCGCCGGCGCGACGACCACACTCACAGACGCGGCGGCAGCCTGTACCACCTGGCCGCTGTGTGACGGCCCTGTCGGGGTGACGAACACAGCCCTGCTGATCGCCTGGGGACACCGGCTCACCGCAGCCGTCGTCGGGCTGCTGGCTATCGTAACGACCGTCATCGGCCTCCGTTCTGGGTGTCGCGGGCGCGTGAAGGCGGCCCTGATCTGGGGGGCACTGCTGTATCCCGTGCAGATCGCGCTTGGTGCGTTCGTCGCGACAAGCACCAGCGTGGCGTTCCTTTCTGGCGCGCACCTCGCTGTCGGGATGGTTATCTTCGGCTTGTTCGTGCTAGGCCTGGCGTGGCATCTCGAAGCGGAGACAGGCAGCGATGAGGAAGAGCCCGTCAAGAACCCGACACTCGCACCCGAACCGGCAGGCGACGACAGTCCCGAGCCGACACCGAATCTTTCCACCCGCGAACGGATCATCGGGACCGCGTTCGCGTACTTCCGGCTAACGAAACCCCGGCTGATGTGGCTCCTGTGTCTGGTCGCCGCAGCCGGGATGGCTCTCGCTGCTGGCGATGCGCTGACTGTCCAGACGGTGCTGCTCACGCTTGGCGGCGGCGTCCTCTCTATCGGCGCTTCGGGAACATTCAACCACGTCCTCGAACGCGACATCGACAAGCGGATGGACCGCACCTCGGACCGCCCTATCGCGACCCACCAGATTCCGGTCCAGAACGCGTTTACGTTCGGGATACTCCTCTCCCTGGCGTCGCTTTGGCTGTTCTGGCAGGTCAACGTGCTAGTTGCCCTGCTCGGGCTGACGGCGATTTTGTTCTACAGCGTCATCTACACGCTCGTATTGAAGCCAAACACCGTCCAGAACACCGTTCTCGGTGGGGCCGCCGGTGCACTCCCGGCGCTCATTGGCTGGGTCGCCGCCGAAGGTTCAGTCGACCTCCCCGGACTCGTGCTCGCCGGCGTTATCTTCCTCTGGACGCCGGCACACTTCTATAACCTCGCGCTCGCGTACAAGGATGACTACGAGGCAGGCGGCTTCCCGATGATGCCCGTCGTCCGTGGCGAGACGGAGACGCGCAAGCACATCGTCTACTACCTCGGCTCGACGCTCGTCGCGGCGGGTGCCCTCGGCGTGCTCACTTCGCTAGGGTGGCTCTACGCCATCACCTCGGTGTGCCTCGGCGCAGTGTTCCTCTGGACAGTAATCGACCTTCACCGCGAACAGACCGAGTCGGCGGCGTTCCGGGCCTTCCACGCATCGAACGCCTATCTCGGTGCGGTCCTGATCGCCATCGTTATCGACGCGCTCGCACTATGAGCACGACGCGATTCGACCTCAGCAAGACTATCCCGTGCACGCGAACACTTGTGATCTGGGCGGCCGTCCTCAACGCCGAGCTCATTCTTATCCTGGGATACGTTGTCAACGCAGCCGAGCCGACTACCGACCCGTTCCTGCTGGTGTTTCCATTCATCTGGATGAACGTCGCCGCACTGGTGTTCATCCGGGTTCGACCGGCACCGATCAAGCGGCGGCAGACGCTGGTCAGTGCTGTGGTCGCACTGGGATACCTGCTCGTCCTCGGCTATGTCGGTGGCGTCTACGGGACTGGCGGCCAGGGAACCGGTTTCCGACTGGTCACGCAGGCCCCACCGGGGTTTTCCCCGACGGTCGTGTTCAGCGGTGCGACTCTCAGCATAGTTCTGATTCCATGGAAAGTTGCCGGCTATCTGGCGCTCGCCTATCTGGTGTTCGTGACTGTTCTCGACGCCAGCGGCGGTGCGGTGGGCGGCGTGCTCGGTTTGTTCTCCTGTGTGAGCTGTGTTCTCCCGGTCATCGCGTCGATACTGGGTGGGTTCGCCGGCGTCGGGGCAACGCTGTCACAGGCCGCGCTCTCCCAGTCCTACGGACTCTCGACAGCAGTGTTTATCCTCTCTGTCGGCCTGCTGTACGGTGTTCACCGCTTCGACGTGACGCTCGTCGGCCATCTCCGGTCGTGAACCGCCGTAGGGCTTTCCCACTCCCAACAACAAGGAAAGAACATGAGCACTGTCGAGATAGAGTACTGTGTGCCGTGTGGGTTCCGTGAACGAGCACTCGATGTCCAGCAAGCGGTTCTTGCGGGACTGGAACGCGAACTGGACAGCGTGCAGTTGGTGATGGGCGACCACGGCGTGTTCAGAGTCAGTGTCGATGGCGAAACCGTCTACGACAAAGCCGACGATGACTTCGACGTCGACGAGATCGTTCGGGAAGTCCGGGAACGAACTTCGTGACAAAAGACACCACGTGACAGACGACAAAGTATTTATTAGTTTGCTGTGACAGGTCTGTTAAATGGCGACAAAAACTGAGTTCTGTGACCACTGTGAGGACACCCAGCCGATCGTCAAGGACAAGCCGTGGCTCCCCGCCGTCTGTCTCGAATGTGGCCGAAACGTATAGGGCGACACACCGTGGAGGAGCCGTGAGCACGAGAACGGAACTGCTTTCGGCCTACCGACCGGAAAACGGTGCATGGACGAGGTACTGGTCGCGTCGGACGTGCGGCGACAGTACGGTGACACCGTTGCACTCGATGGCGTCTCGCTGACGGCGACCGCCGGGGAGGTACTCGCCCTGGTTGGTCCCAACGGGGCGGGAAAGACGACGCTTGTGCGGGCGCTGACCGGCACCACGGACGCAACTGGCGATGTCACGCTGTTCGGCGAGCCGCCGCAAGCGGTCGCCCGCGACAGAATCGGGCTGCTCCCCCAGTCGTTTAACCCCCACGAGCGACTGACAGCACGAGAACTCGTCAGCTACTACGCCGGCCTGTACGACGAGACCCGCGAAGTCGAGGCCGTCCTCGACGATGTCGGATTGGCCGACACCGCAACGACGACCTACGAGAAGCTCTCCGGCGGGCAGCAGCGCCGTGCCTGCGTCGCGACGGCACTTATCAATGATCCGGACCTGCTGGTGCTGGACGAGCCGACGACTGGTATCGATCCGGCCGGTCGACGCGATCTCTGGCAGTTGCTTGAGGGGCTCGCCGACCGCGGCGTGACGATACTCGTCACGACACATTACATGGAGGAGGCACAACGGCTCGCGGACCGCGTTGGTCTGCTTGCGGACGGACAGCTCGTCGCTCTTGACACGCCGGAGCGGCTGGTCAGCGAACACGGCGGCGACAGTCAACTGCTCGTCAATGGCGCGTTCGACGAAGCTGCCATCTCGGCTATCGACTCTCCGACGGAGATGAGACTCCGAAACGGGCGGCTTGCGGTCTATGGCATCCGTCCGGAGTCAATCGGGAACGTTGTCGAACAACTGGAGCAAGCGGGGCTCGCGTACGACAGCCTCACCTGGAAAGAGCCGGACCTGGAGGACGTGTACCTCGAACTCACCGGCACAGCTCTCGGCCAGGGCGGTGAACCACGAACTGAAGAAGCGACAGCGGGAGGTGTCCGATGAGCCGTATCGGTCGGCTCACGGCGGAGACACGCGCGGCGTCGCTGGCCTTCCTGCGGCGACGGACGGCGGTCTTCTTTACCTTCTTTTTCCCGGTCATCATCGTCGTCATCTTCGGGGTGTTGGTCCAGACACAGCCGGGGGGTGGTGGGTTGTTCACGGAGCCGCCGAGCTTCTACGCGCCGGGTTATCTGGCGGTCGTCGTCCTATTCACCCCGCTCTCGCGCGTGGGGAGCGAAGTGGCGCGCCACCGCGATGGCAACCGTTTCGAGAAGTTAGCGACGACGCCGCTGACCCGGACAGAGTGGCTACTGGCACAGACGCTCGTCAACGTCGTCATCATCGGTTTCGCCGGGCTGCTCATCCTCGGGCTGATGGTGTGGTTGACCGGCGCGACGATTCGGCCGTCCGTGCTCTTGCTCCCCTTCGTCGGACTCGGCGTCGCGCTGTTCTGTGCCGTCGGCGCGATGCTTGGTAGCCTCGCGGACTCACAGGACGGAGTCATCGCGGCGAGCAACGGGATCGCGCTCCCTCTGCTCTTCCTTTCGGAGACGTTCGTCCCACAGGACCTTCTGCCAACGTGGCTGCCGACGTGGCTCTCCCCGCTGACGTACTTCTCGCGGGGCGTCCGCGCGGCGACGACGGGGACCGGTGACGCCGTCGTCCCGCTTTTCGTACTCGCGGTCTGTGCCGTCGTCGGGTTCGGCATCGGGGCGCGGCTCCTGCCGCGGACAGACTAGAAAAAGACCGTTCCTATCGGGGGATCCAGCCGTAGATGTGGTTCAACATGACGTAGGTGACGAGCCCCAGAAACAGGCTCAGCCCCCAGGCGGAGACGGCGATTCGTCCCACGCGGGCGTGAATCGTCTCCCGTAGCTCGGCGGGAGAGTGTGTCAGTCCGAGGACGACAGCATGAACGACAACAGGCACGGACACCGCGGACAGCAGGATATGGACGGCGAGCATCACGAGATATACCCCCCTAACGAGTCCTTCAGTTGCGATTTCCTTCTCAAAGCCACCGCCAACCTTGAGGATGTACAGGAGCAGAAACGCCATGATGAGGGAGAAGGCGGTGAGCATCGCCGCGCGGTGTTTCTGCACCCGGTCGTTCCTGATGAAGTAGACGCCAGCGAGAATCGCGAGGAGAGCGATGCTGTTGACCACAGCGATAGCGTCACCTAGCAGAATGACGGTTTCCCGCGAAAAGTTCGGGAGTGGTAACACGCCGCCGAACGCGCCGAACACGAGCGCGTAGCCAGCGACCGAGACGACGGCGGTGACAGACCGCGGACGAGCGCGGGCACGCGACTGGAGTCTCTCTGCAACTGCCATACTGCGACTGGGGACTGGAATGGTAACTGTGTTCTGAAACGGGCGAAGACAACGGGGGAGTACGAGCGAACAGTCGGACCGGGATCAGGCGAAGGTTCGGGAGACTTCTTCGTCGTCGGTCTCTTCCTGCTGGATCTTCTCCCAGGCGTTGTGGAAATCAGCCATCGTGACCTCAGTCCGGTCGTCGCGGATGGCAAACATCCCAGCCTCGGTACAGACGGCCTTCACGTCAGCGCCGGAGGCGTCGTCGATTTCCTCGGCGAGGACCTCGAAGTCCACGTCGTCCGCGACGTTCATGCTCCGAGTGTGGATCTGGAAGATCTGCTTTCGGCCTTCGATGTCCGGGTTGGGAACCTCGATGAGACGGTCGAAGCGGCCGGGGCGGAGGATGGCGCGGTCGAGCATGTCAAAGCGGTTCGTCGCGGCGATGATACGGATGTCACCGCGGTCGTCGAAGCCGTCCATCTCCGAGAGCAGTTGCATCATCGTCCGCTGAACCTCGGCGTCGCCAGAGGTCTTCGATTCAGTTCGCTTGGCCGCGATGGCGTCGATTTCGTCGATGAAGACGACGGCAGGCTCTTCCTGCCGGGCCAGTTCGAACAGATCACGGACGAGTTTCGCGCCCTCGCCGATGAACTTGTGGACCAGTTCGGAGCCAGCCATCTTGATGAAGGTGGCGTCAGTCTCGTTGGCGACGGCCTTTGCCAGCATCGTCTTCCCGGTCCCGGGTGGGCCATGCAACAGGACACCGCTTGGCGGGTCGATGCCGACCTCTTCGAACATCTCTGGGCTTTTCAGCGGCATTTCGACGGTCTCGCGGACCTCTTCCATCTGCTCTTCGATACCGCCGATGTCGGCGAAGGTGACATCCGGCGACTGGTCGACCTGCATGACGCGTGCTCGGACGTCGGTTTCGTCGTCGAGCTGTTTGACAATAGAGAGAGAGTTGTTGACCGCGACACGGTCGTCGGGCTCTAGGTCCTCATGCATCTCGTCGGTGACCTCGGTCAGGGCCTCCTGGTTGTTGCCATGCTGCTTGATGATGGCCCCGTCGTCGGACAGTTCCTGCACGGTGGCGACAAACAGCGGCGACTGCTTGAGCTTCTTGTTCTCGTGGGTGAGCCGTTCGAGCTTCTGCTGGTACTTGTTGTTCTCCGCGTTCGCGTCCAGCAGCTTGTCACGCATCTCTTCGTTCTGGGCTTCGAGAACCTCCAGCCGTTCCTGCAGCGCCTCTATCTTCTGTTGTTGAGACGCGTCATCGTCGTACGGCAGATCGACATCGTCGACGGTGTCGGTCATTACGACATCTTTAGTAGGTGTATCGTTATGAGGCTTCGGGTAGCGCCAGTAAGTTTATCGCCCGGCGTGAGCCCCGAGGGAGCCGCTATCGGCCGCTCCCTGTCCGTGGGTTCCAAACCGCCACGTTTCTTGACTTCCGCTAGCAACGACCAGCCATGGCAGACGAACCCGAAGACGTGCTCATTGTGGGTGGCGGCGTCGCCGGCCTCTCGGCAGCGATTTACACCGCTCGCGCCGACATGTCGACACGCGTCATCTCGACTGGCGAGTCAATCCTGAACCGCAACGCGCACCTGGAGAACTACCCCGGGTTCCCCGCCGGGATCAACCCTCGGCTCCTGCTCGAACTCATGCGGGCACAGGCGCGCCGAGCAGGCGTGTGGTTCATCGACGGAAAAGCAGAGGCCGTCGAACGGACCGACGACGGCTTCAGCGTGACCTGTGACGACGGGGAGTCCTACGACGCGACGTATCTGATCGCCGCGTCCTGGTCAGACCCCTCGTATCTCGACGGACTGGACCTCTCACTCGTCGACCGCGGCTCGAAGCAGTTCATCGATGTCGACAACTGCGGCCGGACTGAGGTCGACGGGCTATACGCGGCAGGCCGACTGGCTGAGCAGCATCACCAGACGATCGTCGCGGCGGGCCACGGCGCACAGGTCGGACTGACACTGCTTGAGGACTCCGACATTGACTTCTATCACGACTGGACCGCGCCGGAGGGGTACTTCACCGGCCGAGACCGGCCAGTCCCGCCGGGCTGTGAGGAGATTGACGGGGAAGAGCGAAAGCGCCGAGAGGAAGAGTCGCTGGAGGTCATGCGGAAATACTTCGAGCAGCCGATGCCGGGAGAGCCGACAATGCATCCGAGCGTCGACGAGGACTCAGACTGACGCCGTTTCAAGCGACCGAGCCACGGACTGCAACCGCTCTATCCGCTCGGCCGTCGGCGGGTGTGACCGTGTTTCGAGATACAGTGAGTCGGCTGACTCCACGGTGTCGAATCCATGTGGCAGAAGACATAGTCCTCGTACGCCCGCGTATGCGGCGCGCTTATCAGCGTCCGGGCGGTCGGCCACGACGTCATCGAGTGTCTCTAGCGCTGCAACCAGCGCAGCGGGGTCCCCGGTCAACTGGGCTGCGCTTCGGTCGGCAGCGAACTCCCGAGCACGCGAGAGGGAGCGCCCAAGGACGACCACGGGTGCAGTGAACACACCCAGCGCAACGCCGCCGAACAGGACGGTGAACCCGAACAAGAACAGGAAACCTACCGTGAACGAGAGGCTCCCGAACGGGGCGTCTAGCACCCGTGCACTGAACACATACGCGATACCGAGCCCAAACAGTCCGAGCGCATAGCGACTCCCACTCCCGCCGGGAAGGAGGTCATCAAGCGGATCGTACTCGCCGTTGGTCAGCGACGGGAGAAAGCTGGCCAGTGTCATGACAGTCGCGTCCCGGTTGGCGACGTGCATGAGTTCGTGGGCCAACACTGCGTCGAGCTCGTCGCCGTCGAGCGTCGACAGGAGCCCCTCGCTGACAATGATCGTCGCGCTGCTGAGTGTCCCGATAGCGAAACTGTTGGGGATGTCGGTGTCCGCGACGGCGATCTCCGGGGAAGTGAGGTCGGCCAGTTGTGCGAGGCGCTGCACCCGTTCGTGGAGGTCGGGGTACGACTCAGAATCGACGACGCAGGCGTCGACCTCGGCCATCGTCTGGGCTCTGGTGTAGCGAAGCTGTGCCCAGACGAACGCCACGAGGGCCGGCACCATGATAGCCAGCCACCAGGCGATTTGTGTCGACGCCGAGCCGAACGGGAGCTGGGCCGCGACGGCTTCTCGTACCGGGACGAGCCAGGGGGTCAGCAGCACGGCCGCGGTGGCGACGACGGCAGCGTCGACGGCAAGGAGAAGCGCGAGGGTACGAAAGATACGGTGGGTGAGTGTCCGCATTGGGTAGTTCCTGCTATACTCACAGCGAGCGAAAGTTTTTCTGGTCCAACGTATTTCTCAGGCTGATTTGGTGTGAGGGAAAGTATTT
The DNA here is from genome assembly GCA_042219425.1 of Haloarcula sp. Lineage (GTDB taxonomy): Archaea > Halobacteriota > Halobacteria > Halobacteriales > Haloarculaceae > Haloarcula. The sequence goes on along the minus strand of JBDGPY010000042.1, from coordinate 15,741 downwards.
ACTCTGCCGGCAAAAACCCACCAATAGTGTCAACAAATCTGGTACGTGCCGCCCTCGCCCTCCTCTGTGCCGTCGCTGTCCTGTTCGGCACGGCACTGTTCCCTGGTGCGCTTGGCGTTGAGTTCGGATCGGACGGCCCGCTCGACAGCCAGCGGAGCGAGCAAGTCACACCCGACGGTGTCGACGACGAACCGACACCTGCGGTGACAAGCGATGGGGAAGGAGCGGACACAACACCGACACCTGAACCGACATCCACAGCGACACCAGCGCCGACGGAAACCGAGACGGAGACCGAAGCGGCTGGCGAAGGATCTGACGACGACAGCGGCTCCCCGCTGCTTGTGAAGCTGCTTGGTATGTTGTTGATCGGTGGGTTCGGCGTCGTCGCAGTTGGCGTCATCCGCGCCGCGACGAACAGGGACGAGGATATGTCGACAGCTGATGGTGCCATGCTTCCGCTCGTCAGCCAGTTAGTCGGAGTGGTAGTCTCGATGGTTTCAGATGGGACAGTCGGTCGCACAGTAGGCCGGATTCCACAATTGACGACCGCTGCCTTGCTCTCGGGCTCGTCGGCGCTCGCGCGCGTCGGCACTGGTATCAGTACCGTTTCCAGCGGCGTCCTGACTGGGCTGGCGACGGGGATCGGATCAGTCGGCGCGATGTCCCTTCGAGGGCTCGCCCAACTGCCGAGTGCTTTCGGATCACTCTCTGTCGCGCCATTCCAGGCCCTCAGTGGTCTCGGTGGGACTGGCGGGTTCTTTTCCTCGGTTCGGAGCGGCATCGAAACTCCGTCGCTGTTCGACTCGTCTGACTCGGAGCGCGAGCAGCCCACGCACACTGATTCGGCGGAGGAGACGGACGACGGCCCGACTATCGATGCGCTGTCGATTCAAGAGGCGTGGACGATGATGACCGAGCGCGTGTCTGTGTCGGACCCCGAAACGGCGACACCCGGCGAGTACGCCCGCCAGGCCATCGACAGCGGGCTCCCGGCGGAGCCCGTACGTCGGCTGACTGTCCTGTTTCGAGAAATCAAATACGGCGGCAAATCACCGAGCGCTGACCGAACTGAATCGGCTCGCGACGCTCTCAAACAACTCCTTGGCGGGGGTGAGGACTGATGGGCGGCGAGGAGTCCCAGCAGGGAGAGACCGCCCGGGCGACCATCGATGTGCGCGTCGAACGCCCGACACCGGGTCGTCGGTTCGTCCAGTTCAGCCTGCTCGGACTCGCCGCCCTCGCCGGGGCAGTGTTCGTCGTTTCGTTCCCATCAGTCCTGCCGACTGTAGACGATGGGACGGCCGAGAGTATTCGGGTCGTCGCGAGTGTCAGTGCCGCTGTCGTTGGCCTCTTCGGACTGTACACTGTCGTCCGAACCCAGGAGTGGGACCACCCGCCGGTGAAGGGGACCCAGCCACGAGACCGGGTTCAACACGACGCTGGCGACACGTCTGGAGAACTGCTCGACGAACTGCTGGAGCCCGGGACGACGCAGCCCGGTACTGGCGACCTCGTCGGCGATGATATTGACGAGCGACTGGCGAAAATCGATGGCCGGGTCGATCCATCCGACGGACTGGAGGCAAGCTATGCGGCCGAAATACGGGAGCAACTCCGTGAGACCGCGCAGCACGTCCTGGTCGAACAGACCAACCAGTCTCCAGTGGAAGCGGCCAAAGCCATCAAAACAGGGTCGTGGACAGACGACCGCCGAGTGATTGCCTTCCTCGGTGGGTCAAACGCTCCCGATCCACCAATTGAGATGCAGTTGCGGGACTGGGCTAGCGGCGAAGCGTTCGACCGGCGGGTCAAGGCAACGACAGCCGAGATACGGCAACTCCAGCAGGGTGACCACGAGTGAGTACCCGCGAGACCACACAGCGCAACGTCGGCGTCTCCGCTGCCCTCGTAGCCGGTGGGGCTGGCATCGTCACAGGGAATCCGACGATATTCATGGTTTCGGCGGTCGCGCTGGTGTATGCGGCGTATCAGGCTGCTATCGGCGACCCTGAGCCGACACTCACCATCGAGCGACACATCGAACCCGCCGATCCGCTCCCCGGGACGGAGGTGACAGTTACGCTGACGGTGACCAACGACGGGGACGGGACGCTTCCTGACCTGCGACTCCTCGACGGTGTGCCCGAGCGTCTCGCGGTCGTCGACGGCTCCCCTCGGTTTGGAACCCACCTGGAACCGGGGGAGTCTGACTCGGTCACCTACACTGTCGAGGCTCGGCGCGGCGATCACAGCTTCACCGATGTAGCAGTCATCTGTCGGAATCTGACCGGAACAGTTGAGTTCGCAAGGCAGGTCACCATCGAGACGACGCTGTCGTGCAGTGCCGCCGTCGACACCGTCTCGCTCTCCGGACAGACGCTTTCGCAATCCGGCCGCGTGCCGACGAACGCCGGCGGGGACGGGCTCGCGTTCTACGCCATCCGCGAGCACCAGTCCACAGACCCGATGAGTCGTGTCGACTGGAACCGCCTTGCAAAGACAACTGAACTGGCGACAATCGAGTTCAAGGAGACCAGAGCGGCCACTGTCGTCATGCTCGTCGATTCGCGACACGCGGTCGCAAACGAGCCGAACGCACCCACGGCCGTCGAGTTCTGTGCGTACGCGGCCACAGAGGTCGGGGCAACACTCCTGGGAATGGACAACCGCGTGGGTGCCGCCGTCTACGACAGTTGCGAGACGTTGCAACCGTCGGCGAACCGGGCACAGAAGCAGCGACTGGAGCGCTTTCTGAGTGAAGCCGTGAGCGGAACGGTCACTACGTCGACAGGGAGCCGTGATTCGTGGCTGTTCACAGCTGATTCCAGAACGCGGACGATGGAGTCGCCAGGCGAAATGAAGGACCGATACGGCATCGCTGATGGCGGTGATACGGTCGCGACGCTTGACCGCTCGATCCCCAGCGAGTCACAGGTTGTGTTCTGTACGCCACTGCTCGACGACCGGGCTGTTGCTGCTGCCAAACGGTTCTCCGCATACGGACATGCCGTCACAGTCGTCAGTCCGGACATGACGACTGGGGATAGTCCGGGACGCATCATCGAGCAAGTCAGGCGGGCAGACCGTCTCGACGGCCTCCGAGGGACGGTCCGCGTCATCGACTGGACGCCGACAGAACCCCTTGCCAAAGCACTCATCCGCGCAACGGAGCGGTGGTCATGACGGCACTCGACAGTCGACCGGCGGAGTCAAGCGGGGCGCTGGCTGGGACGGTCGCAGTGCTGGTCGCGCTTGGACTCGGTGTCGCTGTCGGAGACCCGTTCCCGGTTCTGACCAGCCTCTTCAGCGGGCTCTGTATCGCCGCTGGGGCGTGGGCGCTCCGAAGCGGCGCGCACACGCGCATCGCCGGTGGGAGCGTCGCCGTCGTCGTCGGCGCAACCGTGTTCTGTGGCACCGCACTGCTGGTGTCCGACCCGTGGCTGCTCGTGACCCACCTCGGGCTCTCACTGGGTGCGACGCTCGTCGTCATCGACGCGAGCAGCGGGCTAGTGCCACCGGCTGATGCGGCGGACGAACTCCCGCAGATGCTCGACGAGAGTGTCGTGGCATTGCTCATCGGCGTTGGGACTGCGGGCGTCTGTTCGTTCGCGGCCTCGGTCAGCCTGCCGTGGGTGCTTGCACGCGTCGCGATCGGATTCTCGATGGACCCGCTCGTGGGCTTCGTGATGCTGCAGGTCGGAATTCTCTTCGCGCTGATGGTGCTGGACCGAGCCATGATTGTTCTGGAGACGTGGATTCCGGCCCCGACGACGACCACTGACCGGGCACTGGAACGGCTGGATCTGCTCGGGACGAACTGGTTGGAGATCAACCTGTTTGTTAAAGCCGCTGTGGGCCTGCAGTTGCTCGTCGCATTCGTGCCGGCGGCCCAAGAGCTGTTTGACCGATTCCTCGGAACCATTCCGGTTCTCGGGCCGGCCCTGCGTATCGCGCTCAGCGGCCCCCTGCACCTCCCGCTCGTGGGCTGTCTCTTGCTGTTGCTAGGTATCATCGTCGTCGAATTCCTCCGGCAGTGGCTCCTGTGGTGGCTCGGTGACAGCCCCGGGCTGTCCCTCGCACGACAGGCTGGTGCAGTGGCGGTCCCCGTGGTACTGCTGCTGTGTGCGCTGCTCCTCACATTAGCTGGCGTGACGGTCGAGATGGGTCCGACCCCTGCTGGTGCCGGCTACTACGGTTCGGTGACCGCAATCCTCCTCGGTGTGTTGATTTCGGTCATCGCTCTTCGGGGACTTATCGTGTTTCTGTCGGTGGTCGAACGGGCAGGGATGCTATCGCGGCGCGTGACAGGATTCGCGACCGGGAGTACACTGTTGTTCGTCATGACGCTGCTGTCGGCCGAACTCGGTGTTGCACCGCTACTTGTGCTCGTCGGGAGCGCGGCAGCACTGTTTGTGTGGGACGCTGGCGTCCACGCGAGCAGTATCGGTCACCAGCTGGGCCGGGACGCCGAGACAACAGACAGCGAGTTTGTCCACCTCACTGGCACCGGGACCGTCCTCACTGGATCGATTCTCGTGGTCATGCTCGTCAGATATGTGCTTATTCCAGCCACGGTCCCAGCCTCGCCATCGGGGCTATCACTCAGTTCGGTGGTCGCACTTGGACTGGTGCTGCTGTCGATAGCCGCCTTCACCCTCGCACTGAACGCACACGACGAGGGACCACACACCAGCAGTGACAGGAGCGGCAGGCGGAGCGACCAGACCGCCAATGACGGCGACTAGCCCCCGCCCAAGAGAAAGGGGCTTTTACCCCCGCACCGCGAACCGGCAGGTATGCTGACCGGAGTGAACGTCGTGCTGGGGGTGTCGGGGTCCATCGCGGCCGTGAAGACGGTCGAACTCGCACACGAACTCCGACGCCAGGGCGCGTCCGTCCGGGCCGTGATGACTGACAGCGCCACGGGAATAATCCACCCATGGGCGCTGGAGTTCGCGACGGAGAACGACACGGTGACCGAGATAACGGGGAGCGTCGAACACGTCGACCTCTGTGGGCGGTCCGGATGGGGGGACGTGCTCCTGCTCGCGCCAGCGACAGCCAACACCATCGGAAAAGTCGCCGCCGCCGTCGACGACACGCCCGTGACCACGTGTGCGACGACCGCCCTCGGCGCGGACGTCCCGGTTGTCGTCGTGCCAGCGATGCACGAGCCGATGTACGACCACCCTGGCGTGCTGGACAGTATCGACCGCATCGAGTCCTGGGGTGTGTCGTTCGTCGACCCGCGGGTCGAGGAGGGAAAGGCCAAGATCGCAACCGAGGACGCCATCGTCACGGCGACGGCACGAGCTGCGAGCGACCGACCGCTAGCGGGCGAACATATCGTCGTGACAGCGGGAGCGACAACGGAGTCGGTCGACCCCGTTCGGACGCTCTCGAACCGCTCCTCGGGGCGGACCGGGCGCGCGGTTGCACGGGCCTGCTACGTTCGCGGGGCCGACGTGACGCTGGTCCACGATGGGCCTGACGTGCCGTACGCGACCGTCGAGCGGGTCGAATCCGCCGCGGAGATGACCGAGGCCGTCAGTCGGGTCGCCGAGTCAGCCGACGCCCTGGTTTCGGCGGCGGCTATCTCCGATTACACCGTCAACCAGGCTCCGGAGAAGATCAAGAGCGGACAGGACCAGCTGACGCTGTCGCTGGAACCGACGCCGAAACTTATCGACACTGTCCGGGAAGACCACCCTGACCTGCCTATCGTCGGCTTCAAGGTCGAAAGTGCCGGCGACGACGAGACGCTAGTCAACCGTGCCCGCGAACTCCGTGCCCGGGCTGGGCTGGTCTTCGTGGTCGCAAACGACGCGAGCGTGATGGGAGCTACCGAGACACGTGCCCTACTCGTGGATGAGGAAACAGCCACGGAGTACACCGGAGAGAAACAGGGACTGGGAACTCGTGTCGCCGACGAACTCGGTGACCGCCTGTCCAGTTGAAGACAGCGGCGTAACTAATTACGAAATAGTTTTGCGTGTCCCGTTGCTCCGGTCCGATAACGACAGTACTGCCGACGAACCGCGCATTCAGAATTTTAAACAGAGATTGTGACTGTACCACCACCCCGTCGCCTGCTCGTGCCAGTAGCCGATTCGGTGACAGTTCGTAACACCGTCGCCTACGCCGTTGAACAGGCCAAAACGGCGGCCCAGGAGGGGCAGCAACAGGTGTCACTGCACCTCGTTGCGGTCGCGAGCGCGCGCGCTGTCGACCCTGATGCACAGTCGGAACTTGGCAATGCCAAGGACCTGCTTGACCGCATTGCAGTCTGGATTTCCGAGGACTTGGGGGCCGACCCGCCATCGAATCTCGACACTGAACTGGGTATTATCGGTGCCGACCGCTACCTGTTCAGTCCCGGCGACTACGCCGACGTGATACGCGAGTATGCCAACGAGAACGACACCGAGCGGGTCGTCCTTGACCCGGAGTTCAATCCGGGTGGCACTACGCCGATGCTCCGACCGCTCGAAGTCGAGCTTGTCCGGGGCGATATCGAAGTCGAAACCGCGCCGGTCGAGCGGCCAGTGCGATCAACCACGCTCGCTCGAGCTGCGACACTTCCGAAGTACTTCACCGTCTTCGGCGTGTCATACCTGTTCTATCTCCTGTTGAGTTCGTACAAGCCGCTTGACTTCCTCACCGGCGCGATAACAGCAACTATCGTCACCGGACTGCTCGCTCCCATCGCGTTCAGTCGCCAGCCCTCGTTGACGCGGATTCCGAAACAGCTCGCCCGGATGGCGATTTACATCCCGTACCTCCTCAAGGAGATCGCCGTCGCGAACCTCGAAATCGCCTACGTCGTCTTGCACCCCTCGCTCCCCATCGATCCGAAGATAGTCGAGTTCGAGGCCGCAATCTGGGGTGATGCCCCAGTGACGACGCTGGCGAATAGCATCACGCTGACGCCCGGGACGCTCACCATCAGCGTCTCCGAGCGGGCGTTCGACATCCACTCACTCACTGGAGGCGCGCGAGAGGACCTGTTCGCAGGCGGCCTCGAACGGGCCGTCCGATTCGTCTTCTACGGCCGGGAGGCAGCAGCGATCCCCTCGCCCCACGAGCGCGGGCAGGGGAACGACGACGAAGCTACCGATAGCAACATCCAGAAATCGGAGGTGGCCGACGATGGTTGAGATCGAGACGGCGCTGCTGGCGATCGCTGGCGCGTTCGTCCTGTTCGCAGTCGTGGCTCTCTATCGTGTGTTCATGGGACCGACAGACCATGATAGGGTAATCGCTGTGAACGTGATGGGGACGAACACCGTTATTGCTATCGCACTCGTCTCCGGTGCACTGGGCGAGTCGCTGTTCCTCGACATCGCGCTGGTGTATGCCCTGCTGAACTTCCTGCTGTCCATCGCGTTCTCGAAGTTCAACGTCGAGCATGGAGGTGTGCTATGACCCCAACGGAGTGGGCAGTTATCGCGCTGGCACTTCTCGGTGCGTTCTTCGGCGGCGTCGCCGCCATCGGCATCGTCAGGCTCCCTGACGTGTACACGCGGGCGCACGCGGCATCGAAGAGTGACACACTGGGGGCCGTCCTCGCTATCGGGGCCGCTGCGCTCGCAATCCAGACCGACCTTGCAACGATCAAGGCCGTCTTTCTGCTAGTGTTCATGTTCCTGACAAACCCGACGGCTGCCCACGCCATCGCCCGGGCAGCACAGGACCAGGGTATCGAGCCGTGGACCGTCGGCGACGAGGAGGGTGAGTCATGACGCTATCACTCATCGAGGCAGTGTTGCTGGTGTTCGTACTGGGGTGTGCCATCGGCGCGGCCGTGCTTCGTGACGTGCTGGCGTCCCTGATGGCGTTTGCCGCCTACAGTCTCGGTATCTCCATCATCTGGGTGATGCTTGAGGCGCCCGACGTTGGGCTGACCGAGGCGGCTGTCGGGGCCGGTATCATGACGATCCTGTTCCTGGTGGCGCTGGCAAACACTGTTCGCCCACAGGCAGATCGGCTCTTCGAGTCGGTCAGGTTCCGGACCATCGCCTTCGTCGGCGCGTTCGTCCTCGTCATGGCGGCGACGGTCCCCGCACTGCCGGCCGTCGGCGCGTCGGGGGCGGCAAACCCTGTCGTCAGCGGTGAAGTCACACAGTATTACATCAACAACGCGTACGCGGAAACAGAGGTTCACAACGCTGTGACGGCGGTACTCGCGGCCTACCGTGGGTTCGACACACTCGGCGAGGCGGTCGTGGTCTTCTCTGCCGGCGTTGCAGCGCTGACCGTCCTCAGACAGGAGGTATTCGCATGAGCAGCGAGAATCGAAACGGCCTCTACGTTGAGAGTACGATCATAATGACAACGGTTCGGGTCGTCTCGCCGTTCGTCCTGACGTTTGCCCTGTTCATCATGTTTCACGGCGCTGACTCGCCCGGCGGCGGGTTCCAGGGCGGCGTCATCGCTGGCTCAGTCGTCATGATGCTCGCCTTCGCCTACGGAATCGGCTCGGCGCGGAAATGGGTCGACGTGCGCGTCGTTGCCGCACTCGCCTCCGGTGGTGTGCTCGCGTTCGCGACCATCGGCCTGGGAACCATTCTCCTGGGCGGGAACTTCCTGGAGTACCACCTCTACGAACAGTTCATCTCCCACGCGACTGCATACGGCATCGAACTCGTCGAACTGGGTATCGGTGGCATCGTCGCCAGCGTGGCCATCGGCCTCTTTTTCCTGCTTGCAGCCGGGTTCGGCCACGCTGTCGACTCACCGGAGGGTGAGAGCTAATGCTTGAACTACTGCATTCACACTATAACTACTACGCAGTGATGCTCCTGCTGGGAATCGGCCTGTACATGCTTATCGAGTCCCGAAACCTCGTGAAGAAGGTCATCGGGATGAACATCTTCCAGACGGGTATCTTCCTGTTTTTCATCACGCTCGCCTACAGGGCCGGCGGCCACCCACCGATAATTGAACACGGTGGGGGCCCATACGTCAGCCCACTTCCACACGTTCTCATCCTGACGGCAATCGTTGTCGGGGTGAGCCTGACCGCCGTCGCGCTGGCGTTGCTCATCCGCATCTACACCGAGTACGGTACGCTAGACGAAGACAAACTCAAACAACTCTACTATGATTGAACAGTTACCTGTGTTGCTGGTCGTCCTACCGATTATCGGCGGTGCAGTACCGCTGGTCGCCAGCCTCGTCAGCGACCGCGCCGGCTGGCCGATCGCAACACTGACACTGGTCGTTCAGGTCGGCCTGGCCGGACTGCTGGCCTGGGCCGTCGGCACAGGTGGCACCGTGGCCTACGAGGTGGGTGGGTTCGCCGCCCCGTACGGCATCGAACTCGTCGTCGACGGCCTCTCGGGGGCCATCGCCCTGCTTATAGCAGCTGTCTCCCTCGGCGTGCTATCCTACGCTCGGGGGGCTGAACCACACTCGAACGCCTTCTACGGCCTGTATCTCCTGCTGGTCGCCGGCCTGACGGGTATGGCCGTCACCGGCGACGTGTTCAACCTCTACGTGTTCCTCGAAATCACGGGGCTGGCCGCGTACGGACTGGTCGCCAGCGGTCGTGACGCCAGTGCCGCTGTCGCGGCGCTCAAGTACCTCATCATCGGGACCATCGGAGCCTCACTGTACCTGCTAGGTGTCGGTTACCTGCTCGCGGCGACAGGGACGCTCAACATGGCCGACCTGTCGAACAAGCTCGGGCAGATGGCAGCCTACGACTCAACGCTCGTCCTGACCGCGTTCGGGTTGATGGTCGGCGGCCTGACGGTGAAGGTCGCGCTGTTCCCGCTGCACACCTGGCAGCCCGACGCGTACGCGAACGCGCCGGACTCTGTGAGCGCGTTCATTTCGGCGCTTGTCTCGACCGTGTCAGCCTACGCTCTTGCACGGCTGCTGTTCTCGGTGTTCACCGCCGACTTCCTGGCCGCGGTGCCGATGGCGCGCTGGGCGCTGGTCGGCCTGGCCTGCGTGAGCATTGTCGCCGGAAGCGTCCTCGCTGTCTCACAGAGCGACGTCCAGCGGATGCTCGCGTACTCCTCGGTGTCGCAGTTCGGCCTTGTTGTCGCCGGGTTCGCCATTGCGACACCGCTCGCCGTCGTCGGCGCGACCATCCACCTGCTCGGGCACGCGGTGATGAAAGGTGGGCTGTTCGCCGCGACGGGGATCATCGAGCGCAAGACCGGCGCAACGACCTTGAACGGCTACGCCGGGATGGGCAGTCGTGCGCCACTGTCGGCGTTTGCCTTCGCCGTCCTCGCGCTCGCAATGGTCGGCGTCCCGCCGGCAGTGGGCTTCGTCGGCAAGTGGTACATCGTCCTCGGCGCAGTCAGGGCCGAGATATGGCCTGTCGTGGCCGTTCTGCTGTCGAGTACCTTGCTGACACTGGCATACTTCGCCCGCCTCGTCGAACGACTCTACTTCGCCGAGGCAACCATCCACGCAGAGGGGGAGATACCTCGGGAAGCCCCTGTCGCAGACGGTAGCGGGCAGACAGTGTCGACCGGGATGGTCGCCGTCGTCGTCATTGCGGCCGTCCTCGCGGTTGCGCTGACCGCAGCAGTACCGGCGTTCGAACAGGTTCTCCGAGAGACGCTTCCACAACTTCTGACCCAATGACTGACATCCCATCGCTCAGACCGCTGCTGGCAATCCTCGTTTCCACGGTGGCTATCCCCCTGATCCTCTCGCTCAAGCGGCGCCCGAACGTGCGAGAGGGGGTGACCATCACTGTGGCAGTTGCGAAGTTCGCTATCGTCGCGAGTATGGTTCCGGGTGTTCTGGACGGGGCACGCTACGTGTTCTCGTTCGGACAGTTAGCCACCGGTATCGAACTGGCGTTCCGTGTTGACCCGCTCGGGCTCCTGTTTGGCCTGCTTGCGAGTCTGCTGTGGATCATCACGAGTTTCTACAGCATCGGCTACATGCGCGGGCTGGACGAACACGCACAGACGCGGTACTTCGCTTCGTTCGCCGCCAGCCTCGCGTCGGCAATCGGCGTCGCGTTTGCATCGAACCTGCTGACGCTGTTTGTCTGCTACGAACTGCTTACGGTCTCAACGTATCCGCTGGTCACCCACGACGAGACCGACGAGGCACGGGCCGCCGGCCGGAAGTACCTCGCGTACACGTTCGGCGGCGGTGTCGCCGTGCTGGGTGGGACTGTGCTCGTGTCTTTCCTCACCGCGGGCACTGGCGCTGTCGCCGGAACGACGGCGTTCACACCGGGCGGTATCGAAGCACTCGCGACGGCGGACCCGACGCTTGCGCGGGCGGCCTTCGCCCTGCTGGTGGCCGGGTTCGGCGTCAAGGCCGCGCTGATGCCGATGCACTCCTGGCTCCCGGACGCGATGGTCGCGCCGACGCCGGTGTCGGGGCTGCTGCACGCCGTCGCAGTCGTCAAGAGCGGCGTGTTCGGCATCGCGAGAGTCGTCCTCGACGTGTACGGGACCGACATAATGGCGGCAGATCAACTCGGCGTCGGACTCCCGCTCGCCGCGGTCGCGGCCTTCACGCTCCTGACTGCCAGTATCATCGCGCTCAGACAGGACAACCTCAAGCGGCGGCTAGCGTACTCGACGATCAGCCAGCTCTCCTATATCGTCCTCGGACTGGGGATGCTCCATGGGAAGGCGCTGACCGGTGGGCTGTTGCATATCCCCGCGCATGCGTTCATGAAGCTCACACTGTTCTTCTGTGCCGGCGCGATACACGTCGAGACACACACTGACGACATCAGCGATATGGCCGGTATTGGGAGACGGATGCCGGTGACGATGGCAGCCTTCGCTGTCGCCGCAGCTGGGATGGCCGGAATCCCGCTTGTCGCTGGGTTCGTCAGCAAGTGGTATCTCGTGATCGGCGCACTGGAAGGGGGACAGTTGGTCTTCGCTGCCTCCCTGCTCGTCTCTGGCGTTCTCAACATCGCCTACTTCTGGCCTATCGTCTACCAGGCGTACTTCGAGTCGCCAGCGAGCCACGACGAGAAGCCCCTTATCGGAGGCCCAGTCGGTGGTAGAGACGGCGTGCGAGCCGACGGCGGGAGCGCACAGGGTTCGGAAGACGCCACCGACAGGAGCGACGTTCCGGAGCCAGAGCACGTCGACCACCTCGGCAAACACCACGAGGACCACGAACACCACGGTGGCCCACCTGAGGGCGGCTGGGACGACCGCGATTGGCGTGGCGGCGAGAGCACGTGGTTCATGCTCGGGCCGATACTGGCCGCGGCCGCGCTGTCACTCCTGCTCGGAACGGTTCCCTACACGGCCGTCTTCCTGCGGATCGTCGATGCTATCGTCGGGAATCTCCCGGGGGTGGTCGCCTGATGTCGATGCTTACCGCTGTCCCGCCAGTTGTCGTGTTGCTGGCTCTAGCTATCATCGTGTCCCGACTCCCACAGCGCGCTGGGCACGCACTCGGTGCGCTCGCCCCGGCGCTTGCGGTTCCGTGGGCGCTCGCGATCCCGGAGGGTGCATATCTCCGAACACAGTTCCTCGGCTTCGAGGCCGTGTTGCTCAATGTCGATCCGTTCTCCCGGTTGATGGGGGTCATCTTCGGGCTTATCGCAGCCGTTGCCGTGCTGTACTCCTATGCTAGCGAGGCAGACACCACGCAGACCGGATACGCCCTCTCGTACGTCGCGACCAGCTTCGGGGCCGTATTCGCGGGTGACTGGCTCACGCTCATTTTCTTCTGGGAGCTGATGGCCGTCACCAGCACCTTGCTGGTGTGGCACTACGGCGGCAAGGCAGTCCGGGCCGGCTTCCGGTACGCACTGCTGCATGGTCTCGGCGGTACGCTGTTGATGGCCGCTATTCTTGGACACTACGTCGAGGCGGGCACATTCCTGTTCGCGTCGGTCCCGGGCGGCCCGGAAGTAGGTGGTATCACTGCAGGCTTGCCAGCCGCACTCGCAGCAATCGGGATCGGCGTCAACGTCGGCTTCATCGGTCTGCACGCGTGGCTGCCAGACACCTATCCGCGCCCGCACATCGCAGCCAGCGTCTTCCTCTGTGTGTTCACGACGAAGACCGGAGTGTACGGGATGTACCGTGCGTTCCCCGACGGACACGCGGCCATCGCGTACATGGGCGGCGGGATGGCCGTCTTCGGCGCGATGTTCGCGCTGTTCCAGAACGACATGCGGCGGCTGCTCTCTTATCACATCCAATCTCAGGTGGGGTACATGGTCGCCGGCGTCGGTATCGGGAGCGCGCTCTCGCAGGCTGGTGCGTTCGCCCACGTGTTCAACCACATCCTCTACAAGGGGCTGCTGTTCATGACCGCCGGCGTCGTCATCTACCGGACCGGCGAGGAGAGCCTGAAGAAACTCGGCGGACTGGCTCGCGAGATGCCCATTACCGCTGTCGCGTTCACCGTCGCAGCGCTCTCTATCGCCGGGTTCCCCGGTTTCAACGGCTTTGTCAGCAAGGGTATCGTCATCGCCGGGAGCCACTACAACTTCGCCAAGGGGCCGCTGTACTTCGACCACCGGACGACGCTCGAATGGCTTCTCCTGCTCGGTGGCGTCGGGACGTTCATGTCGTTCATCAAGTTCGGCTACTACGCCTTCTTCAACGGTACGTACGACGGCAATGTCCCGGATGCGAACCGCGGCCAGACCGTCGCAATGCTGTCTGTGGCCGCGCTCTGTGTTATCTACGGTGTGTACGACACCGCGCTGTTCGCTATCCTCCCCTACGATGTGACCAGCAAAGCCGTGGTCGACCACGTGTACGTGACCTACACCCGCGAACACCTCATCGAGGGAGTTACTCTCGCCGCCGCCGGACTGATCGGTTTTGCGGCGACGAAGAAGCTGCTGTCCAAGCTCGGCCGCGTCCCAGACATCGATTCGCTGTACAACCCTGCCGTCTTCTACGGCTCTCGCGGCCTCGTCGTCGGCGTGACCGAACTGTACGCCGCCGTGGACCGAGCGGTGGTCCGGACTGCAACAGCCTCGGTACAGACGCTGACAGCACCGAACGACACGATTGCGAGCCTGCGCGGTGACGACGGTCTGGGTCACCCGATGCGTGCTGGAATCGGATTCAGCATCCTCATTCTGGCGGTCTTCGTCACGATAGCGCTGATCGCGCTGTCGTGACCGGGTCCAGCTATTGGTTGTGAAATCTTGCTAGCAGATAGCCAGAGCAAGCCAGTAAGTCGGGCAAAATAGCGTATGATAGACTGAGTATGATTACAGTATCTGATAACTTGGGTTCAGACTTATATACCTCCATAGCCACCTTCCGGTAAGCACAACGTACTGGGTGGATGGCAGATCTACCCGATGGTGTGTGCAGGCACATAATCCATGGAACTCAAACGATTCTTCAACGACGACGACGCGGTATCGCCGGTTATCGGGGTCATCCTGATGGTCGCAATTACGGTCATCCTCGCGGCCGTTATCGCGACGTTCGTTCTCGGTCTCGGTGATCAGGTAAGTGATACAGCACCACAGGCCAGTTTCAGCACGGATTACGACAGTGACAACGATCACGTGACAGTGACCCACGACGGTGGCGACTCGATTAAAGCAAGTAATATCTATATCCGGGGAACTGAGATCGGAGGGTCCGGTGACGATGTCAACAGTGACAACACGAACTGGCCAGATAGCCAGACAAGTGGTAGTAATTCCAAAGTTGTTGCTGGTGACCGCATTGATGTCGGGGTCAACAATGACGGGTTCGAAATCAATGTCGTCTACCAGTCGGCTGCGGGCGACAACTCCGCGACGCTCGCCACCGCGACTGGCCCCAGCGCGTAAATCCGCAACTGTTTATCGTTTTTTCCGGCAGCAGAACCCGTGACTTTATAACTGATGCGTACCCTGAATTTCGCTATACTCCCTCGCTGTGGATAGTAGAAATTGGAGGACACGATATGAGCAAGCAGGTAGAAGGGTCGGAGGCCGACGCCGCGGAAGAAGACCTTTCAAAAGGCGAGATATTCGACGTGCTGCAGAACGAGCGCCGTCGCTACACACTCCAGTATCTCCGGCAAACCGACGGCCCGGCTCAACTCGGAGATATCGCGGGCCACGTCGCAGCACAGGAGTACAACTGTCCCAATACCGAGGTGACGAGCGCGCAGCGAAAGCGTGTCTATACGACGCTACAGCAGTCACACCTCCCGAGGATGCACGACTCGGGCATCATCGAATACGACGCCGAGACTGGAACGGTGTCGAAAACCGCTCAAACCGAGGATCTCACCGTGTATCTCGAAATCGTCCCCGGAAGCGAGTTCCCCTGGCGGGAGTACTACCTCTCACTGGGCGCTGTCAGTCTGGCAATCGTCACGATTCTCTGGGTCGGTGTCTATCCATTCACCGTCATCTCCCCGTTAGTCTGGGCGACGACAATTGCGGTGGTCCTGAGCGTCTCCGCCGGCTACCACACGTACGCCGGTCGCGAGATGACGCTCACGGAGTACGCGATGGACGACGCAGACGACGAC
The DNA here is from genome assembly GCA_042219425.1 of Haloarcula sp. Lineage (GTDB taxonomy): Archaea > Halobacteriota > Halobacteria > Halobacteriales > Haloarculaceae > Haloarcula. Next base: position 282 of record JBDGPY010000042.1, on the reverse strand, counting down.
TGAGGCAGGCGTTCCCGCCATTGAATCGTGTACAGTCTCAAATAGAATTCTCCCGGTACAGGCAGTCTTGAAGCACTTCAAGGTGGCATTGAGACAGTAAATCGTGTTATGGGTATAAGTTGTTCCACACCATGGGATGGAATCAGCACGCTTCCGCGGACCGGTAAGAACTCCTTTCAGTGTATAGGGGATACTTACTCAGGGCACACTCGCGGTGTGCGTGGGCAAACAAACCATGGATATCAAACAACTCATCCACGACGACGACGCAGTGTCGCCGGT
>JBDGPY010000113.1:0-25436 GCA_042219425.1 Haloarcula sp. | reverse complement strand
AAGGCGATGCAGTAGGCCGGCTACTATCGGCGTGTAAATCGGTTCAATTGTTACTTATTTTACCGACAACCCGAACACGTTCAGTACCGTTCTTACCGACTAAGAACACGTCTCAGTGTCTGAGATTTCCCGCTCCAGTATATACGGGTCACGCGACGACTCTCATCTGTAAGGAGTGACACCCCAATGTCAACCATTCCGACGGCGACGCGGAGACGAGTGTTAGAGGCCTTGGGCGTTGGTGCGGCCGCGATTGCGGGTTGTAGTTCCGCACCAGGCGAATCAGAGCAACCGACCGAAAGCCAAACTACCCCACAGGAGCCAGCCATGAATGCCGCACAGCAAACTGACGTCGACCGTATCGCCGCGGACCCAACCGCTATTCCGGACCCCATCGACCGTTCGGAGCCACAGACCGTTTCGGTGGAGATGACCACCAGAGAGCAGGTCGCGGAAATCGAACCCGGCGTCACCTACACGTACATGACCTTCGACGGGCAGATACCCGGCCCGATGATACGGGTCCGCCAGGGTGATACCGTCGAACTCACCATCACGAACGCGGAGGGTAACTCCATGCCGCACAACATCGACCTCCACGCCGTCCGCGGACCCGGTGGTGGAGCGGAGGCGTCGATGGTCACTCCGGGCCAGACCCAGACGTTCCGGTTCAAGGCTACCTACCCCGGCGCATTCATCTACCACTGTGCCGTCCCGAACCTCGATATGCACATCTCCTCCGGGATGTTCGGGATGATACTCGTCGAACCGAAAGACGGGTTGCCAGAGGTAGACCACGAGTTCTACTTCGGCCAGCACGAACTGTACACCACTGGCGAGACCGGTGAGTCGGGCCATCACGACTTCGACATGGAGGCGATGGCTGCCGAAGAGCCGACGTACGTTCTGATGAACGGCGAGAAGTACGCTATCACGCCGGACGCCCACGGCTCGCCGAGCATAGCTGTTGGTGACACTGCTCGCGTGTACTTCGTCGCTGGCGGGCCGAACTTCGACTCCAGCTTCCATCCTATCGGGTCCGTCTGGGACGAGGTCTGGCAGCAGGGCGCTATCGCCGGGCCGCCAAACAGGTACGTCCAGACGACGCCGGTCAAGCCCGGCTCCTGTGCCATCGCGACGCTCCACGCTGAGGTACCTGGCCCCATCAAACTGGTCGACCACGCGCTTTCGCGGGTCGCTCGCAAGGGCATGATGGCCATCATCAACCGCGAAGGGGAGGCAAACCCCGACGTGTTCGAACCGGACGTCTGATCGCGCCCGGCTCAGCGGCACTGGTTCACTCGTACTCGGGCCCTGACTGGTCGATTTGTGACACCGTTAGTGATCGTCTCCACGTCCACTCGGTCACTCGCGCGCACGCGGGTTTCAATGAGGGACTTTTTAATGGATGGGGGCATAGTCCGGTTCAAGATGTTCAACGCCATCGTGAGCGCAGACACGCTCCAGGCGACTCTCGACTCTGTGAGCGTGCTGGTGGACGAGTGCAAAATCCACCTCGAAGATGACGGGCTGGAGATCCGGGCAGTCGACCCGGCGAACGTCGGAATGGTCGACCTGCGACTCGACGCGGCGGCGTTCGAGTCCTACGAGACTGATGGTGGCCTCATCGGCGTCAACCTCTCCCGGCTCGAAGACATCGCCGGCATGGCCGATGCCGGCCAGCTCGTCCACCTCGATCTGGACGAGAAGACGCGGAAACTTCACATCTCTATCGACGGCCTCGAATACACGCTCGCCCTTATTGACCCTGACTCTATCCGTCAGGAACCCGATCTCCCGGATCTTGACCTCTCGGCGAATATCGTCATCGAGGGGCGAGACATCGACCGGTCGGTCACTGCCGCGGACATGGTCAGTGACCACATCGCGCTGGGCGTCGATGCGACCGAGGAACTGTTCTACGTCGACGCTGAGGGCGACACGGACGACGTGCACCTCGAACTCACCCGCGACGACCTCATTGACCTCACCCCTGGGGACGCCCACTCGCTGTTCTCGCTGGACTACCTGCAGAACATGAACAAGGCCATCCCGAAAGACGCCGAAGTTGAAATGGAACTTGGCGAGGAGTTCCCTGTCAAGATGCACTTCAGCTTCGCCGAGGGACAGGGCCGAGTCACATATATGCTCGCGCCACGCATCCAGAGCGAATAGCGACGGATGCAATCCACGGTGCCGATTCCGCCCAGCGATTGGCTCCCGGACGACGCAGAAACGGAGACGGTCCCGCTCTCAGCCAATCGTCGGCTAGCCTACGCCACGTACGGCGATGCCGACGGCTATCCAGTACTCTTCTGTCACGGGACCCCTGGATCACACGCCATCGCGCGGCTGCTCGCTGCACCGGCACGCGAGCACGGCGTGCATCTCATCGCCCCGGACAGACCGGGAATCGGGAATTCGCCCGACGCCCCGGTTACTATTGACGACTGGCCTGACGACGTCGAGACGTTACTGTCTCACCTTGCTGTCGACTCTGCCGGGGCCATCGGTTTCTCCGGCGGCGGACCGTTTGCACTGGCCTGTCACCGACTCCCCGAGATACAGCAGCTCGCGCTCCTGGGCGGCAGCGGTCCGCCGTCTGTCGGCGCGACGGGGCGTGTCCAGCAGTTCGTGGGGACACTGTCTCGGCACGCACCGTGGGCGCTCGGACGCCTCTTTCGCCTCCAGCGGTGGTTCGCTGTCCGACGGGACCCGTCCTATGCTGTCGGGTTCGTCGCCGAGGAGACGCCGGAGACAGACGCGCTGGACGCTGACGAAGTGGCTCGCATCGTCCGGGCGGACATGCTGACTGCGATGGCACGCGGCCCAAGCGGTATTATCCGCGAACAGCGATTTCTCTCCCAGTCATGGCCGTTCGCCCTCGAAGACGTGTCCGTTCCCGTTACGGTGTTCCAGGGGCGACACGACGCCAACGTCGTCCCGTCGACTGGCCGTGAACTCGCCCAACGGCTGCCCGAAGCCTCACTTGAACTCGTCGACAGCGATCATCTCGGAACGCTCGCGACCGCCGGTGACGACGCACTGGCCGCCGTACAGCGTCGTACGCATGTCTGACGTACCGTTTTGTGCGTCGGGTGCCAACGGGCCGGTATGGAGAACCTGGGGGAGGCATACGAGAAGCGGCGCTGGGAGGGTCGTGACCCACGCCGCGTCGTCGCCGGTGTGACCCTGGGTTTTGTCGGCGCGCTGGCGGTGGTCGTGGCAATCCTGCTCGTCACGACCCCGCTGTCCGCGGTTGTCGGCGCGACTGCACCCCACGCCGCCGAGAAACTCGGCGGGACGCTGGGCGGTCTTGGCATCCCCGCAATGTTTCTGAGCGTCGTCACCGTGCTCCCCTCAAGCCGCCGAGAGCAGACCGGTGTGGTCGTCGGCGCTATCCTCTGTCTGGTCGGTCTTGGGCTCTTTCAATTGGCCTATCCCTACAACTGGACGGTTGGCGCGCAGACGTTAGCGTTCGAGACGACGATGGCGTACTTCATCGGCACTTGCGTGGCGTTCTGGTTCGTCTTCACCGCGATGGCGGGCTTCCGCCGTCGAAACAATCCACAGGGGACCGTCAAACTCGAAATCTCTCACAAGGGCGAGACGAAGACCGTTCAGGTGTCACCACAGGAATACAGACGCTACACGCAGGCAGTCCGCGGTGACGGTGGCACGACTGACGAGGTCATCCAAGAACTGGAATCTCGAATTGACGATTGACCTCCTCTACGGCGTGAACGCCGTGGAATCCCGAAGGGTGGGATATTACGGTTTGGAGTCACCCACCTCGGCCTGCGGTTGGAATCCGCAGGTGCGGTCGTACAGGGAGACTCCGGGCTGGGGCCAACCAGCCGGGACTCCTATCCCCGGACGGGGACTCTGAGTTACTTTCACTTCCGTTGATGTCACAACGGATGTTCTCCGCTCCGTTCACGTCCGCGTTGAACGCCGCGTCACACCCCTTGCAGACGTACAGTCCGCCTCGACACGCTGACTGTCGTCCTCTCGCTCGCACATGCAACAGTCTTTGACGTAGCCACCTCATCCACTTCCACGACGTCGATGCCCTCGACCTTCGCCTTGAATCTCTATAAGCGGGGAGTGGTCCCTACTCGCCAGCGGTCGTTTCGTTTCCGCCCTGATCCGACGCCGGCGTTGTCTCGACGGCGGTGGTTTCGTCGTCTGCATCACCACCCTCGTCGACCTCCTCCACTTCGACGTCTTTGCCCGAAACACCGCTTTCGGAGATGACCGGGAGGAGGTTGTAGCCGCCGTTGCCTTTCTTCACGACATTGATGTCGAAGACGAAATCGACAGATTCGCCCGCGACGACCTCGAATGACTCGATAATCTGCAGTTTCCCACTGGGAACCTTCACATTCACGGACTCGCCGTCAACGACGCCGTCAACCGATTCGGCGTACAGCTCGATTTTGCTGTAGCGACCCGCTTCAAGTTCGCCATCGAGGACGCTGATGGCCTTATCGCCGACGACTTTGGTGAGGTCGACGGTCACGCCGTCGAGTTCGCGAACGACGAACCCATCGCTACCTTCGCCGTCCCTGTCATCATTCCCGTCCGCTTCCGCTTTGTCGTCTTCATCTTCGCCGTCGTTTACGTCCGCTGTCTCGGTTGGTTCTGCCGTTCCCGTCTCGGGTGACTCGACGGTCTCTGTCTCTGTGTTCTCGCCAGCGTGGAAGATACGAGTCTTCGAGAACGACACGTCGAGCGAGTCGAAGTCGCCGATAGCCGCGGGCTGGTCGCTGATGAGGAGGCGGAACGCCCCGACTGCATTGCTATCGTCCATCGTACTGTCGTCACTGGTCCCGTCGGTCCCACCGGAGTCGTTTGACCCGGTACAGCCGGCTAACAGGCCGGCCCCGACGCCAGCGCCGGTCGCGATGAATCGACGCCGCCTCATTGGCCGACCCTCCCGCTCCGGATCGAACTCGCTGCCCATACTGACCTAGCTGTGTCGTCGGCTGTTACTGGGTCCATACGAGGAACCGTCTCTGTTGCTTCGAACGAAGTCATTTCACAATACGGGACACGTCCGACAGGTATATTCTCCGCGATAGATCAACTGAAACACGCATAGATGAACGGAATAAACGGTCTAGCTGTATCTGAACGGTTTTACCCCCGTCGCTCTACGTACTGATAATGGCAAACTCGAACGCGAAGGGCGACCGCCGCGAGCGCGAACTGGTCAACGCACTCGACGAGGCGGGCTTTGCGGTGATGCGTGCGCCGGCCAGCGGCAGCGCGACCGAGCGAGAGTTGCCGGACGTGCTGTCCGGTGACGGTGAGACCTTCTACGCTATCGAGGCGAAATCCAGCGCTGGCGACCCGATCTACCTCACCGGTGAGGAGGTCGAGGCGCTGCTGTTTTTCGCCCGGAACTTCGGTGCGAAACCACGAATCGGTGTCCGATTCGACCGTGAAGACTGGTACTTCTTCCACCCGGGCGACCTCCACACGACTGACGGCGGCAACTACCGGGTCAAGAAAGAGAAAGCCCTCTCCGAGGGGACGGACTTCGAGGAGTTCGTCGGCCATTCCGAGAAGGTAACGCTGGACGAGGTTGCCGACGACGGCCCCGACCAGAGCGTGCTGGACGTGCTGTCAGCCTTCGAGCGCGGCGACCTGGACAAGGAGGAAGCCGCGGCGATGCTTGAGTGAGCGTCCCGTGGAGGACGTTTGGCTGCAGCTTACGGTACGAGTTCGGCGTCCTCGACGCGGCGAAGCCGCGACAGCGGGAAGGCGTACTTTTTCGGGTCGGTCGTACCCACAGCGTCCGAGAGATACGCTGCCAGCACGACGAGATCATCTGTTGGGTAGCCGTCGTTAGTGTCGTAGTCTGCGACCGTCTCGTCGATGGCCTCGATCGTCCACTCACCAGCTAGCGAGTCGGTCACAGCTGTGATCACGAGTCTGTTGCCCGTCTCGCGGTCCTGCACGATGTCGCCAGTGTCGAGCCGGCAGTGCGAACAGAGATGTGGCGTCGGGGCGTCCCCGGAGACGAAGGTGACGGTGCCACAGGCGTCACAGTTTGCCCGCTGCTTGCCGGGTGGAGCGACCCGACGGGCGGTGATTTCGATGGCGACGCGACGCAGGTGCTTGCAGTGCTCACCGCGGAGACGGTTGTCGGGACAGGAACAGGATCGCTGTGCGATGTCGACGAGATACGTGCTATCGCTCTCCGTCGCTACGGCGTACGTGCTACCCGACCGCGGATGGACAGCCATGCGTTCGGTCCAGGCCCGGGCGGCCCGGTCAGGGAGAGAACGGAGGTCCGGTGCAAGTGCAGTACTCTGCCGGTCGGCTGATGGCTCGATGAGCGTCATAGGTGCGGACGCGGCTGTATTTTCCAATGCGTCCAGTCGAAACATAGGTGACGAACGGAGGTAAATGGATCGGCCAGTGTGTCGTCCAACAGCGGAATCACGGAGAGCCACGGCTGGCTCCAGTTGCGGATCTCGCTGTCACCGACCATCTCCGACTTTCGTGATCACGAGAGCGCGTCGCTCCCCCGAACAACGGGTCTCACTGCGTTGCGGTCCGTCGCCCGTCGCCCAGAGCCAGCGCACCTTTCAGGCTCGCTGAAACTGGCTGGACAATCTAGGCCGGGTGAGACTGATTGGGCGTTGTGGCCACAACTTCTCTCCGGCGCTTCGATACCCTTTTTGCCGGCCCTGTGAAACCGCAGAACATGGATATTGAGCGGGAGACGTTCCTGCAAATCGTCATCTCGGCGATGGCTGTGGTGCTGTTTATTAGCGGGGCCGTCGTCGTCTCACAGTCGTACCTGACTGACGCAGAATCGCTGGCAACGGGCGGCTACGCACTGATCGGCATGATTGGACTGTTTGTGGTGTTCATGACTGCCGCCGGCATCTGGCTCGAACGCCAGCAGTTCTAGGCGTCAGCTTCGTCCTCGCGCCAGTCGACCAGTTCCTCTTCGTCGGAGTCGTCTAACTTCTGCTCGTAGTAGCCCATCGGATGGGAAATCTGCTCACAGAGGTCGTCCATGTTGACACAGTCGCCGTAGGACTGCATAGTCGAACACGCTGGCGTCGAGTACTCTGTCGGACTGGTCTCCCCCCGGATGTGGTCGACCTGGTAGCGGGTCGCCTCCTCACCGAAGCCGGGATTAACCTGGAACAGATCAACGATCTCGTCCGTCGTCATCCCGATACCGGTCAGGAAGGCCGCGATGGCAAAGCGGGAGTGGTGTTCCAGGTGTTCGCCCTTTTGAACCTGATCGAGGAGAGACTTCATGCAGGGCGGGAACAGCTCTGGGACGACGGTGTCAATCTCCCGTGTGAGCGCCATCTCTGAGAGCACTTCCTGCAGGTGCTCGACTTCGTCAGTCAGTTCATCGGCGATAGCGTCCGGGACAGTAAACGGCAGGCCGTCGCTAACTCGATGCCGGATCGCCTGCTTTAGCAGGACGTTCAGCTCCTCGGAGGTGACTTTGACCTTGCCATCGGCCAGCGCCCGATTGACCAGCCGCCAGGCGTCACCCCGCTGGCCGGCCGCCAAGTCGAGGTATGCCCCGACTTCGATGCGGTAGCCGTCGACCGTTGACTGCACCGCGTCCACGAGGTCGAACTCCGAGAGAAGTTCGTCGCGGTCTAAGCGCTCGCTCTGCATCGATTTCAGCTCTGTCGTTGTGGCGAACTCTTCGGTGAACCGCTCGTGGGCTGTCGCGGCCTCCGCCTGCGCGTACTTCTGCGTACAGATGTGAACGTCAACGAGCGAGACCAGGACGCGGGCGACCGGGTACGATAGCAGTTCGACGCGCGTCCGGCGGTGTGGGTCGCCAACGGTGCCGTCTGAGATTGCCGACTCGACTCGCTCCAGCGCGCGCTCCGTGACCGCCTCGCCCGTGGCGACAACCTCGCCCAGGTCCACTGTCGCCGCTTCGACAGCCTCTCGCGACCGCGCCAGGAACGGGTAACGTGCGTGGAGCGGTTCCATTGCCACACCCTTTCGGATGGGAGCGAATAAAATTGCCGTCACCAAGACGAGAGGGTGGAGACAGCAGGTCTGACAGGTCGCTCAGTTGGACAGTGCTACACATATAGACGGCATCTGTCGATGGATGAATACAGCTAGCGGACAAGCGGATATCCGCCACCGTCTACTGTCGGAGTGTGGTAAGGACATAACTGCTGAACGAAACATGGAGCACACTGATGACACACGAACACGACACCGACCTGCAGTCAGGCAGCAGAGCGACCTTTGAAGAGTACGACGTAGGCGAGAGCACAGTCGCCCATATCGGCGTCCCTGAGAACCGGTCCGCCTGGATTCAGTCGACGGTTTCCGTCGATGTAACCGAGTAAGATTCGGTCACGTTTCGGTCGCCGACGGCGGAAAGTACTGCCACCCAATCGCCCACCAGTGGTGTCTTTTCCGCCTCGCTACTGCTCGCGGGTCACGTCGTTCCCCGCTCGCAGTTTGGAGGACCGCTCACTCCCTCCCTATGTTCCGTGTTGCCAGGAATCCATATACTCGGCCTGAGCGTCCGTCAACGAGTCGAAGTCGACGCCCTCGGCCTCAAGCTTAATCTCCGCGACTTCCTTGTCAAGCCGGTCCGGAACCGCGTGGACGCCGGCCTCGTAGTCGTCGCCGTTCGCAACCAGTTCGCGGACACAGACGGCCTGGATGCCGAAGCTCTGGTCCATCACTTCGACGGGGTGACCCAGCGCAACTGGGGTTGCGAGGTTGACCAGGCGGCCCTCCGCGAGAACGTTGAGTCGGCGGCCGTCGGCCATCTCGTAGGTCTGGACGCCGTCGCGGGACTCGTAGGTGTCGGCGGCAAGGTCCGACAGCGCGTCGAGGTCGATCTCCACGTCGAAGTGGCCGGCGTTGGCGAGGAGGACACCGTCCTGCATCGCCTCGAAGTGCTCCTCGACGATGACGTCGCGGTTGCCGGTGGTCGTGATGAACACGTCGCCCTCGGCGGCGGCGTCTGCCATCGGCTTCACGTCGTAGCCCTCCATGTGGGCTTCGAGCGCGCGGCGGGGCTCGACCTCCGTGACGATTACTTCGGCGTTCTGCCCGGCGGCCTTCTTCGCGACGCCCTTGCCGCAGTAGCCGTAGCCGGCGACGACGACGGTCTTGCCGGCCCACGAGAGGTTCGTCGTCATGGCGATGGAGGCCAGCGAGGACTCGCCGGTGCCGTGGACGTTGTCGAACAGGCGCTTCATCGGCGTGTCGTTGACCGCGAACACGGGGTAGTCCAGCTCACCGTCCTCGTCCATCGCTCGCAGTCGGTGGACGCCAGTGGTCGTCTCCTCCGCGCCGCCGACGATGGTGTCGATGAGTTCGGGGTGGTCCTCGTGGATGGCCGCGACGAGGTCCATCCCGTCGTCGACGGTGATGGTCGGTTCGTGGTCGATGACGGCCTCGATGGCCTCGTAGTACTCCTCGTCGTCGACGCCGCGCTCAGCGTAGGAGGTGACGCCGTCAACGGCATCGAGTGCGGCACTGACGTCGTCGTGTGTCGAGAGCGGATTACAGCCGGTGATGGCGACCTCCGCGCCGCCGATGGCGAGCAGTTCGGCCAGAACAGCGGTCTTGGCTTCGACGTGCATCGCCATGCCGATCCGCTCGCCGGCGAAGGGCTGATCAGCCTCGAACTGGTCGCGTAGTGCGCCGCAGATAGGCATGTGCTGGACGGCCCAGTCCATCTTCTTCCGGCCGGAATCGCGGGCCGCATCGAGATCATCGAGTTGCTCGGAGATCGGCGTCGTCATGTCACAACCGAGGACGAGAGTTCCTAAAACGCTACCGAAGCAGCTCAGTTACCGCGCTCGTCCGGCGGGCCAGCGTCCTCCGGCGGGCCAGCGTCCTCCGGCGGGCCGTGGTCGCCGCCGTCGTCATCGTCGTCTTCTGTCTCGTTTTCGTCGTCTTCTGTCTCGTTCTCGGTGCTGTCATCGTCTGACTTGTGGTCGGGACCGCGGTCCTCGGGCGGACCGCGTCTGTCGTCGTCATCAGCTTCGTTCTCGGTTTCGTTCTCGTCCGTCCCGCTCTCAGCGACGTCATCGCGTTCCTCGGGCGGACCGTGTCTATCGTCGTCATCAGTTTCGTTGTCGTCATCGAAGATGTCGGCCGGCGGGCCTCGTCGCTCACTGGGGTGGATGTCGTTGTCGTCGGTATCGTTCGAATCAGTGACGTGTTCGGGTGGACCGGCGTTGTCCGACGCGTTGCCGGGATTGTTCGCCGTCACGAAGCTTGCAACAACTGCGCCGATCCCGCCGGTTTGGCTCTCATCGTCCAGCAGTTCGCTGGCGTACGCGGATACTTTGAGCCCGAAGGTGTCGAACTCGGTCGCATTGGTGTCGTTCTCGGAGCTGACCGTCAGGTCTGCAGTCGTCGTGGCCGTCTGGTTGTCGGCGGTCGCGGTCACGTCGACCGTCACGTTCTGCTCCGGCGCAGGCAGTCCGACCGTGCCGTCACTGTCGGTCGTGTAGTTACCGGTCCCGTCGTAGGTAGCATTGTCAGCCGTCTCGACAGCAACCGAGGCGTTCTCCACGCCCGTTTCGTTTCGCGTCACCGATACCGTCGCGCTGCCGTCGTCGGCCTGCGAGACACCGACTGCGAGTGTGTTCCCCGCATTGGTGTTTCCGGCCGAGTCTGCCGCAGCCGCCAGTCCCGGACCAGCGGCCAGCAGTGCCAGTCCAACAGCGGCGTACAGTGCAAAGAGTTTGGTGCGCATCGTACCAAGTACGTTCGCCGAGCGAGCGATAAACACCCCATCCTGTTCAACCCGTTCACTCCGTTCGCAGAATCGACAATACTGTCTTAGAAGCGATTATATCGTTTAAAAACCACTCTCAGCGTTTATTCCGGGTCTCTCAGTTGCCGGCCCGGTCAACCAGCGCGGTGGCGTGCTCGCTGGCACGCTCGCGGACGGCCGCTTCGTCAAAGACAGAGACGGTTCGGTCCCGCATGAGTACCTTGCCGTCACAGACCGTGTGGCGCACGTCGCTGCCGTGGACGGCGTAGGCCAGATGCGAGACGAGATCATGGGCTGGTGTCAGGTGTGGCACGTCGAGGTCAATGACCGCCAGATCGGCATTCGCGCCGGCTTCGAGACGGCCGCTGTCGAAGCCGAGCAGATCAGCACCGTTAGCGGTCGCCATCTCGACAACAGTTCCGGCGTCGACTGCACTGGCGTCGTCGGCGGCCAGTTTGCCGATCATCGCTGCGTCGCGCATCTCGTCAAACATGTCGAGGTCGTTGTTCGAGGCCGCGCCGTCGGTCCCAATACCCACGGTGACGCCAGCATCGAGCAGGTCCTGCACGGGGGCCATCCCGCTCGCGAGCTTCATGTTCGAAGCAGGGCAGTGAGCGACACCGGTGTCGGTCTCGGCCAGCACATCGATCTCGCTGTCGTCGACATGGACGCCGTGGGCCACGTAGGTATCACCCTCCAGCAGACCGACATCGTCGGCGTAGGCGAGCGGGCGTATCCCGTGGTCGTCAACGATGGGCGTCACCTCGTCCGTCGTTTCGTTGGCGTGCAGGTGTGTCGAAAGGCCCGCCTCCGTCGCCTTCGGAACGAACTCTCGCAAGTACTCTTCACTGACTGTTGTCAGCGAATGTGGCTGGAACGTCGTTCTGATTCGCCCGTCGGCCGCGCCGTCGAGGTCCTGTGCCACGTCGAGGCTCGTCTGGAGTTCTGCCCGTGCGTCCTCGTCGTCCTTCCCGACGGTGACTGCAGTGAACCCGAGCACTGCCCGCATCCCAGCCTGGTCGACCGCAGACGCGATCTCCTCGACCTCGAAATACATATCCGACAGTGCCGTCGTTCCCGACCGGATCATCTCGACGAGCCCGAGTTCCGCGCCGACGCGGATATCCTCGGCAGTCAGTTCGGCCTCGACGGGCCAGATGTCTTCCTGCAGCCACGCGTCGAGGGGCTTGTCGTCTGCGAGGCCGCGCAGCAGCGTCATTGCGACGTGAGTGTGGGCGTTGACCAGCCCGGGGATGACCAACCCGTCGCTGGCATCGAGTTCGTTGTCGCCGTCGAGGGCACCTGGATCGTCAACCGCCACAATGTCACCGCTGTCCTGTGAAACCAGTACGTCAGCCCGCTCGACGGAGAGGTCCGGCCGGAGGACCTGCCCTCCGGTGACAAGAAGTTCACTCATGGCGATGGCTTTGCCGCCGCGGGTCTTAGTTCGCCGGGTCCGCAACGGCAATATGCCGGGTGTTGGCATATCTATCCAGTGGTTTGCCTGCTGAAGGCCATGCCTGTTCCGCAGGGGTCTTTCGGCTTGGACTCGTTCGGGTGGCTAAGAAATGGCGACAGCAGAGCGCATCCGCAAGCAGGTTAGCGACCTCCGGCGCGGGAACCCGGGACGCCTGCTGCTTGCCGTTGCCACTGGCTGGTTTCTCGTCCTCGGGATGCGCTTTGTCGTCCCGGCTGTACTGCCGACCATTCGCGAGGAGTTTGCTATCTCGAATGCACAGGCCGGCCTCGCTGTCACCGTCCTCTGGGCCACATATGCGGCGATACAGTTCCCGGCCGGAGCGCTCATTGACCGGCTCGGTGAGCGGATGCTTCTCGTGGCCGCAGCACTGCTGTCGGGCGTCGGGCTGCTGGGCTATTTCCTTGCACCCGTATTCTCGCTGTTTCTGCTCGCCACGGGTGCGTTCGGACTCGGTACCGGGCTGTACGGCCCGACCCGCGGGACTGTACTCTCACGGACCTTCGACGCCCGCGAGGGGACCGCCTTTGGCGTCGTCATGGCTGCCGGCTCGCTCGGTGCGGCCGCCCTCCCCGCTGTTGCCGCGTTTGTCACGACCCGCTACGGCTGGCGGCTGGCACTTGCCAGCGCCGCCCCGCTGTTCCTGCTCGTTGCCGGCGTGCTCTGGTTGTCCGTCTCCGACCGCCCAACTGTTGAGACCGAACGGAGTCTCCGTCGCGACCTCCGGACGGTCGTCGCCGGATTCCGCAACCGCCGGCTCGTGCTGTCAGTCACCGGTGAGACGCTCATGCTGTTCGTATTTCAAGCTGTGACGGCATTTCTCACGACGTATCTCGTCACGGTTCGGGAGCTCACGCAAGGGACCGCCGGGGCACTCCTCTCAGTGCTGTTCGTCGGTGGCGCGCTCTCGCAGACGGTCACTGGTCGCCTCGCCGACCGGTACGGGACGCCGGTCGTCCTGACGGGCGTTGCGCTCGTCAGCACTGTCCCGCTCGCGCTCGTCCCGACAGTTCAGGGCGTGGTTCCGCTGGCTATCGTCTCTGGGGCCATCGGGGTTCGAATGAGTGCCGGGCCGCTGTCGAACGCCTACATCGTCGATACGCTCCCGGACGCCGCCGAAGGAACCGGCTGGGGCCTGCTCCGGACCGCCTTCTTCGGAGTCAGCTCGCTCGGCTCGACAGCTGTCGGCCTGCTGGCCGACCGGGGACTGTTCGCGCTTGCTTTCTATGGACTGGCCGGGCTGACGCTTGTGGCCGCGGTCATCTTCGTTACCATGCCCCGCCGGGAGCGGGTATGACAGTAGCCCTCGATGGTGCTGTCTGGCCCGAGGGGAAAGACAGTTGCCCCGTGGCCTGCCAGTAGGCGTATGCGAATCGCCGTCCCCAACAAGGGCCGCCTGCACGAACCAAGCGAGGAACTGCTCGAACGGGCCGGCCTCCACCTTGTCGACGGATCCGACCGACAGCTCCACGCCGAGACTGTCGACCCGGACGTGACTGTGTTGTACGCCCGCGCCGCTGATATCCCGGAGTACGTCGCAGACGGTGCTGCCGACGTGGGTATCACCGGTCTCGACCAGGTTCGCGAGTCCGAACCCGACGATCTCGTCGAACTCCGTGACCTGGAGTTCGGACGCTGCCGGCTCGTTCTGGCTGCCCCCGAGGACAGCCACGTCGAGACAGTGTACGATTTCGAAGGCGGTCGTATCGCCACGGAGTTCCCGACGATCACGCGCCGTTACTTCGACCAGGTCGACGTGGATATCGACGTGGCAGAGGTGTCCGGCGCGACGGAGCTGACCCCCCACGTCGACATCGCTGACGGCATCGTCGACATCACTTCGACCGGGACGACGCTCCGGATGAACCGCCTCGCTGTCGTCGACGAAGTCCTCCAGAGCTCGGTGCGCCTGTTCGCCCGCGAGGACACCGCTGACGATGAGAAGGTCCAGCAGGTCGACACCGCCCTGGGCTCCGTCCTTGCCGCTGAGGACAAACGCTACCTCATGATGAACGCCCCCGAAGACGCCCTCGACGACGTAAAAGATGTGCTACCGGGTATGGGTGGCCCGACTATCATGGATATCGCCGGCTCCGATCATGTCGCTGTCCACGCTGTCGTTGAAGAACAAGCCGTCTTCGAGACCATCAGCTCACTCAAGGATGTCGGGGCGAGCGATATCCTCGTGACAGAGATCGAACGCCTCGTAGAATAGTACCTTTTTACTTCGTCGGGTGTCCTCGCGCGCTCTTCGAGCGCGCTGTGGGCACCACTCCTCGCAAAAATCTACGCTAAAAACGACCGCCGAGTCGCGGCCTGCGGCCGCGCTCGGCGTGAAACGGCGGCCAGGCCGCCGTATGCTCGCCGCTGCTGCCGCTCCTCTCTGCTGGGTCGCCGCGCCGCTACTCACCGCCGCCGAAACGACACCAGATTGTTCCGGTCGGTGTCACACCCGCTATCGGTCCTGATACTACCGGATGTAACGTTTCGAAACTCCGGTTGCCGAACATCTGTACGAACGTACAGTTGGCAGTATGAACAGGTCGCCTAACGCTTCCGGGTTGACCGTGTTTACAGCGATGGGGTGTCTTCGGTGGACGGTGTTCACAGCCTCGCTCACGGATTCTGCAGGCCAAACATCGCGACACACTATAGAAATATCATAATTCACACCATCTAATAGGTTAGGATATTGATATCTGTTGAACAGAGTGATTATCCGGGTGAATCCGTGGCTGTCGCAGTCCGGTTACACCAGCCCGAAGATGTTGTTGAGGGCGAACCCGAGGACGGTGGCGAAGGCCAGATGCAGCGCCACAAGCGGGGCTGTCGAGCGGTTCGACAGCCGGTAGGTGGTACTGATAGCGATGCCGTCAGCGAGCAGGGTGAGTATCAGGACGACCAGAACGCCCAGATCGGCCGAGACGATACCGGATTCGACTCCCCAGCGTTGTAGTGCCAGCGAGACGACTGTCGGGGCGAGGGAGGCTTTCGCTGCGAGCTGGCTCGGCACATCACCGATGAAGAACGTCGCGGCGAGGTGGAGCGTGACGGCGTAAAAAAGCCAGGTGACGAGGAAAGTCACGAGGACGGCGACGATACCGCCCCCGGTCAGGCTGGAGAACCCGGACTGGAGCATATCTGGAATTCGGTCGGAGTTCGCTTGTGCGTTTTGTTCCCGACCGCGACCGGCACGCTCATACCCGTTCGCCCACACCGCTCGGGCGTGTACGTCCTCGAACTTGGCGGGCAGGATGACGCGTTCGCACGGCGGGAGGCAGCCAGCGCCGCGAGCGCCGTCGACGTGCTTGCCCCCGGACTGGCGACGGCACGGGGCATCAGCGACCGCGTCCGCCACCTCGCGTTCACCCACCGGGCCTGTGACCTGGTTGGGACTACGGACCCCGACATCGAAAGCGCCGCCGCGCTACTGTCAGCCGCGACTATCGACCGACAGGGGAGCGTCGCTGTGCGGGCAGTCGATATGCGGGCGAGCACCGGCATCGACACCCAGCAGGTCGAGCGGACGCTGGGTGGGGTGCTCACCGACCGCGGGTTCGCGGTGGACCTGGACGATCCCGACCACGTCCTCTATGCCTACCTCTCGGACCCCGACGGCGACGAGGAAGGTGGGACCGGCGACGCCTGCTGTGTGCTGGGATGGCTCGCCGCCGAGAGCGTCCGTGACTTCGGTCAGCGGCAGCCGACGGACCGTCCCTTCTTCCAGCCGGGAAGTATGGACCCCCTCGAAGCCCGAGCGCTGGTCAACATTGCCGGGGCCGGGCCGGAAACAACAGTATTAGACCCGATGTGTGGCACCGGCGGCCTCCTGCTGGAAGCGGGACTGGTCGGGGCTGACGTGGTTGGCGGCGATGCACAGGAAAAGATGGTCGCTGGCACGCGCGAGAACCTCCAGTATGCCCTCGATGGTGACGGCCACCCCGGCCGAGCGTCGTACCCCGAACCGGGCGACTGGGGACTGTTCCGCTCCGACGCAGCCGAACTACCGGTGGCAGACGACGCTATCGACGCTGTCGTTTTCGACGCCCCCTACGGTCGCCAGTCCCGTATTGAGGGCGAGCTAGCCCACCTCGTTTCCGGTGCGCTCGGTGAGGCCGACCGCATCGCAGGCCAGTGCGTCCTCGTCGCCGACCGCGACTGGCGCGAGGCCGCGACTGGCGCGGGCTGGACCGTCTCCGACTACTTCCGGCGTCGGGTTCACCGCTCGCTCGTCAGGCATGTTCACGTCCTTGGGTGAACATATGTCCAAATATTCTGGACATATGTCCGCACCCGGCTGACTATGAGCAAGGTTTATGCCATGACAAACTCCAATTAGTAGCAAGTATGCCAACGTGGTCAGACCCAGCCCCATGCGACGACGACGAACAGCTGTTCGAATGTCCGGACTGCAGCAAGCGACTCTGTAGCGACCGCTCCACGGTCACCTGTGGCCGCTGTGACACGCCGATGAAGAACCTCAGCGTTCCGCGACCGGAGTAAGTCGCGTCGCGTTTGTTTGTGGCTATCCAGAGAGAAGTTTGAACGCTCGCTCGGGGTTGCCGTCCATCTGTTCCAGTAGCGACTGGGCCCGGTTGCGGGCCGCGTCGTCGCAGGCGACCAGCACCATTCCCTCGTCTGGTTGGCCGTACACAACACTGGCACCGACTGGCGCAGCGAGTACAGCGGGCAGGGTAGCCAGGTCTTCCTCGCCGTCAACGTCGACGAGCGTCGTCTCCTCGCTGTTGATGCCGTCCCGGAGCGCTTCGATCAGCGCGGCGGTGAGCGTCGCGGGTGGATTGTCGACGGACAGTTTCCGTCCGAAGCCGCCGATGGTCGTCGACACGTCCTCGTCGACAGCCGAGCGCTTGGTCCGCTCGTCGATCAGCGCGAGGTCCGGCGTCCGTCCAGCCTCGATGAGGTGGTACGTGACGATGTCGCCGACGGCGACCAGCGGGGATCCAGCGCCGGCGAGCAGCGCTGCTGTGTCGGTGTAGATCGGACCGAGCGGCTCCTTCAGCTCGTGTCGCAACTCGCTTGGGAGTTCGAGAACGACGTCTGACACGTTAACGGACTTTCAGCGCGTACTTGCCCGGCTTGGTAACTTCCATCTCTGCGGCGATGTCGGACTCCTCCGGGTGGGCGATGACGACGTAGCCCGCCCAGTCCTCGGTCAGCGATGTCCCGCCGCAAGCCTCGCACTGGCTCTCGACTTCTGCCGGCTGGACGCGGTGACAGTCGCGACAGACGAGGCGGTCCGCCATCAGCTATCACCGGCTTCCGCCGTGCCCTCGCGGCGCTCGCGCTCTTCTTGGAGCCAGCCGTGCTTTCCCAGCCCGACCTGCTTCGCCGTGAGACCGATCTTGGAGTCCCGCGGATTACGCTCGTCGATGCTCTTGGTGACGATGCGTGCCCGGACGGCGTCCCCAACGGTCAGTGTCCGGTTGGACTCGCGGGAGGCGAGCTGCTGGTTCTCCTCGTCGTAGGCCAGATACTCGTCGGAGATCTGTGAGACGTGGAGCAGACCGTCGACCGGCCCGATCCCAATGAAGGCACCGAAGTTGACGACTTCGACGACCTCGCCGTCGACCACTTCCTGCATCTGTGGGTCGAAGGTCAGGGCGTCGAACTCAGCCTCGTAGTAAACGCCGGGCTTGTTCGGAAGCACCGCTCCGTCGCCGATGTCGTGGACCTCGATGACGGAGACGACGCTACCGACGTCTTCGTCCATCCGACCTTCGAGCTTCTCCTGCAGGAGCCGTTTGACCAGCCCCGGACTAACCTCCGCCAGAAAGCGTGGCGGGACTTCGACCGTATCGCGTAGGCGTACCCGTTTATACATGTGTTATGGTTGAGTGATACCCAATTTGTTCTGGCCCCTTAAACTAATTACTGGAACGCCTGCGTCAAGCAGGCGGCGTTTGAGGGGGTTGTCGTTCGTGACCGCGTGTGTCGCGCCGTCTCGCTGTGCCAGTTCGAGGACGGCGTCGTCCGCGTAGTCCGCTGACGTCTCCCGAACCTCACAGCGGTCGAGCAGATCCTGTCCAACTGAGGCGGCGGTCGCCTCTGCCCCGGCTCCATCAGACAGTTTCGCCAGTTCCTCACGGACGGCGGTGGGCGCAACGTACGCCGCCGTCGTGTCCGGAAGAACCCGTTCGAGTTCCTCGAACAGTCGCACGTTGCATTCGACCGGCATCATCAGCGCGTTCGTATCCAGCACGATCATCACCGCAGCGTGCCGACGCCGATAAGTCGCCACCGGGCGCCGACACGGCGGTTGATGGCGATTTTCGATCCGGGGGCTGCACAGACCGGACGCTTGAGCGCGACTTCACATTCGTCGTCGCGCGCACTCGTGACTGAGCCGACCGTGGTGGCGGTTCCGATCGTCAGCATCAGCGGTTCGCCGGTCGAGATCTCCTCGACCTCGCCGCCGTCGTCGCCGACGATGCGCTCTAGCAGGTCCACGTCCATCGTGAACTGCTCGTGGACCGGCGGGAGACTGCCGGGCGGCCCGGCGACCTGACCGGCGAGCGCGTCTCCTTTCGTTATTGACGGATCGAGGCCGGTACCGACGCCGAGCAGGCCGCCCGGCGTGACCGTGTCGACGAACTCGCCGCCGGACTGGAGCGACCGAACTGTCGTCGTCACGGGCTGCCACTCCGTCTGGCCACCTTCCTCGACTTCGCGGCCGGGCCGGAGCTCGATTTCGTCGTCAGTTTCTAGCTGGCCGCCCACGAGCGAGCCACCGAGAACACCGCCCATCAGGTCGTCCCAGGTCGTTCCGGGACGGTTGATGTCGAACGACCGCGCGACCATCATGCGGGCGTCCTCATCGGGGTTCCGTTCCGGCGTGGGAATCTCGGATTCGATGGTCTCGATCAGCAGGTCGATGTTTGCCTCCTGGCCCGCGCTGATGGGGACGATAGGCGCACCCTCAGCGACCGTACCCTCAACGAACTCCTGAATCTGCTCGTAGTTCCGCATCGCCCGGTCCTCGTCGACGAGGTCGACCTTGTTCTGGGCGATGACGATGTTGTCGATACCGATGATGTCGAGCGCGCTCAGGTGCTCCTCGGTCTGTGCCTGTGGGACGGGCTCGGTTGCCGAAATGACGAGGACGGCACCGTCCATGATGGCTGCGCCGGACAGCATCGTCGCCATCAGCGTCTCGTGGCCCGGTGCGTCGACGAACGACACCGTCCGAAGGTGGTCGGTGTCGACGTCGTGATCCTCGCAGTGTTCGTCGACGGTGAGGGCCTCTGGCTCCTCGGCCTCCGGACAGCGACGGAAGGTCGCGTCGGCGTAGCCAAGTCGGATAGAGATGCCGCGCTTCATTTCCTCGGAGTGCTGGTCGGTCCATTCGCCGGACAGCGCCTGTACGAGCGTCGTCTTTCCGTGGTCGACGTGCCCGACGAGTCCGATGTTCACCTCCGGTTGTTTGTTCGATGTCATTTCGAGAGTAATCTTGGTGGAGTTTCGCCGCGTGCAACTGATAAACCTACTGTTTGCGCCCGGAGATCCCCCGCCGAATCCGGCTCAATCGCCGATCTGCTCCCTGCGAGGGTATCGTCGGGACCGACGACGCGGCATGTCCGGCCGCTGACGCAACGATGCGATCCCACGGTGGAGACCCCAGTGTCGCTGGTGACGGGCCACGTACACCGAACTACGTACAAGCGGTTTCAGCGGTTGACCACCGACGCATCTCGACTGATACCGCTTCTTTCAGAGAGCTTACTCAAACGCAGTTCTGGGAACGCTTTTATTCTCACAGTGACAGGAAATACGTACGATGCGAGTCGATGGGCCCTCCGAAACAGATGCTGACATTGACCCGGCGACGGCGTTCTCGGTCATCGCAAGCGAGACGCGGCTGGACATCCTGGAAGCGCTGTGGCGCGCTGAGGACCGGCCGGTCCGCTTTTCGGACCTGTTTGACGCCGTCGAGATGGCCGACAGCGGGCAGTTCAACTACCACCTCAAACAGCTTACCGGACAGTTCGTCAGCCAGTCCGACGCCGGCTACGACCTTCGACACGCCGGGGCGCAGGTCATCTGTGCGGTGCGGGCCGGAACGTTCACGCGCACCCCCGATATCGACCCGTTCTCCGTGACGGGAGCCTGCACGCGCTGTGGCGGCGGCCTGCTCGCGGAGTACGCTGACGAGCAGTTCGCCATCGCCTGCGAGGACTGCGGGAAGGCCCACGGCGAATATCCGTTCCCGCCGGGCGGGCTGGTCGACCGCACACCTTCGGAGGTTGCGACGGCCTTCGCCGAGCGGGTGCGACACCTCCACTGTCTGGCCGCCGACGGCGTCTGTCCCGACTGTGCCGGACGGATGCGCACGGTGATCTCCCGGGACGGCGACTGCTGTCTCGACGTGTCGGTGCGCGCCGAGTTCGTCTGCGAACGGTGTCGAAACGAACTCTGCTCGCCTGTCGGCCTGACGCTGCTTGACAGTTCCCGTGTCGCGGCCTTTTACGATGACCACGGGGTCGACCTGTCGAGTCGTCCCTACTGGTCGCTGCCGTGGTGTGTTGACGACCAGTACACGACTATCGAGGACACCGACCCATGGCGGCTTGCGGTTCGGATCCCGCTGGCCGAGGCGGAACTGACCGCCCGTCTGGACAGCGACCTCCAGGCAATCGAGTTCGAGCAACGGGCGTGTGGCCACTGAATCGGTGGTGCTGAGTCTTGCCGGAGTGGCGCTGACGAACTATTAACTGGCTGACTGAAACCTCGTTCAGTACAGTCGTCGACCTCGTCCGGTGCAGAAACATCATTCAGATCATCATTTGGCGTCAGGGCTGTCGTTCACCTGTGATGTCCCGGCCTGCATCCTACACCGACCCCGAGCTATCCCGGCCGATGTATCCACCGCTGACCGTTCGTGGCTTTCTCGGAGTACTGGCCGTGTACCTCGGTCTTCTGGCAACGCTCTCGCAGTGCTCGCTTTGCTGTCTCCTCGCCGCCACTCGATAGGCGGGCGCGATGCTTTTGCCTGTCCCCGCCCTGTTTCCGCTCGTGCGGGAGTTCGGTTTCGAACTGGCGCTGTGTGCCCACCTCGAACGCGAGGGCCGTCTGGTGAGTCGACAGCTCGGCGGGGCGATCCACGGCCGACGCGTCCTCGACACCGTCGTCGTCGATCCCAGTCCCGAATTCGAGGAGCGGGCGGCAATCACCGCTGAGCGGCTTCCGACGGCGGCTATCGAGAGCGATGTCGGCCCGGGCCGTGCCCGCTACTGGAAGGAGGCCTTTGACTGCCACCCGGACCGCGCCGAACGAGCCGTCGAACTGGCAGTCGAACGGGGATTCTTCGAGCGCGAGCGCCGCGGCGGCCGAACGTACGTCCGACAGACGGCCCGCTACCCAGACTGGTTTGACAGTATTCTGTCCATCGAAAACAAACCGGATCTGGGTCGTCCCGGCGATCTGGAGGCCCAGTTGCGGACCGATGTGTCGCTCGCAATCGCGGATCGCGTCGTGCTGGCGACGGCCTCCCACGTCACTGGGGCCCATCTCAACCGAATTCCCGAGGAAGTCGGCGTCTGGCGGTTCGATCCCGATAGCGGAACGCTAGAGGTTCACCGGGAACCGACGCCATTGCCGATCCGCGAGCCGGGCGTCGAACTGCTGGACGAACAGCCGATCCGGACAGACGTGGAGATCGTCAGCGCCGCCGAGAAGGCCCGGGCGCGTCGGAAACTGGCAGAGCGGGCCTACGGGAAGGGCTGGCGGAGCTTCGACTATCCGGCGTGTGATCGGTGTGACCCTGACGGCGACGGTGTCCCACAGTGCCGCTGGAAAGGCCGGGCCGTCCGTGCGAGCGAGGAATGCGGGCCGGACTGTGGCGGCTACGAAGCGGCGGTGTCACCGAGTGTCGACGGCGAGACGCTCCGAGCCGACCGGACGCCCTGGGAACCGGACCCGGACGGCCGCTGTCGTCGTCAGTCGGGACTGGACCGCTTCAGATGAACCGCCTCGGAGTCAAGTGGTTCGAGAGACTTCGTCTCTTGTCATCACGAACGACTGCATCTTCCGAACGATCCCGGGGCATTCGACTCGACCGCCTGTAAAATCGCGTTCGACGGAGTCAGGTGAAGCCGCGTTTGACAGCGTCGAGACTGGCTACCGCTCTCGGTCCGTCTGTGCGGGTTCGTCCGTCGGAGTCCCTCCGTCACCGGCCTTCGGGCGACCGTGCTGTTCGTAGTTGTCCTCGGTAATCGCCGGCGCTTCGGCAGCGACGTGGGCCGCGTGTCTCGTTCTGGCCCGGTAGTTCGCCGTAGCGGCGATAGCGACGCCGGCCATCAGGCCCACGACAGTGGCCCAGTCTATTGCACCGACGAACCGGAGCCCGGCCACCGCAAGCACGCCGCTCCCGAGCGTAGCACACCCGACCTCTGCGATACCGCGCCTGTCCATATGAACACGTACATCTCCGGCCCCTATAAGCTACGGACCGTTTCACGGTGCCGAATCCGCGCTTCAGAGCGAGAACTGCTCGCCGTCGAGGGCGATGTCGTCGGCGAAGGCCCTGTCCGCTGGGACGTAGTGGGCGGTGTGGACGATTCGGTAGTCGTCGGCGTCGGTCTCGGCCGCGAAGTCACGAGCGCCACGTAGCGTCATGTGTTTCGTGCCGAACGTCCGCGGGACGCCGTCCTCGTCGTGGTGATTGCCGCCTTTCGGATGATACTCGCAGGCCTCCGTGTGGACGATGCCCTCGACGAGCGCAAGGTCAGCGCCGGTCAGCACCGCCTGCGAGCGCTCGGGCACGTCGTAGCAGGTGTCACCCGAAATCGACAGCACAGCGCCGGTCTGTGGCTCCTCGACCCGCAGCCCGTAACACAGCAGCGGCGGGTGTGTCACCGGGACGAGCGTCACCTCGAACCCAGCGACGGTGAACGGCTCGAACGGCGTCTGCGCGTGGACCGTCACCGTATCGAGGTAGTTATACCGGCTCCGGACCCCTTCAGCGACGCTCTCGCCGGTCACCGGATCTGCCTCGTTGGCGGCGTAGACCGGCAGTTCGTCGAACAGGCGGTACGCGTTGCCGAGACCGTCGAGGTGGTCAAAGTGGACGTGGGTGATCAGCGCCGCATCCGGTAGCGGGACCGATTCCCGGAGGAACTGATGGCGGAAGTCCGGACTCACGTCGATCAACAGCGACTCGCCTGTCTCATCGTTCTCGATGAGAACGGAGAAGCGAGACCGCTCGACGCCGTCGGTCGGGTCGATACCGCGCTCGCGAACACGTTCCCGGAGTTCGTCGTCGGGATCGCGCGCCCGCTCGCAGGTGTCACAGTCGCACTGGACTGTCGGCGTCCCGGTCGTGTCGCCGGTCCCAAGCAGCGTGACCTCCATCATGTGGCCCTCAGAGGGGCCCCTGCCTAAGCTTCTCGCTTTCTGGACCGCTACGACGATGTACTGAGACAGAACGCACTGACAGTGACGGCCACAACAAGCGTTCGAGAGGCCGAGTCGCCGCTCAGTGGTCGTGGTCGTGACCGCTGTCCCCGTCGCCGGAGAAGCCGCCGCTCCCGGCCACCAGGGCGTCGGCGTCGCCGTCCATCATATCCATATTCTTGAGGTTGTCTCGTTCCTCGAAGTCGATGATGGCGTCTTCGAGGTCCTGCTGGGTCAGCGTGGTCCGCTCCTCGGTCAAGGCGTTGAGGACGGCCTCCCGGAGCACGAGCCGGAGGTCGCTCCCGGTCAGCCCCTCGGTCAGCTCCGCCAGCGTCTCGGGGTCGAAGTCGTCGATATCCATCTGCTGTGTGACGATGCGGAGGATATCCGCGCGCATCCCGCTGTCCGGCTTGGGGAAATTAACGATCTCATCGAAGCGCCGCCACGCAGCGGCGTCGAGCTGGTCCGGGTGGTTCGTCGCGCCGATGAGCAGCACCTCGTCCTGGATGAGGGAGATCTCGTCGATGCTCTTGAGTAGCGTGTTGACGGCGCGCTTGATGGCGGCGTGTTCGTCCGAGGAGCGCGTCTTGGCGACGAAGTCGAACTCGTCCATGAAGAGGATACACGGCGAGAGCCGCTTGGCCACCTCGAACACCTTCTCGACGTTCTTGGCCGTCTCGCCGAGGTACTGGCTGGTGATCATCGACAGTTTCACTTCGACGAAGGGCAGGTCGAGGTCGTGGGCCAGTGCGCGGGCGACGCTCGTCTTTCCGGTCCCCGGTGGACCGACAAAGAGGAGTTTCCCGATCTCGCGGAGACCGATCCGGGCGAGGTAATCGCGGTGCTCGATGGCCTTGACGATCTTTTGTATCTCGTCTTCCTGATCGGTGGTCAACACCAGGTCGGCAAGCGTCATCTCCACCTCTTCGGGGGCACGCACATCGACGAGATCGAGCATCTCCTCGTCGTCCTCGTCGTCGGTGTCGAACGCCTCCTCAAGCTTATCGTCGATGAACGCGCGGTCGGCGCGCGACGGCCGATTCTGCTCGCGGGCGCGCTCGTAGTCAACGTCTTCAACCTGGTCTTCGTAGGCTTTCGCCAGGACCGGATTGTCTTCGAGGTCCGCGGCGTCGACCCGTTCAAGGAACCACTCCTCGGCGAGGTCGTGGTCGGTCAGGGAGATGCTCCCCGAGAAATCGTCACGGTCGGTAAACATCAGGCCGGAGATGGCCGCCCAGGGCCGTTCGACACCAGTGACCTCGCTCGCGGTCGTGTTCGTCACCGACAGGGGCCGCTCGATTTCGCCGTCACTCCAGAACACGGACCGGTATGAGGCGGGCAGGTCGTCCGGTTCCAAGTTCTGTCGCTCGCTGTAGATAGTGGCCGTCAGCAGAAACTCAACGACATCCAGTTCCGGGTTGCTCATTCCCACTGATGTTACCACGCAACCGGTATAAGTCACTCGAAGCCGAGGAGCGGAACCTCGCGGTAATATACCCCTATGTGTGTTAATCTTGTGGCAGACAGTGACATCCTCCGCGCCGTGAACGGAGAGGGAGCAAAGCTCCCTCAAGCAGTCGGGCAAAGCCCGACGACGGCGCGGCTTCCCGGCATGGGAATACCAGCTATGTTTCGCTGTTGCTGGCAGAGGGTTCCGACCCGTGGGAAGTCGAGAGGGTCATCTCCGAGGGTTTCTCGCTCGTCTCTCGGTGGGTCGTGGCGTTGTCACAGGCGCTTCCATCCCGTGAGATGTCATCGCCCGCCGGTTTCAGCGGCAGGCTCTCACCCCAC
>JBDGPY010000023.1:0-26353 GCA_042219425.1 Haloarcula sp. | reverse complement strand
CCTGCATCCGGATGCAGGGCTGGCTGATACACAGCGGGTTCGCCGGCGGCGGCGTTGTCCCGCTGGTCACCAGCGGCTGGAAGTCGTAGATGGATGCCTGCGTCAGCAGTACGTCGTCGCGCCAGCGGTTCGCCGCGACCGGGTATGGATCGATTCGCTCGTGGTCGCGTTCCTCGAAGAATGAGAGGAACGTCTCGCGCATCTCCGTCAGCGAGTACTCTTCGTCGAATCCAGGGTTGTCAATGAAGTCATACTCCGCACAGGGCGGCTCGCCGCACGTCTCTCGCTCGACACGGGACCAGAACATATCGCCACAGGAGACACACTCCTGCCGTCGGAACCCCGCTTCGTCGAAATAGTCGAGTTGGTAGGCCTCGTCGAGGTCGCTCATTGGTTTTCAGTTGACTCACGTTTGCCTAAAACTGTTCCGAAGGGGCCGAGAGATGTCCGTGGTTCGCCGTCAGAGCGTGACCGAGGACTCACCGGAGAGGGTTTTTGGGACGACCACTTCCTCGGTCGTCATCCCACCTGCGGGCGAGGAGATACGGAGCGTCGCCGTGTCACCTTCGGGAAGTGGCTCACCGAACGTCTCGGCACCACTCACGTCCTGGGAACCGAGGTCGAGCGTGAGCTTGAAACGGTCTTCGATGTTGTTCAACACTGGCTGGGAGGCATCGTTGTCCTGCACAGTCGAGATGGTAAACCGGCCATCAGGGTTGCCCTCCGCACCGCCGGACGCCAGCTGGTAGTACGTCCCGCTGGGGCCGATCCATTGAACCGTCGTCTTGTGCAGGTCCACGTTCCCGGCCCCCGGTGCCCGCTTGACCGTGATGTTCACCACGCCGACCTCGCTGTTTCCGGTGAAGTGGTCCCCGGTCATGCCGACGATCTGGATGCGATTCGTCGTCGAATCGCTGGACTGCTGACCAGTCGCCTCAGCGGAGTTCTGGAGGAATCCGGCGGTGTTGATGAGAACGCCCGCGGCGATTGCCGCGACCAGCACCATCGCGATGAACACGATAAGTGTCCCGATACCGACCTGTCCGCGGTCCTCGCCCGCCCCCTCCGTAGGTGGTCGTAAACGTTGCATTTCAGTTGTTGATACTCTTATTATCCTTTCATAATAAAGATCACCTGCCAGTTATCAGGCGTGAAAACCGAATATCGGGAGTCGTGTGGATCTACTCGTCCTGGGCGAGCGAGGCCAGCATCGCTTCGAGCTGGACGCGCTCGTTCGCGCCGCGGGTGATCCGGTAGTCCGTCTCGCCGATGCGTTCCAGCACCCGAACGGCCGCCTCGTCGTCGATGTCGAACTCCCAGATGGAGCGGTGGAGCTGGTCGATGATGTCGCCGCCAGCGATCCCTTCCTCCGTCAGCAGTCTGTCGAGGGTCGCTCGGGACGCGGTGAAGTCGCCGTCCAGCGCCGACTGGACCATCGACCGTATCTCCTCCGGCCGGGCAGTCGAGGTGATGGCGTACACTGCCGACTCGTCGACTGTGTCACCGCTGACCGAAGCGGCCTGGAGCCCGTTGATGGCTTTCCGCATATCCCCGTCGGCGGCGTAGACAAGCGCGTCCAGCCCGTCCTCAGCCAGTTCGATGTCCTCCTCATCGGCAATATGGCGGATTTCCTCGGCGACGGCGGCGTCGGCCAGCGGCGAGAAGCGGAAGACGGCACAGCGGGACTGGATGGGGTCGATGATCTGGCTGGAGTAGTTGCACGAGAGGATGAAGCGGACGTTGTTCGAGAACTGCTCCATCGTCCGGCGCAGGGCCGACTGGGCGTCGCTAGTCAGGGCGTCGGCTTCGTCCAGGAAGATGATGCGGTATTCGACGCCGCCAAAGCTCGTTCGTGCGAAGTTCTTGATACGGTCCCGTACCACGTCGATACCACGCTCGTCGGAGGCGTTCAGTTCGAGGAAGTGCTCGCGCCAGTCCTCGCCGTATAGCACCCGGGCGATGGCCGTTGCACACGTCGTCTTGCCGGTCCCTGCGGGACCTGAAAACAGCATATGACTCAGGTCGTTGCGCGAGACGTAGCTCTGGAGCCGTCCGACGATGTTTTCGTGGCCCATCACGTCCTCAAGTGTCTGTGGGCGGTACTTCTCGATCCAGACCTCTTCGCGTCCCGCCCGTGACTCGGACTCGGCCTCACTCATGGACGATGGGAGGCGTGGGCCGGTCTTAAACCCCGCGAGAGTCGACAGTCTCAGGTACGTCCGCGGGCAACACTGACTCATGCGCGTCACTGTCGAGATCGCCGGCGAGGACACCCACGAACTGGATGTGGGAGCGGACGCAACCTACGCCGATCTGCTCGCGCCTGTCGAACTGAGCCCACACGAGGTGTCCGTCCTCGTGGATGGCGAGCACGTCCCGACGGACCAGCCCGTCGAGCACGACCACGTGCGGGTCGTTCGACTCATCAAAGGCGGCTGATTCGGTCCCGTGTCCGATACGACCATCCGGACGGCGACGACTGACGAAGTATCCGCAGTGATGAACGTCCTCGATGGGGCGGTCCTCTCAATAGACGTGGCAACGGTCCGGGCTGGACTCGAAGACGGCGGCACGCTCGTCGCGGTTGCCAGCGACGGAGCGACGGCCGGACGCGTTCTCGGCGCACTCGTGCTCGATGGGACCCATATCGAAGCCATCGCCGTCCGCCGCCGTCGCCGCGGCCAGGGCATCGGGACAGCGCTCGTCGAGGCCGCACTCGACCGGCGTGACCGGGTCACCGCAGAGTTCGACGGAGCCGTTCGGCCGTTCTATGACGCACTGGGGTTTGACATCGATCCGCTGGAGGAATCTGGCCGCTACCGGGGCGAGCGCACGTAGCGGTCCCAATCACCCAGCGACTCGGAGTAGACTGTGATCGCTGGGCCGCCGTAACATTTTTTATACAATTTCGAGAACAATTTTAAATGAGTATAAAATGTCAGCAACTGTATCTAAAGGAGAGACAGCGCGAGTTCCCCGCCCCACCGTGGGCGGGGGTGAAGCGCGTGCGCTCGGCTGCGTCCCTGTTTTCAAGTATCGGGACGCCCTACTGTGATATGGAACCCATGTTATCGGCCTCGCAAAACCCGCGCACCCACTCCGGGATAAGACGCGGTGCGCCGGGCCTGTGTCGCGCCCTCGTGAAGGGGCGGACGCCCACGGACACACCCGCCACGGCAGCAACAGACGACCTCTGTTGCGGTGGCACTCTCGGTGTGTTCGGGTGTTACTGGTTCCACGCGAGTCCCCGCAGGGACGAGCGCGGGCGGAATTAAATTCGCCACCGGTCGTTCCGCTGGCCTCGTGCCAGAGACCACGGCGAAGCCACGGGCCACCGCGCCCGTGGTACTTCACCAGCGCGGTCGAGGCGAAGGGCGACCGGATTGTCGCGTACCTCATCGATTTCGCCATTCTGAGCGCCGTCGCGTTCGGGCTGTGGCTCGTAACGTTCGTTCTCAACACGGTCCTCTCTGTCGGAGCGATGGCCGCCGTCTCGCCTGAAAGTCCGGGTGCGATGGGAGGCGGGTCGATGATGGCTGCGGGACTGTTGAGTGTCGTCATCAACTTCGGCCTGTGGCTGGCCATTGGTTCGGTACTCGTCTACTACTTCGGGTACTACGCCGAGAACAACGAGACGGTCGGAAAGCGCTCGCAAGGCGTCAAGGTCGTCGACGAGAACGGCGGGTCACCGACCCAGCGCGACCGACTCGTCCGGACAGCGGTGCTGCTGGCACCGTTTCCGATTATGCTTCTGCTCGGCGGGATATTCGGCGGAATCGGCTTCGTGTTCGCGCTCGTTCTCATGGGCGGGTGGCTCGTCGTCGAGGCAGCCGTGCTGTTCGTGAGCGACGACGCACAGCGCCTCGGCGACCGCGTGGCCGACACGTACGTCGTCAGTGCGGGAGAGTAAGGTCAGACTAGCGGTTCGACAAGCTCTCCGCCCGCGTCAAGTAGTTCGTCCACGCGGTCTTTGCTCGATGCTTCTGCGTACACGCGAAGCTTCGGCTCCGTTCCGGACGGGCGGACCAGCACCCACGTCCCGTCTTCGAGCCTGATTTTGAACCCGTCGACCGTGTTGATGCCGTCGACAGCGACGCCCGCCAGCGTGTCTGGCAGCGCGATTTCGAGGTCTTCGAGGACTGGTTCCTTGCGCTGTTCGGGGCAGTCGACGCTGATACGGTTCTGGAAAATCTCGCCGTGTTCGTCGAGTAGTCGGTCGACGCGGGCGTCCAGCGGTTCCTCGCGTTCAGCGGCAGCGGCGACCAGCGCCACCAGCACGCCGTCCTTGTTCCGGAGGTGGTCAGGCAGGCCGAAGCCACCCGATTCCTCGCCGCCGAACAGCGCGTCGTGGTCGGCCATCGCCTCGGCGACCCACTTGAAGCCGACGGCGACCTCGTGGACATCCTGTCCATGGGCCTCGGCAACGCGGTCGACGATACTGGACGTGGACACTGTTCGGACCACGTCGCCAGTGCCATCCTCTAGCAGGAAATCGTACATCGCGGCGAAAAACAGGTTCGGATCCAGATAGCCCCGGTCAGGCGTGACAACGCCGATACGGTCGGCGTCGCCGTCGTTGATAATCCCCAGCGCGGCGTCGCCGTCACTGACTTCTTTGACGAGTGCCTCGGCGTTCTCAGCCGACGGTTCTGGCGAGCCGCCGCCGAACTCGGGATCCTGTTCGCAGTTGAGCCGCGTCACGTCAGCGCCGGCAGCGGCCAGCAGGTCGTCGGTGACGCCGCGGCCGCTCCCATACAGCGCGTCGTAGGCGACCGGCAGGCCGTCGAGGTCGGTGTCGGCGTAGTCGAGCGCGTGGTCGTGAAACGGGCCGATGAGGTCCGCTTCTGTTCGCTCGCCCCACTCGTCCTCGGGCAGGGGATCGAGGACGGCGAGATTCTCCTCGAAGGCGGCCGTCCAGTCCGGGAGCGCTGGTGCGCCGTCGCCGGGGATGAACTTCACACCGTTGTACTCCGGCGGGTTGTGACTGGCCGTAATCTGGAGCGCCCCGGCGAGGTCGCGGTCTTTCACCGTCCACGCGACGACTGGCGTCGGCGTGTCTCGGTCGGGGAGGAGCACGTCGAAACCGTTCGCGCGGAGGACGTGTGCGAGTTCGTCGGCGAATCCGGGCGACGTCTCGCGGGCGTCGTACCCTATCGCGACGGTCCCGGTGGCCCCACGCTCGGCGAGCGTGGTGGCGACTGCCTGCCCCACCATCCGGACCCGCGGCTCCGTGAACACGTCGAGAGTCGCCCGCCAGCCGTCCGTCCCGAAAGCGATTGCACCTGCATCGGCATCCGAATCGTTGTTCATATCTCGAAGTTCCCAGCCCCTCGACAAAAAGTCACGCCTCTCTGTCGGTTGTCGGCGGTAGTCCGAGGGATCGGAACACAAGAAGTCCCTGTCCGTCTCAGGGGTCGAACGCCGTTTCAGCGTCGCTAGCGTCGACAAGCCGCTCTTTCTCTACTCTGGAGTATTGCTTGATCTCGTACTCCCGACTCATCGCCGCCGACTGCGAGTCGAACGACTCGACGTGGACCAGTTCGACCGGCGTCCGACCACGTGTATACTTCGCACCGTCACCCGCATCGTGTTCGCGGACGCGACGCTCGACATCTGTCGTGTATCCGGTGTAAAACGTGTTGTCGTCACACCGGAGGATGTACACGTGGTAAGGGCTCCGCGCGGTAGTCATCGCACGATGCTGGTGGCCCAGTGGGCCTCACACTTGTTGGGCGCGCTCTCTCGATACCTCGGCAATGCCAGCGTTCGCCGAGCAGTTGGGACAAGCCCTGATGTGTCCGCGCTGATCCGCGAACACTCGGGCAAACTGGTCTGAGACGTGCGCACCGCAATGATCACATTCAGGCATCGTGTTCGTCGGCGACACCACCGCCGACATATACACGTACGCGTGTCGTGCACATAGCTCTTTACCCAAATGCTTGGGTATGTCCGACCAGCGTGGGTATAGTCATGACCGTGCATTGTCGAGCTGTCTGGCGATTAGCCCGGCTTGCGTGCCGGCTGTAAACCCGGCATCGATATTGACCACAGAGAGAGCGGTGCAGGACTGGAGCATCCCCGAGAGCGCCGCCGACCCCTCGCCGCCGTGGCCGTACCCTGTCGATACAGGCAGTCCGATGACCGGTACGTCGACAAGGCCGGCAACGACAGTGGGAAGCGCACCCTCGCGGCCCGCAGCAATGATAAGGACGTCCTGATCCCGAAGACTATCGACAGCATCGATTGTCCGGGCAATGCTTGCGACGCCCACATCGTCGATACGTGTCACCGATGCGCCCATCTCTCTGACGACAAGCGCAGCCTCACCGGCCGGGATAGCGTCAGACGTGCCAGCCGTGACGATTCCCACTGAGGCATTCAACGTCGGACGCTCAAACTCCGGGGTGGTCGCGACCAGCCAGTTAGCGCGCTCGTCCCACCGAACCGTCGCGTTTGGGACATGCGCCGCGAGTCGCTCTCGGACAGCCGTCGCTGTAGCGGTATCAATCCGCGTCACGATGGCCCGCTCTGTCGTCTGGATCGCTGTCGCCGCCAGATCAGCCACCTCCTCGGGAGTCTTGCCCTCCGCGAGTACGGCCTCGGGGACGCCAGCGCGATCCTCACGGGCGGCGTCGAACCGGCCGGCACCGTTCGTCGCGTAGCCCGCGAGTGCTGCCTCGGCCTCCGCCGGAGAGAGGTCGCCCGCCGCAACCGAATCGAGTATCTCGTGCATGGACCCTATTCAACGGCCCGGCCACTCCTATCCGTCGGTCCGGGTTCGATGTAGCAGCCATATCAGGGTCGAGCCTGAATGTGCGCGCGTGAACGGTGCTCGACCGTATTCACACAACTATAGCCGCCTGATTCCGATCAAATCGGGTATCTTGACGTTGTGAAAAGGTCAAAATAGATGATTTATAAGGGGTTACATGCCGTATAACGCCTCAGACTGCCGGGAATAGCGGCGAGAGCGAACGGATTGGAGAAAGTATATAAGTAACCCCCGTCGATACCTCGTCTGTATGGCAGACCTAATCGTCAAAGCCGCCGTTAAGGAAGAGCTCAACGACATGAACGTAGCGTCCGACTTCTACGACGCACTCGACGGAGAAGTCGAGGAGCTGCTTCAGGACGCAGCCCGCCGCGCCGACGAGAACGACCGCAAGACGGTCCAGCCGCGCGACCTGTAAGGTCGCTCTGAGCAACGTTTTTTGACGCAAGACCGGCTAGTGGCAGCTATTCCGACAGCTCTCGGACCGAGACACCGTCAGCGGAGCCAACGTGGATCTCGTCGGCAACGCCGACGAACAACCCGTGCTCAACGACACCGGGGAGCGCCGAGAGCTCGGACGCCAACTGCTCGGGGTTATCGATGCCGCCGAAGTCACAGTCAAGGACGAGGTTCCCATTGTCGGTGACGACGGGGCCGTCCTTGCGCTCCGCGCGACGAAGCGTCGGCTCGCCGCCGAGGGCGTCGACAGCCTCGGTGACCGTCGAGCGAGCCATCGGGAGTACCTCGACGGGGACCGGGACCGAGAGCCGTTCCGCTTCCTTCGTCGGGTCGGCGACGACGAGGAAGCGGTCGGCGTTTTCGTCGACAACCTTCTCACGGGTGTGGGCTGCGCCGCCACCTTTTATCAGGTCGCCGTCAGCTACCTCGTCGGCCCCGTCGATGGAGAGATCAACAGAGACGTCGTCTAAGTCAGCCAGCGGAATGCCACAGTCCCGCGCCAGTTCACGTGACTGGAACGACGTGGGGACACCGACGACATCCAGTCCGGCAGCAACCTGCTGTCCGATAGCGCGGATAGCGTGGGCCGCCGTCGAGCCAGTGCCGAGGCCGACGACCATCCCGTCCGCGACTGCCTCGGCCGCCGATTCCCCCGCTACGCGTTTCGCCGCGTCAGAGCCGCCCTGTTTCATGTGTGCAGGGTCGATAGACGCGGACAAAACGTTTGTTTTCCCGGGTGCAAGGTTCCGTATGACGGACTGTACGTACTGTGGCTGTCCAGTCGAGGCTCACGACCCCGTCTTCGTCAGCGAGTCACCGGGTGGCGACCCAACCGCGCAGTTCTGTAACTACGGCTGTCTGTCGGCCCACATCGACGCGGCCGACCTGACCACCGGGACAGCCTGTGACTGGTCGCCAACGAAGTGAGTGGACGGAACCGACCCCGGTCCGGGAGACCTGTTCGATGCCGGATGGATTTTACCGCGGCCCCCCGCAGGAGCCAGTAATGACACAGTTCGGGACAAGCGGGATCCGTGGCCCCGTCGGTGAGACAGTCACAGCCGGCCTCGCGCTTTCCGTGGGACGGTCGCTTGGTATCGACTGCGAGCGTGTGGTCGTGGGCCGGGACCCACGCGAGAGTGGCGAGTATCTGCAAGCGGCGCTGGTTGCTGGGCTCCGCGAGAGCGGCGTCGACGTGGTCGACCTCAGCGGTGCGGCGACGCCGACTATCGGACGAGCAGTGGCCTGGGAGGATGCCGACGCCGGCGTCGCGGTGACGGCGAGCCACAACCCACCGGAGGACAACGGCATCAAGCTCTGGCAGCCCAGTGGACAGGCCTTCGACGCGGACCGGCGTGCGACAATCGAGCAACGACTCGAAACGGACGCGTTCCAGCCAGCGGCCTGGGATGAGAGCGGGCAAATCGAATCGCGGGACGCCACGCAACGCCACGTCGACGCGCTGGTCGCGGAAGTCGGCCAAATGAACCTCGATAGTCATGTCGTCGTGGACCTCGGCAACGGCGCAGGCCGGGTCAGCGTCGATGCGCTGCAAGAACTTGGCTGTGCCGTCGAGACGCTCAACAGCCAGCCCGACGGCTCGTTCCCGGGTCGTCCGTCGGAGCCGAAAGCGGAGAACTGTGACGCTCTGGCGACGCTTGTGGCCGAGTCCGACGCGGACCTCGGCATCGCACACGACGGCGACGCTGACCGGATGCGGGCGGTGGCGGCCGATGGAACATTCCTTTCTGGCGACGTGCTGCTGGCCGTGTTCGCCCGCGCCGCAGCGTCACCGGGCGAGCGGGTCGCCGTACCGGTCGACACGAGCCTCGCCGTCGCAGACCACCTCGCCGCTGCCGACGTAGCTGTCGAGTACACGCCAGTCGGAGACGTGTACGTCGCCGAGGCCGCGAGCGAGGACGGCGTTGCCTTTGGCGGCGAGCCAAGCGGCGCGTGGATCTGGCCCGACCGGACGCTGTGCCCCGACGGGCCACTGGCAGCCTGTACCGTCGCCGCGCTGGACAGCGCACGGTCACTCGCCGACCGTGCAGCGGACGTGCCAGACTACCCCATCCGCCGGGACAGCGTCGAAACCGACGCGAAGCAGGACGTGATGGATCGCGTGCGGGAAACAGTGACCGAGTCCTATGACGACGTGACGACGCTCGACGGCGTCCGCGTCGACCTCGGTGACGCGTGGTTCCTCCTGCGAGCCAGCGGCACACAGCCACTGGTACGGATTACTGCGGAGGCCCGTGACCCGGACCGCGCCGACGCGGTGTTCGAAGAAGCGCGGGCGGTCCTGACGGACGCCCTGGCGTAACGGCAGCGACACAGCACCGAGAAGAGCAGTCGCTATCGAGTAGAGCCAGATGGGAAGAATATCCCCGCAACCGTCTGGTCACAGGGCGGCAGTTCCTGATCCAGTTCACCCGTCAGGTCACAGGGCGGCAGTTCCCGCGCCGAGTAAACTGTACTATCCGCGCCGCGTGGACCGAGCCTCACGGACGTCTGCCCCGTCGCGAATCTTGTCTTCGCACTGCGGACAGACCCTGGGCTTTTCGACCCCGTTCGGCGTGAACACACGCGCGTAGTCAGCCGTTACAAAATTACCGCAGTTCTGGCATTCCGGCATACAACCCCCTATGTGGGTTATACCCTCTTAATGGTTATTGGTTTGGCAAGAACCCACATGCGCCGAGTTGGCGTCTGTACCCGCGGTACTCGCCGCCCTGTTCGGGATGCGTAAACGATGACAGCCCGTTTGGCAGTCACGAGCGGTTGGCAAGGGGAAACGCAGAACCGAGTCCGACCGGTTACTCGTTGAACGAACTCGTGACGCTCCCGTCCTCCGATAGTTCGATGACGCCGTCGAAGAGGTCCCGGAACGCCGCAACGGTCTCCCCGTCGTGGACTTCGTCGGCGAGGTGGAACATCCCGACGGCGTTGTACTCGTCCAGCAGGTCGAGGATATCGCTGACGGCCGACAGCGCCCCCTCCTCATCGGCGTAGTAGATGAGTTCCGTCAGCGAGTCGAAACTCACGCGCAGTTTACCGTCGTGATCCTGCAGGAACGTCTCCGTTTCGGAGACAATACCGCTCAGGTCATCCGGAGCCGAGGCGTACCGAACGCTCTCGGACTGGCGGCGGGTGTAGCCGCGTTCAACCGACAGCGTATCGAGGATACTCGCTTTCGACTCGTCGACCTCGTAGTACTCCAGTTTCTGCTTGACCTCCCGCGCAGTGGTCCGGGTCGAGATGACGAGCATCGCGTCCGTATCAGTCGAAAGGAAGTCCGTGTCCAGCCGGTCCGTCTCTCCGGTGCTCGGATGGAGGAGCAGGATTCCCGTGCCATCCGAAACGGACTCCGGTGCGTTGTCGATAGCCAGCGTATACTCCATATGCACATCAACGCGAGTTGAAACCAATTAATACTGCCGGCTGTAAGTTCGGAAAGATATTCGACACCCCGAATTCGTTCGAAATGGTACAGCCGGTAGTAGAAGTATGCGGGTACCGGTCAGAACACGCTATCAGCCGTCGCGGCTCCGACGACGCTGAAGATCGCGCCGACTGTCGTGGCTTTCAGCGTCGTCAGCAGGACAGCTATCGGCGTCGGGTCCGGGAGAATCCCACCGTTGACGAGAAACGTCTCCGGGGCGGTCAGTGCGGCCGCCAGAATCGCCACGGACCCGAACGCGACGCACATCAACGAGACGAACCGAACGGGGATGCCGGCCACCTCCGCCTCGCGATTGACATCTCTCCCGGCGTCAGCCTTGTATAGCGCGCCATAGCCGATGGCGAACACGATACTGACGACCAGCACCGCGTGATACCACGACATGTTCTCGGCGAGAACCCACACCTCCTCAGTCACGACGAACGGCCCCGCGAGCAGGAACCCTCCGACAAGTTGCTGGGCGGTGTCCGCCACTCGATATCGGCGTCGACTCATACCAGTACGTGCACTGCCGCGACACGAAAAGCTCCCGCACACCACAGACCGACACCGCTCGTCAACCGGACGGGTGTCAGTCGCCGCGATCGCACACACCGATCACCACAGTTTCAGGTGGAGCTATCAGCCTAGTTCCGTCTGTCGGTCTCCAGGCGAAACGACGGGGTTGGCTGTCTGAAACGACACGAAAAGTTGCGGTGTCATGCGGTAATTCAATGATAGTACAAAAGCATTGTGACTCGCGAAGTTACGTCGTCCGGAAGGCCCTGTCGCCGGCGTCGCCGAGTCCCGGCACGATGAACCCGTCCTCATCGAGTTCGTCGTCGATTGCGACGCTGATGATGTCAGCATCGGGCTGTGCCTCCGAGACGCGGACGATGCCCTCAGGCGCGGCGACCGCTGCCAGGACGAGCAGGTTCTCCGGCTCGGTCTTCGCAGACGTGATGTAGTCGAGCACCGCCGTCATCGTCGATCCTGTCGCAAGCATTGGATCCGCGATGATGACGGTGTCGTCCGCGGTTATCTCGGGGAGCTTGACGTAGTCGACTGAGATGGGGAACTCGCCATCGTCGTTCATCCCGGCCTCCTCGTCACGGCTGGCGGAGATGACACCCTGTCTGGCACGAGGAAACGCCTTCAGCAGTCCCTCGACGAACGGCGTCGCCGCTCGGAGGACGTTGACGATGACCACGTCATCGAGCCCCTTGACCCGCTCACCCATCGTGGGAGTCAGCGGCGTCTCGACTTCCGTATACTCGGTTTCCATCAGGCCGTCGATGATCTCGTAGCCACAGATGCGGCCAAGGCGGACTAGTCCTTTCCGGAAAGCGACCTGTTCGGTCTCGACGTCTCGGATCTTCGTCAGTTCGTCTCTCGCCAGCGCGTGCGTGACGACGGAAGCGTCGCCGCGCTGTTCGATTGGCATATCCGAGCCGTTGATCCGCGATGGGTTAAACGGTTCTCACTCAGGCCGGCTCGGCGGTTCCCGGTCGGTCTGCGGGTTCACCGCCGCGCTGGCGGTTTTTGGCCATGAGGAAGAGGAACAAGAGAAGGCCAGCGCCGCGAAGCAGGATATCGAGCAGTATCGTCATCTCGCCGCTGCCGAGGCCGAGCAGTCCGAAGAGGTCATAGGTTCCCGACACCGCAAGTCCAGGAGCCATCAGCAGGAGCGAACTGACCGCGAACGCCGCCCGCTCACCCCGGGAGACCGGCGCGTACGCGAACCCGATGACTGTCGCAGCCAGTGCCACGACGCCAAGGAACACGCCGACAACGGGAATCAGTATCTCGGGGAGCGAGTAGCCGAAGTCGAGCAGGTCAGCGGCCCCGACGACACTGTATTTCTCCCCGAGCTCGGTGGCACCAGGGTTACGGCGAAGCAGGATAATTCCCGGCGAGACGATGAATGCGAACGGGACGATGGCCTTGTTGAGCGACAGCGAGAACGCCTCGATACCTGTCTGGAAGGCGTCGGACTTCGCGACACCGGACGCGGCATAGGCGGCCACCGCGACTGGCGGCGTGATGTCGGCGATGACCCCGAAGTAGAGGATGAACAGGTGTGCCGCAAGCAGCGGGACGCCGAACTCGGTCAGCGCCGGCGCAAGCAGGGAGACGAGGATGATGTACGTCACTGTTGTCGGCATCCCCATCCCGAGGATAATCGAGGAGAACGCGGTGACGAGCAGCAGCAAGACGAGTGAGCCGCCAGCGACGGTCGTGATGAGCGCGACAAGGTTCGGACCGAGGCCAGAGACGCTGATAACGCCTGGGATGATGCCTGCAGCAGCGACGGCGATGACAACTGGAACCGCAGTTCGAGCCCCGCTCTCCATCGATTTGCCGAGGAAGACGCCGAGCTTGTAGATCCCGTTGGAGCCAAGATCCGGGCGTCCGATGGAGTCGGCGGTCGTCTCAGCCGCGTCGTCAACAGCATTATCGAACGACAGCAGCGGCGCGTCAAGTCTCGGCCGAGTGGCAAGCGTGAGGACACCTGCAAGGATCACCAGCGTACCGAGTTCGCCGGTAGTCGCCGAAAGCGCAGCCATAATCGACTGTGACCCGGTCCCGCCGCCGGCAAGGGCATCGAGAAGTCCAGCCCCGAACAGGAACTGCGAGAGGACGGTACCACCGAACAGCACGGCCAGTATCGCCCCGAGTCGCCCCCGCGTCTCGTCGCTGTAGGCCGCGACAAGCGTGATGAGTGCACCGACAGCGATGAGGGTGAACCACGCCGAGCGGGCGACTGACAACCGCTCGATGATAAGGTAGTACAGCAACAGTACGAGGGGTGCGAGGTAGAACCATCCGCTCCGGAGATGGCTGCGGATGTCCACCAGTTCCGAAGGATCGAGTCCACCGATGTTCTCTTTGACCGCCTCGAAGTGGACCATCACCCAGACACCGAAGAAGAAGACGATTGCCGGAATCGTCGCCGCGACGATGACGTCGGCGAACGGCGTCGCCGTATACTGGACAATGAGGAACGCGGCCGCTCCCATAACCGGTGGGAGAATCTGGCCGCCTGAGGACGCCGACGCCTCAACACCGCCGGAGAACTCCGGCGAATACCCGGACCGCTTCATCAGCGGAATAGTAAACGCGCCGGTCGTCACCGTATTAGCGATGGAAGACCCGGAGATGGTTCCCATGAATCCGCTCGCGAGGATGGATGCCTTCGCCGGGCCACCTTTGCGCGTCCCCGTGGCACCGTACGCGAGGTCGATGAACCACTGTCCCGCGCCGGACATCTCCAGAAACGCGCCAAAGAGGATGAAAATGTAGATGAACTGGACGGAAACGGTGACCGGTATCCCGAACACGCCGTTTTCGGTGTTGTACCAGAGGTTCTGGATGATAGAGGGCCAGGACAACTCCGGGATTGAGAGGACGCCGATATAGGCGGCGTCCTGCGGAATGAGGACACCGAAGCGAGCGTAGACGACGAACGCCGCGACGATAACCATCAGCCAGAGGCTGATCGCCCGGCGGGTCGCTTCAAGCACGAGGAGAACGCCAATAGCACCGAGTACGAACGCATAGGAGGTATCTGCAAGCGGCCCGAGCAGCCCCGCAATTGGTTCCAGGAAGGTGAACACCTCCTGTATCGGCCGACCGTTCTGGACGCCCAGCGCGCGCATTCGCTGTATCTCGTCGAAGTCGGTGATGAAATACGCGGCCGACAGTACCGAGAGGGCGATGAAGATCCCGTCTGTCGGCGTTACGCGGTCCATATCCGAGTCTAGGAACACCCAGGCGAGGACGGCCCCGAGGGCGTGAACAATACGGGTCACGGGGTGAGATTCGCCGAGTTTCGCGTCGACCCACGACCCGAGGGCGATACAGCGCCGGGAAAGGGGTCCGTCGCCGGTACTGCCGGGATACAGCAGGAAAGTCAGGACGAGGCCGAACGAGACGTGGACAGCGTTGATCTGGAGAAGTTGCAGGGATGCGAACACGACATCACCGACACCCGGGAGTGAAACAGAGAGGACGAACCCTTTCGCAGCGAGCCACATCTGGAAGACAGAAAAGGTGATGCCGATGAGCGCGACAGCGATGGCCGCCCATCCGGTGAGCGACCGCTTTCGCTCAATCTCCAGGAGGACTTCCTCGACCTCCTCGTCCGATACAGCTTCTTCGTCAGAGCGTATGTCGTCAGTCATGTATTGAGATGGTCCGTCGCAGCACCGAGCACCGAGCGCCGCGTCACGTGGAGATGCACCGACCGCCCGTTAGTGCGTGCTACCAAATCGTAGGTTTCGGCTCCGACGTGAAGTTTGTGACCTGCGACGTCACCGGGTGAGACTGTCACCCGTGTGTAGTTACCCGGCGGGTCGAAGACGTACATCCCGTCTTCCCGGGAGACATTCGCCCTGCTTGGCAGTCCCCACCCAAAGGACTCGAACTCCATGCGGGTCATTTCGAGATGGTCGCCCCGAACGGTGTACTCGTCGTAGACACGAGTCTTCTCGACGCTGTGCATGTATTCGAGGGCAACGATAGTCCCGTCCTCAACCGGGACCCGCATGTACTGTTCGCCCGTCTCGGCGTCCTCAACAACCAGCGCGCGTCCGCCGGGCAGCGTCGCTACAGTCCCGACGAGGAGGAGTGCAACGAGCGCTACGATGGTGGCGTATCGTCGTCTCATTTCGGTTGCCGCGTGGTAGAAGACAGTTAGCAGGCGATACGGTTCGCGTTAGCAGGCGATCCTATGCGTCGAAGTAGGCCGCAGCGCCGGGGTGGAGTTCGATGGACATCCCGTCCTGCGCGGAGTCCGCGCTGATGAAGTCCGTCTTGATGGAGAGGTCGCCGACGTTGTCGAAGATAGCGCCGGTAACCGTTTCGACCGTTTCCTCGGGCTGTTCGGCGTTCGTCGCGATCATCGCCTGAACGGCAACGGTCTCGACGGCCTGATCGACGCCGGTGTAGGTTCCGGCCGGAATCGTGTCGTCAGCGAACCACGAGGCCGCATCCTTGACAGCCGTCCGGTTCTCTCCCTCGATCGGGACGATGACGAGGTCGTTGGTGTTTGCGAGGTCCTCGATGGCACCGACGGGCCACCCGCCGACGACGAACGCGGCGTCAATGTCACCGTTTCGGAGCTGGTCCGCAGCCTGCGAGAACGAGGCGTTTTGCTCGGTGAAATCGGAGACACCGACCGCTTCGAGAATCTGGAGCGCGTTGACCTGCGTCCCGCTCCCGAGGTCACCAGTGTTGATGGTCTTCCCCGAGAGGTCAGAGAGTGAGGTGATGCCAGTGTCAGCGAGAGTGACCACGGTAATCGTCTCGGGATACAGGGTCGCGACGCCGCGGAGATTCTCGACAGCATTCCCTTTGAACGCGTCGATGCCGGTCCCGTTCTTTGCGAAAGCGGCGATGTCGTTCTGGATGAGCGCGAAGTCGGCGTCGCCGCTGGCGAGGCTGCCGACGTTCTCGACGCTCGCACCGGTCGACTGGACGTTCAGCGTGAAGTCGGTGTTGTCCTCTACAATCGTCTTGAACTCGTTCGAGAGCGGGAAGTAGGTCCCACCAGTCCCGCCGGCGTGCCACGAAAGTCGGGTCTCCGTGTCGCCGCCGTCTC
Organism: Haloarcula sp.; assembly: GCA_042219425.1. Taxonomy (GTDB): domain Archaea; phylum Halobacteriota; class Halobacteria; order Halobacteriales; family Haloarculaceae; genus Haloarcula. Next base: position 10,075 of record JBDGPY010000023.1, on the reverse strand, counting down.
CGCCTTCGGTTTCCGTCATGTCGCCCTCTCCGCCTTCAGCCTCCGTGTCGCCGTCACCACCGTCGCCGCCACAGCCGGCAAGGGCCGCGACACCTGCGACGCCTGTTGTCTTGAGGAACCGTCTACGCGTGGAGTTGTTAGTCATACGTATGTCTACGTTGCACGGGGTGTTCAAGAATGTTAGCTATTATACAGTCAGTATTTGACTATATTGTACGGTATCGTGTGACAGCGTATTTCCCGGGACGGGAACCAGGTGAGAAAATGCTCGCAGGTGAGATATACTATTCCCTGGAAAATTCAGCCAGTCTGATAGCACGACTGCGGCCGGCAATCACGGTTGCCCGCCTATGCCTGTGACTCGATACCGAGTTCCGCGAGCAGCGTTCGAGCAGCCTCGCCTGAAGACGGTGGACCACGGGCCGTGATGAGGTCGCCGTCGACAGTAACGCTCGTGTCGGCATCGAGTTCGGCGTCCCAGTCCGCGCCGGCGGCCTTCACCTCGTCTTCCACCCAGTACGGAAGCTTCCGGCCGTCAGGCAGCAGGTCGTTCTCGTCGACGATCCCCTCCTCCCAGGCGTTCGGGAAACCGGTGACCGACCGGCCGTCAACGAGGAACTCGCCATCAGCGTCTCTGGTGAACGCCAGAATACCGACCGTGTGACAGACAACGAGCGCTTTCCCGTCGTCGCCGGCGACGCTCTCACGCAGCAGTTCACGGGCGTGAACGTCCTGTGTGATGTCCCACTCTGCGCCGTGGCCGCCGGGGAACACGACAGTGTCGTAGTCGTCGGCGTCAGCCTGTGCCAGCGGAATCGGGTCGTTCAGGCGCTCGTCAGTCTCGTGAACCTCGCGAACGTGCTCGGAGAAATCCTCGCCGACCTCCTCGGGGTCGACGGACCGCTCGTCCAGCACCGGCGGCTCGCCGGTCGGTGTCGCCACCGTTATTTCCACGCCAGCATCGGACAGCGTTGTCAGCGGTTCGATACATTCCTCACCCCAGTAGCCCTGTTCACTTACAACGAATAGTGCGGATGACATCACACGAATATTCACGAGCGACCCGTATAAGTAGCTGTTCGGCATTGAGCGAAGCACGGCGGAGCGTGGCGAAGCACGGCGGAGCGTGGCGAACTCTGGGAGTAGTGTTCAGTCATGTCACGCGGTGCTGTGGTATGCCGATATCGTGATCCTCAGCGGTAGTTCGATCAACAGTTCATCACAGCGGAAACGTTTAACCGCACTGAGCAGCAATCCGCTGTGTATAGATGGACAGCCTCCCGAAAAAACCGCTACGGCTGTCATAGACCGAACTGTTATACCATGGCAGACATTGAAGAGAGCGTTTCAGGCTTCAAGACACACGGTGGCTGGGTCGATATCGTCGAACACGGCGAGCGCATCACGCAAGCGCTGAAAGACATCGCCTCCGATGAAGACATCGATGACGACGCCCTCAGCGAGTTCGACGAATGGCGGCCAAAGAGCCACGAGCGACTCGACGAGGACGTCAGCGAGAAGACTGCCGAACAGGCAAGTGTCGACGAGGGAAAAGGGGAGCAAGCGGGAAAGGAGCCGGACGAGGACCTCCAGACCGCCGGTGAGAAACTGAGCGAGTCCTATGAGAGCCTCGACGAGCCGGACGAAGCGATGGAGCGATGGAGCGAGTCCGTCGACTATGTCGCCCGCGCGGCCGACTCCGCCAGCCGGAAAGCGCTCCGGAAGGTCGAAGACACCGTCTATCGCAACGTGATGACACAGATCGCCCCCTACTACTTCGACAACGACCTTATCAGTGCGAACCTCCGCCGAACCGGCGACGAGGAGCGACCCGAGTACGTCTTCGAGGTCAACGTCAACGACGACGACCTGAAGATGCGCGTCTCCAACAAGCTCGCGGATTTCGAACAGGCCGTCGACCGGTGGCACGTCGACACTGAGAAAGTTACCGAGGCTGCCGAAGCCGCTGAAGGTGTTGATGCGACGGAGACAGGGGAGGAGACCGATGCGAAGACGAACTAAGCTCGCCGCCGGGCGAGCGGCATCGGCTTCCAGCATCGCAGACGCAAAAACGAACTAAGGCGGCGACCCTGTCACCGGCATCGGTTTTGTGTCCGAGAGGCGAAGCCGAACTGAGCGTGGGTCCGCTCAAACCGGTGAAGTACCACGGGCGCGGTGGCCCGTGGCTTCGCCGTGGTCTCTGGCACGAGGCCAGCGGAACGACCGGTGGCGAATTTAATTCCGCCCGCGCTCGTCCCTGCGGGGACTCGCGTGGAACCAGTAACACCCGAACACACCGAGAGTGCCACCGCAACAGAGGTCGTCTGTTGCTGCCGTGGCGGGTGTGTCCGTGGGCGTCCGCCCCTTCACGAGGGCGCGACACAGGCCCGGCGCACCGCGTCTTATCCCGGAGTGGGTGCGCGGGTTTTGCGAGGCCGATAACATGGGTTCCATATCACAGTAGGGCGTCCCGATACTTGAAAACAGGGACGCAGCCGAGCGCACGCGCTTCACCCCCGCCCACGGTGGGGCGGGGAACTCGCGCTGTCTCTCCTTTAGATAACGTCGTCGGGGTCGTGGTTCTCGGCCATCCGTGCTGCTTCAACGGCGTACTGGGACTGCAACTCGGAGTCATCGACGGAGCCGAGGTTGTCGGGGACGGCATCGACGGCGGCCGTCGTGTCCCGAACGTCTGAATACGAGGTCAGGGCGCGCTCCTTGCGGAAGTACTGCTCGCCGTCCGGCGTCGCATACGTGAGGATGATGAGGTTCTGTTCGTCGTCGGAGTAGGTCCGTTCGACCAGCCAGACGCGGACAGTCTCATTTGCGGGAGACATACAGAATCTACCCACAGGCTACTACCTGAACGTTTGGCCGACGGCGGGTACAAACAGCCACGCTTCGAGCCGGCCACGCGAACGGTAGGCTCATTGTGGGGCAAGGCAAACGGCGTGACAGATGGTCGCGACGAGTACGATCGTGACGCTGCTTATAGCGACAGTAGCAAGTCTGTTTATGGCCTGGGCCATCGGTGCCGGGTCCTCCGGGTCCACGCCGTTCGCACCGGCGGTCGGCGCGAACGCGATTTCGGTGATGCGGGCCGGGTTCTTCGTGGGCATTCTCGGACTGGCTGGCGCGATCCTGCAGGGGGCCAACGTCACCGAGGCCGTCGGCAGCGAACTCGTCGTGTTTCCGAGCGGCGGTGGCCTCTCGGCCATTGCCGCCATCGTTGCACTGCTGACTGCGGCGGTGCTGGTCGCCATCGGTATCTTCACTGGCTATCCCATCGCGACGGCGTTTACCGTCACCGGCGCCGTCGTCGGTGTCGGACTGGCGATGGGTGGCCAACCGGCGACAGCTAAGTACATCGAAATCCTCTCTCTGTGGGTCGCGACCCCTTTTGTCGGCGGCGGCATCGCCTTCGTCACGGCGTGGTCACTCCGGCACGAGGCGACCATGGAGGAACGGCTTGTCCCGGTGCTGGGTGGACTGGTTGGCGCGATTCTGTCGAACGTCGAGTTTGTCCTCCTTGCACCGGGGAGCGAGCAGGTGTCGGTTGCGCGGGCCGTCGCGCGGGCAGCTGGGACGCCGACGCTCCCGACGATGGTGGTCGTGACGCTGCTCGTCGGGGCGGTCGCAGCGGGACTGCTGTACCTCGACATCCGTGCGGATGCAGCGGCCGGCCAGCAGCACTTCCTCCTCGTGATGGGCGGACTCGTAGCCTTCTCTGCGGGCGGGAGCCAGGTCGGCCTAGCGCTGGGACCGCTGCTCCCCCTGCTCGGGGAAGGGCCGACAGCGGCGATTCCCATCACCGGAATCCTACTGTTCGGTGGGTTCGGGCTCCTCATCGGCTCGTGGACCGGTGCGCCACGGATGATAAAGGCGCTATCTCAGGACTACTCGTCTCTCGGCCCGCGGCGGTCCATCGGGGCGCTGATTCCGAGTTTCATCATCGCCCAGACAGCTGTCTTTTTCGGGATTCCGGTGTCGTTCAACGAAATCATCGTCTCGGCGATCGTCGGCTCCGGCGCGGCCGCTGGCGGCGGTGAAGTCAGCCGTGAGAAGATGGGCAAGACAGTGCTGGCCTGGATCGGGTCGCTCGCGCTGGCGTTCGGCCTGAGCTACGGGCTCTTCTGGATCATCGGTACAGCCCTCTGAAGCCGGCCACGTCAGCGACCCCAGACGAAGCGACTTACGGCTTCGTTGATCCTGGTCGACAGCCGACCCATCCACGCCTCAGGGGAGACGCGTTCGATGTCGCGCTGATCAACCTCGATACGGTCGTCGCCGAACGGGTCCCGTACCTGCTCGCCGTCCGTCTCATCGACGGCATCAACGACCACGGACATCGAGCAGCGGCCGCAGGCTTCGGTGTCTTTAGACATGATAGTTACTGAATGATTCAGTAGCCAGCATCAAAAAACCTGCCGAGGCGGTCGTGTACGGGCCGCGAACGAGCGCGTACCGACCGACGCGTTTATGCGGGCGACACAGCATATCCGTGGTATGAGCTACCGCGTCATGGAACCGACACCCGGCCCGGTGAGACGAACCGAATACACATGCGGGCCAGTGCAATGAGCGAGGGGGCCGAATCAGAACCGACAGACTACGGGGCCGCCGACTGGGAGGATCCGATTGCTGGCGCAGTCCCGAAATCGGAGCTCCCGGATGCAATCGTCGAGGAGGTGCCCCACTGGGAGGACGACCCCTATCTTGACCGGGTCAGCGACCGGTTGATGTACAACTACACGCTAGAGCGGGACCACCGGCTCCGGGGCGACAGCTGGGACCTCTACGGAGAGATGCGGGTGCTCAACCAGAAGCAGTTCTTCCACCCGGCGCTGTCCTACGGCGACCACGAGTCAGAAGAGTACCTCTACGCCCGCCGGGTCAACCGACCGACGGTCGGCGAACTGGAGCGGCTGGTTGCCCTCGGACACGACCTGGCCGAGGAGCGCGTGACCGCAAACGAGGAGCATTACCGGACCGATTTCACATTCGTCCTCATCGCTGACGAACTGCCAGCGGACGTCCGGGAGTTCGTGGACGGACAGCGCGAGCGGACGCTGTTGAAGTTCGGCTACTACGGCCACTACGAGGTGAATCTGGGCGTCATCGTGCCCGACAAACAGGACGCCGTCGCTGGTGACGCCGCCGACGTGGTCGAGGCGTTCGTCCTCTGGGAGGACGTGACAACGCCGGAGGAGGGTGTGCTCTCGCGGCTTGCCAGACGGTTCTGGCAGTGATCGCTCAGCTGACGCGCCGCGGCTTCGTTGTCACCTGCACCGCCTGCCTCGCGGGCTGTAGCGTTCTGCCTGAGGAGAGCGAACCCATCGAAGCCAGCGCAACCACGCCAGCAGAACTCCCGGAATCGAGCGACTACTCCGTGATCGTCGAAGATACGCCGACCATCGAGACGACAGTGACAGTCGATTTCTCCGGCGACGTGGAGCTAACATCGCGACAGGACGTGATCGCGACGGTCTTCCGGCGGGTGTACGAAGGGCCAGCCGGCAATCGCTTCGGACTCCTGACCGCGCCGGCGGTACAGGTCGTCGACCAGCCAGAAGTGATACGCGATCCGCTGACGGCGGTGGACGACGCGCGCCTCGTCGGGCTCGCGACCGACGCAGATGTCGGCTCCGTCTCGGAATGGAGCGAGGACGGAGCAGCGACACTGCTCGGGACTGAGACGTCACAGCTGGCGGCGACGGCGACAATCGATGGCAGCGAGCAGGACCTTGCTCGGGTTCGAGTCCGCGCCGGCGAGGATTCGGTGACAGCGATGGTGACCAACCCAGACGGCGTTGCGCCGCTGTTTGAGGCGGTCACGCGGGACGCGTAGCTACCGCTGCCGACGTTGAAAAAACGGAGAAGGGGTCGGCTGTTCAGTCGTCGCCCGGTTCGACTGCGGTTCCGCTAGCCCGTCCGCGGACCGTACTGATGTTGTCGTAGCCTTTCTTGACCAGCGCCAGCGCGAGGCCGATGAGGACCATCGCTAACACCATCTGGACGACCGAGGAAGCAATCGCCGCCCCTCCGTCGGCACCGCCCTGGATGATGTTCTGATAGAGGTTGCTGTAGAACGCCAGCCAGGCCAGTCCCATGATGGTGATTGTCGTCATAATCGCCATCGGCACACCTGTGGAGTAGAGCTGCTTGCTTTCGTCCCAGTTGGCGAGCCAGACGGTCGCGGTCAGCAGCGCCAGCGCCGCGAGCAGCTGGTTTGCGCCACCGAACAGGGCCCACAGCGTGAGCCACTCGCCGGAGATAACCATCAGATAGGCCGGAATCGCCTGCACGAGTGGATTCGTGTAGCGCCCACGGCCGATCTCACCGAGCGTCGAGCGGAGGCCACCGCCGATATTGAAGCCGGAAGCTGTCTTTCCCGCCTGGAGACCGACAATCTCCTCCATCATGTAGCGGCCGAGCCGGACGGCCGTATCTGTGGAGGTGAGCAGGAAGCTCACAAGCACGAGCGCCATGAACGGCGCACCGAAGGTCTCGGGGATACCGAGACTGGTGAGGATGATCCCGCCGCCGGTGGCGAAGTTCGGCAGCGCAGCGCCGATACCACCGGCAGGGTCGGCGAAGCCGGCCACAGCGAGCGTGATGAGCGCCACGGAGGCCAGCAGCCCTTCGCCGAGCATCCCGCCGTAGCCGATGAGGCGGGCGTCAGTCTCCTTGTTCAACTGCTTGGCTGTCGTTCCGGAGGACACCAGCGAGTGGAAGCCACTGATCGTCCCGCAGGCGATGGTGATGAACAGCAGCGGGAACAACGGCGCGAGTCCCGCGCCCTCGACGCCCCAGAAGCCGTTGAACGCACCCAGCGAGTCCGCAACGACCAGCGGTTCCGAGGACGTGCCGAGGATGGTGCCGACGACGACCGCCAGCAGCGTCCCGCCGACGCCCGAGTACAGCAGGAACGACGACAGGTAGTCACGCGGCTGGAGGAGCACCCAGACCGGGAGCGCACTCGCGATGCCCGCGTAGAGCATGATTATCGGAACCCACGCCGCACGGTTGGGGTTCATCGCCGTCGCGGAGGACCCGGGGATCCACTGTCCGCTACCCAGGTTCAGGACGTCCGCGAGAACGAGCGTCCCTGCGGGGTAGCTCGCGTCGCCAACGGCCGGGAACAGGGCAACGGGGTTCAGAATCCCCACGTACACGCCGGCGAACACACCGGCAACGAACAGAACTGTGCCCGGCAGGAATGGTCCATTAAGCTGGTACAGGTATACGCCGAACACCAGCGCCAGTGCGATGTAAATGAAGCTCGCGGTCGTCACCTGTGGGAACGCGTCGAAGACGATGGCGACCACCAGCGCAAACACCGCGACGACGAGGATGATGGTGAGGAACGCGAACCATAGCAGCATATTCTTGCCGCCCTCACCGATGTATTCGCCGATGATGTACCCAATTGATTTCCCCTCGTGTCTGAGCGAGCCCGACAGCGAGACGAAGTCATGGACGCTGCCCATCAGCGGGTTGCCGATGGCGATCCACAGGAGTGCGGGAACCCACCCCCACACAGCGCCTGCTGTAATCGGTCCGACAATCGGTGCCCCACCTGCGATACTGGAGTAGTGGTGACCCAGCAGTACGGGTTTCTTCGACGGCACGTATTCCTGTCCGTCTTCGTATTTATGCGCCGGTGTCTCGTTCTCGTTGTCGAGTTCGAGGAACCGCGCGAGGTACTTCGAATACCCCAGATACCCGATGCTGAACGTCGTCAGTACAGCCAGTACGATCCAGATTACCTGTGTCATAGTTACGCATGAATGGTAACCAACATTAGGCTATTAATACTTATTGTCTATTCCGTACACTTCCCAGGTCCGCTGAAACCGGCTCGGACATCCGATATTAGCTCTCAGTCGAATTTAATATCTGATTTCGGATCAGTCGGTGCGGCCCGTATATGAACGGTGAACCACCAGTTCAGACGACCGTCGGTGCCTCTGTGTCGGTCTCGACATTGAGTTCAGCGGCAACATCCCCGAGCAGGTCGCCTTTCACCTCTGCGGTCCGTGTTGTGATCTCCGCGACCAGTGGCGGGTCGAGTGTCTCGCGGACCTCCTGGAGCCGTTCGGTTTCCGTGGCGACCCGGTCCCGGAGATAACGAGCCCCACGCCCCTCCTCCACAGGGTCCGGTTTGGGTGTGAGCTTGTTCGCGACGAGTCCGCGGACCGAGAGGTCGCGCTCTTTCATCTCGGAGATGGCGCGCCGCGTCTCGTTGACCGAGAGCTGGTCTGGGTTGAGCACGAGGAAGAAGGCGGCGTCGGACTGCAGTGCTCTGCTGGCAAACTCGAAGAACTCCTTGCGGTCCTGTAAGCGTGCGAGCACCGGGTCGCCCTCCATCACGCGCCGGGGTTCATTGTTCCCGATAGCAGCCTTCTCGAAGAGGTCGATGCTCTTTTCGCGCTTGTGCATCAGCCGGTCGATCCACCCTTCGAGGAACTCCGGGAGGCCGAGCAGGCGGAGCGTGCTGCCGGTCGGGGAGGTGTCGAAGACGACCCGGTCGTAGGGGTCGGCGTTGCGCATCACATCCACGAACCGATCGAACAGGGCCGACTCGTAGGCCCCCGGCGTCTGATGGGCCATCTCCAGTTGCTGATTTATTTCGTTGACCATCGCCGCCGACACCTGTTCGGAAAGGTCGTTCCGGATACCGTCGAGGTGGCGCTGGGTCTCTGTTTTGGGATCGATTTCCATCGCATCGAGCCTATCGATACCCTCGACAGGTTCCGGTTCGTCACTGAATTGCTGGTCGAACACGTCGGTGACGGAGTGGGCTGGGTCCGTCGAGACGACGAGGGTGTCGAGGCCATCTCGCGCGGATTTCACCCCGTAGGCACAGGAGACAGTCGTTTTTCCGACCCCGCCCTTGCCACCGAAGAAGACGAACGGTTCCATCAGAAGTGGTACTGCTGGCCTTTGCGTTCGATGTACGATCCCCGGTCCCAGAGCCGTCGCTCCCAGGCCTCGAAGGTATCTTCGAGATACGGCAGCAGTTCGGCTGTGTAGTACGACACCGGCGACGGGATGCCGAAGGCGTCGGGGAAACAGGCCAGCATGAACGCGTCCTCGATGTCCTCGGCCTCTTTCTCGATTTTCTCGTAGGCCGGGTGCGTTATCATGCCGTGGTACAGTCCGCGAGCCCACGCCCGCAACGTCCGGCGAAAGCGTTCGATTCGGTCGGCGAGTTCCATCGTGGGTCATGTGTCCGAGAGGCACAGAGTAAAAGCTATCGCAGATGTCCACCGACAGCGGCCGGACGCCAGGACTCGCCCTAGTGGTCATGTCCGGCCACCAGAAACGGGGGCGTGATTTGAAGGCATCCAACACATAACGGAGGGTATGCGCGACACCATCCCCGTCACGATTCTCTCTGGGAGTCTCGGAGCCGGAAAGACGACGCTGCTGAACCATCTGCTGACCGAGGCCGGAGACCGCGACATCGCCGTCCTCGTCAACGATATGGGGACGGTCAACATCGACGCGGAACTGATCGCTGAAGGGTCGGAACTCGATGTTGATGGCGGCGTCGCGGAACTCTCGAACGGCTGTATCTGCTGTGAGCTACAGGACGATCTCGAAACAGCGGTCGTGCGCCTTGCAAACAATCGGGACTTCGATGCGCTGGTCGTCGAGTCGTCTGGCATCTCGGAGCCGGCTCCGGTCGCCCGATTGTTCACCACCGAGTCCCGGGTGGCCGCGCTGTACCGCGTCGACACGCTCGTGACGGTACTTGATACACGGTTGTTCCTTGATTCGTTCGCCGGGGAGACACCCGAGCGCCGCGGGGGAGGAGATGCGGATGAGAGCGAAACGGCTGCCAGCGATGCCGACCGCCCGCTCTCGGACCTGCTGGTCGAACAGATCGAACTCTCGAACGTCGTCGTCATGAACAAGACGGACCTCTGTACGGACGATGAGGTCGACGAGGCCGAAGAGCTGGTGGGCGCGTTACAGCCCGACGCCGAAACCATCCGTACGACCTTCTCGCAGGTATCCACTAAGACTCGATTAGCTCAATTTCTGCCTGGTGATAGCACCATCGATG